>CANQTX010000044.1 GCA_947626885.1 uncultured Clostridia bacterium | reverse complement strand
CATCTTCTCTTAAAGTAACTTTTTTATTTAATTTTAAAGTTCCTTTTGGTTGTTCATTTTTTGCTGTAACTGTAATCCATGCATCAAAGTCTTTATCATAATTTAAAGTAGCATTTCTATTATCTACTTTGAATGTTAATTCTCCATCTAATTGTATAAATCCTGTTGGTATTTTTACTTCATCTACTTTATAAGTTCCTGCCTCTAGTTTTGTTTCTGTTCTTGCAACACCTTCATTGTTTGTTGTCCAAGATTTAAAATATTTATTTCCAACTTTACATTGTACTTTTTCCCATTTATTTGTATCTTCGTTTAGTTTATATAATTCAAATGTTGCATTTGAATAAGTTACAAATTTTCCTGTATTTTTATCTTGTTTTTGTAGTTTTATATATGCTTCAAATGGTAAGTCATTTGCTACAAGTTCTTTTACTGGTGTTTTGCTATCTCTATCTATTGTTACATAGAATTGTTCTACTGTTTCTATTTCTGGAGATGGTGTATAAGTTTCATTTACTGTATATTCTCCATAAGCTAAAAGGCTTGATACTCCATGTCCATTACTTCCTGTTTTAAAGATTGAATACTCATCTTTTGCAAATTCATTTAGATGTTTCTTTGCCTCATCAAAACTTCCGTAATAATCTACATATTTTGTTAGTATTGCTGTAAATTCTGCACCTTCTACTGTTTCTGCTATTGTATTATCATTTGTTGTTACTTTTATAACTTCAAATGGTGCTTTTTGTACTGTATTTTTTACTATTCCACTTGTTTTAATTACTTTTGTACTACTGTCTTTGTATGAAAGTGTATAAGTGTAAGTATTTGTATCTTTTGTATAGCCTGTTGGTACTATTGTTTCTTTAGAATAATAACTACCCATAGGTAGTCCAGTTAATGTATTTCCATTAACACTTATTTGTGCTGGTGTAGAACTATTTGTAATTTTAATATTTGCTACTCCATATTCATTGAAAGTAAATTTTGCAATTTGTTCATCCTTTGAAAAATATTTTACTGTACCTTTCTTATTATAAATATCAGAACTTGCATATAAGGTATATTCTGCTCCTTTTATGCTTGCATCTCCATGATGACTTGTTCCATCAATTCTGTTTTCATTTCCTGTTTCTACATCTGTTTTAGTAATTGTTATTTCTCCTATTGGTTCTTCATTTACTATTGCTTTTTGAGTTGTTTCATTAGGTTTTATTGTTGCTGAATAAGTTTCTGTATTTAATAAGTAACCATCTGGACTAGATTTTTCTTTTATATAGTAAGTGCCTTTTTTTAATTTTTCTAATGTTATTTTTCCATTAGTTACTGTTACATCTTGATTATATCCATTTGCTCCTGTAACATTAAAAGTAGCACCATCAATTAAATCTCCATTTGTATTTAATTTACTTAATTCTAATCTTCCAAATTGTTCAATATTTAAAGTTAAGTGCATTGATATTGGATCATTATAATGCATTGCATATAATTGATTTTGAATACCATCTCTAAAAGAAAAGTATATTGTTGTATCATTATCTTGTGTTCCATCTTTGATTAATCCCCAACTTTTCATTGTAGCATCTGATATTCTATAATTTTCTAATGAGCAATCATCATTAACAGTAATGTTCATAGAATTGTCTCCTTTATTATGAACAAATCTAATTCCATCAACTGTTGTATCTATACTGTTATAATCTGCTAATACTCCATTTGTATCAGTAATTGTCTTTGTTTCTCCTGCTTGTACTGTAACTGTAGTTCCACTAAAGCTTGGTTTTCTCTCCATATTATCAATACTCTGTTGTATCTCTGCCTTATATGCTATATATTGACTTTGAATATTTGCATCAATAAAAGTTGCATTACTTTGTCCCAATGTTTCCCAAATATATTGTTGTGTGAAAACATATTGTAATCTAACTGGGTAAGCCCATGAATCATCTAAAATTCCTCCATCAACAACATAATCTCCATGTTTTGAGTACCACCCAAAATAAGCAATTTTACATGCTTTTTTAATGGTTGAATCTGTTGGAGTATAATATTCTCCATTATATATTGTACCAGTTTCAAATGGTACTCCATGCTCGGCACAAAATACTGTTAGCTTTTCTCCTGTTTTATTATTTATTAATCTTCTAATTAATACTCCATTTCCACTATTATTACTATCTGTTGTAAATATTTTTGAACCATATTGTCCTCCAGCCCATTGTCCAGTACCAGATGCTGCAAAAATAGGTTGTGCTGTACTAAATATAGTTAGAATTAACAGTAATACTGCTAATATCTTTTTAACTTTCTTTGTTTGTTTTATTTTTAACACTTAAATTTCCTCCTTTTAATATAAAAAAAGAACAAGCTTTTATTACTTGTCCTAAAATTTAATTTTTTATTTTTCTTTTTAGTTATAATAATAATTTATAGTCCATTTACTACAATATGGACAACTCCATACTTCATATCCGTATGGACAATTTTTTTCGTATGTTGCATCATCTATCTCAAATTTTTCCCACTTACTACCCCATTCTTTTATTTTGCTTTCATATACTGCAACCGCTTCTGCTTTTGAATTAAACCACTTATTTGAATTTCCAACACTCATTCCATGATTATTATTAGTAGTACATTTTTCTACAACAGGCTTAGATGTTATTTCTTCTTGTTTATTATTGAGTTGTTGGCTCTTGTTGCTTTGAATTT
>CANQTX010000043.1 GCA_947626885.1 uncultured Clostridia bacterium | reverse complement strand
TGCCAGAAGGAGTAATTAAATTTACAGTAAATGGTTATAAAGATATAGTAGGAAATGAAGGAAAAGAATTAACAAATACTGACATTAGTTATGGAGTTGTAAGAGAAATTATATTAGATACAACAAAACCTGAAATTAATGTAGAGAATCAAGTAGATGTTGTAATTAGAGATGCAAATAAATTTACAACTAATTGGGAAAAACTAGATTCTGATTTGTCAGGAACTTCAAATAATGATGGATATTGGGGAAATGCATGGCAAACAAGTTTCAGTTTATCATGGATTACAGATAATAAATTCACAGTAAAAGTAACAGCAACAGATGTTGCTGGAAATGTTGCAACAAAAGAATGGACAATTGATGTAACTGCACCAGTTTGTACTAGTTTAGAAATTGAAAATAAAAACCAAACAACTGGATATGCAAAAGCAGGAGATGTTATAAAAGTTAGTGTAGCATTTAATGAAGAATTAGTTAGTAATCCAATAATAAAAGTAAATAACATTCTTGCAGATGTATCAATTATTGAAGGAAAATATGTTGGTGAAGTTGAAATGAAAGCTGACATGAAACAAGGTGAAATTGAAATATCAGTAGATGAATATAAAGACGATTCAGAAAATCTAGGATTAGAATTAACTAACGATAATATAACTGGAGATGTAAAATCAATAATTTTAGATACTATAAAACCTGTAATTAACTTTGATGAAAACAAAGCATCAGGAACTATAATGGATACAAATCTAGATAAATATTTAGGACGTATATTAAAAGGAACAGTTAATGACCATATTGATACTTTTGCTTGGCTAAAGGATCCTGAAGTAAAATTTGATTTTTCATCTCATGGAGATGGAGTGTATACAATAGAGGCATATGATAAAGCAGGAAATGTAACAATAGAAAAGATAACACAAGGGGTAGTTCCTTCATCAATAAAAGTTCATCCAGTAGGAACTATGTTAAAACAGGGAGCTCAAGAGGCACAAAAAAATGTTGAAGAAACAGAACAAGTTAAAAAAACTGAAGGAAATTTAATATCAGATAATAAAGAAACAACAATGGAAAATGAACAAGAAGAAACAAAAACAAATAAAGATTCTAAAGAAGAAGTAATAGAGAATCTTAAAGGAAATGAAGAAGATAAAAGCCTAAACAAGACAGAGAATGTGCTAGAAGAGTTAGATAAAAAATTAAATGATTAATTATAATGAAAAACCTCCTTATAATGAGAAATATTATAAGGAGGTTTTTTACAAGGTTGTGAAGAATATTCTTCAATTTTTTATTGCTTTTATAATTTGTTCTAATGAAATAGGACCTTCTCTTAGAATTTTTATGGGTTCTGATACACAATCTACAATGGTACTTCCCTTACCAAATGAAACATTGCCTTCCAACATTCCATCTAAAGTAGGACAAGCCTCTTCTATTTCATCTAAATTTGTACAAACAGGACTGCCACTTTGATTAGCACTTGTCATAAAAAGTGGACTACCAGTTTTTCGTATTAATTCTTCAATTGTTTTTGAAGATGCCATTCTTACTGCAATTGTTAAACTACCATTATTAATATATTTGGGTAATTCTGGTCTTTTTATTAAGATTAATGTAATGGGACCTGGCATAAAGTTATGAATTAATTTTTCTATTTTTTTATCTACTATTGCTATACTTTTTATTTGGTCTTCATCTGCACACATAATTGGAAATGATTTATTAGTAGGGCGATTTTTAGCGGCGATTAAATTGTTATGTGCCTTTATTGAATTCATACGTGCACATATTCCATATACTGTGTCAGTAGGAACACTTATTACACCATCTTTTTTTAGTATGTCCGCCAATTCATTTATTTCATTTTGCGTATATCTTTTCATCTTATTAGTTCCTTTCTTCTAGTCATTTTAGCACATTTGGTGCAATAATTCAACTGTAATTTGTACTTTATTATGTAATTTGTTTTTACTAGACTTGCCAAAATTATGTAAATATGATACAATTATATTGTGAACCAATACATTTTTAAACATTAGGAGGTATTTATGATTAAAACAACCAAGCTTTCAGAGGATTTTATTACTCGAACATCTGGAGGAGTAAATTTTGCTCGACTGGTGGAACCTATGGTAGAAAAACGTACGATAGAAGGTATTGATGAAATACAATATTTGTACGTATCACCTTGGACTTCCATCAAGATGCATGGACATGATGGGCAATGGGAAGTGTGGTTACGGCCTTCCCACAAAACAGCTAATGTATGCCTAAAAGACGAAGAGCATGAGTTGGTAAACAACAGTGGTGTAATGATGATTCTTATGGCAATCAAGGGTCATATTGATTATTCATATGATGACCTTGCGGAATTATTCTACCGTTGGGGATTTTCTGTAACACATGGTTCTTTGGTGGTTAATGACTAATAACTCCTAATAGAAGGAGACCGAAAATTCGGACCAAAGATGGCACAGTAGTTTAGGACTACTGTGCCATCTATCTTTACCCTTAAAGGGATATATAAAAGACATTATCTCAAAACCTTGAAATAATACCTTTTCAGTCTTTGTAGATACCGTATTCAGTACATTTAGAGTACTTTTACAAATATCACTCTTATGGTCGGGGTGACAGGGATCGAACCTGCGACCTCATGGTCCCAAACCACGCGCGCTACCAACTGCGCTACACCCCGATTTTAATCTTTATACACCTATATATATTATCACAAATTTTAATATAATGCAAGATATTTAATAAAATTTTATTCATAAAAATGTATAAAGCGTTACTAGTCAGCCATAAAAAAATAAAGAATAGTTATCCACAGAATATTACAGAGTTTGTAATA
>CANQTX010000042.1 GCA_947626885.1 uncultured Clostridia bacterium | reverse complement strand
TTGAATTTTTATTTTGTTATCTTCTTCTGTTGTTGTAAATTTTATTTCTTCTTCATTTAATTCATACTCATAAGGCGTTTTTACTTCTTTTATTATATAATTTTTTTCTAAAAATAAATTTTCTATTGTTAAATTTCCTGCTTCGTCTGTTACTTTTGTTCTTGTTTTTCCTCCTTCTTCTTGCACACTATATATAGCTCCTTGAACTAACTTATCCTGTCCTTTATGATATTTAGTTAGTTTTAAATTATATTGTTTTCCTATCATAAATCCTAATTTATTAGGCTCTACACTTGTTTCAAATAATCCACTTTTTGTTTGTAAACTAAAGTATACTGCATGATGACTATAACTTACTTGGTTATATTGTAAGTTATCTGGTATTTTTATTTCATAACTTATTTGATATTTTTCTCCTACTCCTAATGTTGTATCTTCAAAATCTATTAAAAAGCTTTTTATATTCTCAAAGCTTTCTGGAGAATCATCCCATTGATTAGAGTCATTGTTTATATCCTCTGTGTTTGGATCCTCTACAGTTGAATAGTATACCTTTACCCTTCCTTGTAATGTTGATGGTAATATTATACCTTTATCTGACATTGTTGTATTAAATTGTGAATTTAAATTGCCTTTATTTATTACATATGTATTACCTGTAAATGGTATTTTTCCTATTAACTTTATTTCTTTTATAGTATCTGTATAATTATTTGTTACATCCATTACTACTTCTGCTGTTTTTTGATTTTTTGCTATTATTGCTACTTGCGGAGCAATAGCTTTACTTTCTTGTAAATCATATTTTTGAGCAATTTGGCTTGTAAGTAATGAACTTGGTGACATTAATTCTACATTACATGTTTGTATACTTACATTTTCTGTTTTATTTGAATTACTATTTACATCATATATATCTGGAGTTGTTTCATAATAATATTGGCTATGTTCGTTTGATGCATATAATTTAACTTCCATCGTTTGTGTTAAAATTGTTGGGTCCACTGTTATATCGCAATCTACTACTATCTTATAAATTGCTTCTTCTTCGTTTTCTGTGTTTATTTTTATAAATTTTTTCCCGTCTTCATCATATTGCTCATAACTTAATATTTTTACTTGGTCATCACTTATTAATACATCATTTATATTTATATCTATCACACTTTTTGGAAATTCTATTAAAAATGAACCGTTTATCCATCCGACTTCAGTGTCATCATATTTTCTTGTAACTATATTTATTTCTACATTTTTTTCTGTTATCTGTGTTGATAAATATTGTCTATCTATATATATACCGCTTACTGAAACTGGAGCTTCATAAATTGCTTTTTCTACATCCGTATTTGTTTTTTCATCTCCAAAATATCCTGTTAGTGTTGATTCTATATATTGTAATTCATCAAATTCTTCTCTTGTATAATTTCCTATTATAATGTCATCATTTAATTGTTTTATATTTTTTACAATTAGAGATGAATTTTCGTTTGTAGCACTTGTTTCTATTCTAATATGCTTTATAGGGTATTCGTACCAATATGGATTTTTCTCATCATAAATATTCCAGTTATCTTTTGTAAATGTTTGTAGTAATTGATCAGTTTCGTCATCATAAACCTTTATCCAACCTTCACTACCTAATGTAGATTCTGAACCAGAAAAATATATTGCTATGTTTGAAGTTATTTCTTCCATACTTTGTTCTGCACTTTTGGTTGTTATAAATTTATCTGATACTTGAGGTTGATCATTTTCTGTTTCTTTCATTGTCATTCCAGAAAAATTTCCATCTGTTCCTGTGCGTCCAATCCATGTTACTATATAATTATCATCTGTTTCCCATTCAGAAACTCCATTATATATTCTTAAAGGTTTTTGCTTTGATATTACATTCCTACCTTGGCTATTTGTATATTTTCCTACAAGTACGTCAAATATTGCAACTGTTCCTTTAGGATTTTTATATGTTACTATTATTGTACTATTTGCTTTATTTGATATATAAGGATTTTTAAATTGCTCATTTTTATTGTTATATCCTTCAAAATATCCTTCTACTGGTATTCTTAATTCTACTGTATCAGCCCCAATTGCTTTATATGCATCTAATGGATATGTTACTTTTATTTTATATTCATTATATCTTCCTATCAAATTTGATGAATCATTTACCACTGTATTTATTACTTCATTTTCATCTAGTATAGATTCTCTTTGTATCGTAAAATATCTTGTTTCGCTATTATAATTATTTTGTATGTTTTTACCATTTATTTCTACTTTTGTTGGTGCATATCCACTTAACTCTGGCAATACTCCTTTTAAAAAAGATTTTTTTAAGTTTAATTGTCCTTTTGTTTCTACCATATTTACTGTAAATTCTAAATTTAATTCTTGATTTGCTTCGTCGATAGTAGTTTGTAAATCTTTAGTTTGCCTAGTATTCTCCATACGTGCTTCTACAGTTCCATACCAATCTACATTAAATTTTATTACTTTTTCTATTTGGGTTCTTTTTGCTTCTCCGCCTTCAATCGGTTGCACATGTGTACCTGTAAAAGTTATATAATTTTCTTTACTATAATTTTTTGTATCGTACCCTATAGCTTGTGTTATAGAGCTTCCCAATTGATATTTTCCACTTCTTACTGATGCTGTTAATAATTTTTGAGATCCACTGTTTATAGTTTTGAATGCTATTTCTTTTGTGTCATCTTCTATATAGTTTTGTTTCACTTCATTATCTTCTACTATTGCAGTTTGCAAATAATAATTTTTATCGCCATTTATTGTTATTTTTGCATCCTCTAAATAACCTTCCCTAAGTACTTTAAGTTGCATGTACAAAGTATCTTCTTTTCCTATTTCTGTACATGTTCCTCTTACTCCTTCAGCACGGTTATCTCCATTTAAATCTCTTAAAAAGAATGCATCAAATTCTACAAATTCGCTTTGTGTAGTTTCTTGTCCT
>CANQTX010000041.1 GCA_947626885.1 uncultured Clostridia bacterium | reverse complement strand
GAAGTCAAGCTCTCTAGTGCCGAAGATACTTGTGGGTTACCCTACTGGGAAAATAGGAAGTCGCCAGGTTTTATATTCCTCGTTAGCTCAGTCGGTAGAGCATGCGGCTGTTAACCGCAGGGTCGTCTGTTCGAGCCAGACACGAGGAGCCAGCGAAGTTTCTGTTTGAACCATATAGAACAGAAGAGATAAAAATCAATCAGTTAAACTGGTTGATTTTTTTTCCAAAATTATCCTAAATTTATAATAAAAAAGTTAAAAAAATAATAGAAAAATTTTCTATTATTTTTTTTTCGGGCTAAAATTTCGAAAAAACAAATTATGTTGTAATTATTACCAAATAAACAAGAAAAAAATTTCACAAGATACAAATATATTTCAAAAAAGGAGGATTTTAATCGTGAAAAAATATTTAAAAATAGGAATAACTTTATTTGTTGTTGTTATACTTGCTATTTCCGTAAAAAGTTTTGCCGATGTTCAATTAGATACTATTCATGTTAATGTGGATAAAACAATAGTAAGACCTGGTGAACAAGTGACTGTTACTGTAGATTTTGGACAAGAATTAGGGTCATATACAATTGATATTGCCTATGATGATGCTATATTTGAATATGTTTCAGCAGAAGGAGGAACGCCCAATAATACATCTGATAAGGTAAGAGTGGTTTTTTATGATGCAATAACACCAAGAACGACAATGCAAGTTACGTTTAAAGCAAAAGATAATATTACAACATCTAATCCAACAGAATTTACTTTAACAGCGGAGGGAATGGCTAGCAAAGATGCGCAAATAACCTATGAAAATATTACAATTCCTATTATTAAAAATATAACAGTAGAACCAGAATATGTACCTTATACAATTGCATTACATTATACAGGTGATATTGTAAAAAATGAGCAAAAAGAAATGGTACTATCTTATGGTTCAACTATGGGACGCTATTATGATCATGCTAGACTTATAGCGGAAACGACGACACCACTAGGTGCGACTGTGCAATTAATAGGACAAGATCAAGAACAATTAAAGCATGATATTATTCAAAGTGGTTGGGGTGATGCACAGGGATTTGCAATAGGAGGAAAAGATGCCTTACAATCATTGAATATAAATGCAATATTTAGTGATGCAGGGGAATATACAGTTACATTAAAATTAATTGATAGAGATAATGCAGATGCCACTATTGCGGAAAATTCTTTTCATTTTACAATATCAGAGACTCAAACAATAATACCAACAATTCCAGAAGACCAAACAAGGCCAAATAATAGTGAAAATAGTGATAGTCAAATGCCAATAGAACCTAATGTAAATAATGTAGCATTGGAGGATTATGTACCTGATTCAGATAATAATATCGTAACAAATGAAACAGAGCATGCTAAGCAAAAGTTATTATATACTGGTAATGAAATTTATATGCCTGTAGTAATAATTATACTAGCCACGATAAGTGTTTATGCCTATTACAAAAAGGAAAGATAATGTAATCGTAAAGAGACACAGAGATACAAAGAACAGTCATTCTTTTATGTGTCTCTTTATATACATAAAATTATTTACGAAAACAAAAATGCTAAAAAGTGTGAGGAGAATATGAGGAAAATAGCCTTTAAAAATGATTTTATTTTTATAAGTTTAATATTTTTATGTATATTACTAAGTTTGTGTTTTTATTTTCAAAGTCATGCATCTAATGTATTAAAAGGAATAGAGGCATTTCCTAAAAGTTATCAACCATATTTGCGTGAAATTGCAAAAAAATATCCCAATTGGACATTTACTGCATTATATACCAATTTAGATTGGAATACAGTAATAAAAGAAGAAAATGTTTTTGGAAAAAATTTAGTGCCTAAAAATTATTCTGATAATTGGAAAAATACGCAAGTAGGTCAATATAATATAGAAGTAGATAATGGATGGGTAGATAGTTCTCAACAAGCTGTAGAATATTGCATGGATCCAAGAAATTTTTTAAATGAAGTTCGAATCTTTCAATTTGAAGCACTTTCTTATGATGCTAGTACGAATCATATAGAAGGAATTGAGAAAATTTTGTATGGAACAGAATTTTATCAAAAGCAGGTATCTTATTTGGATAGTATTGGAAATATGATCCAAATGAAGGAACAATATGCAGATTTAATTCTAAAAGCTGGGGAAATTTCCCATGTTAGTCCCTATCACTTAGCATCTCGTATCAAACAGGAAGTAGGGCCTTTTTTATCACATGGTTCCATTAGTGGAAATATAAAAGGATATGAAGGGTTATATAATTTCTATAATATTGGTGCAACCAGTTCATCTGAACCAATGGGTGCTATAAAAAATGGTCTACAATATGCCAAAGATGGCAAAGGTGCTAGCATTGAGATTCAAAATAAATATTGGATACCGTGGAATAACAAAGAAAAAGCTATTACCGGTGGTGCCATTTTTCTGGGAGAAAGTTATATTAACGTAGGACAAAATACAATATATTTACAAAAATTTGATGTTAATGATGCAGGAAAAAATAGTTTATATTGGCATCAATATATGACAAATGTACTAGCGCCTTATAGTGAGTCGAAATCTATTTATTATGGATATCAAAAGATGAATTTATTAGATATACCAATATCATTTATTATACCAGTTTATGATAATATGCCAAACTTTCCAACAGAGAGTCCCGATATTTTATCAAGTGATTTTTCTGATGATAATACAAAAGTTTATTGTAATGCAACACATGTTTATATAAGAAATGGACCAAGTACTTCTTGTGAAGTAATTACAACTGTGTCGAAAGCAGATGTTATGACAAGAATAAAAAAAGGAAAACAGTCAGGTGGTAGATGGGACAAAGTCATATTAGAAAATGGGATTATAGGATATATATATCAAGCTTATGTAACAGAAATTCCATTCGTACAAATAGAAAAAATTGATATAAATTTGGAAAATCAAGTTTTAGAAAAAGGAGAAAGTATGCAATTACCAATAACAATTTTACCACAAGAGGCAAGTAATCATAAGGTATTGTATTTTTCTAGTAATCCTAAAGTGGCAACCATTGATAATAATGGTCATATTTATGCACTTCATTCCGGAGAAACAATGATAACAGTTAAGGCAGAAGAAAATCATGTACAAACAGAAATCAAACTCAAGGTTCACAGTAGCGTAACAGATATTGTATTAGATAGAAATGAGGTTATTATGTCAGTAGGAGAAAGCATACAAATGAATGGAACAATACAACCAGATGATGCAGATGAAAAAACAATTTTATATCATAGCACGTATCCAGAGGTAGCAACAATTAATCAAGATGGTGTAATTATTGCTAAGCAAGAGGGAAAGACAGATATAATAGGTGTTTCTAAAGAAAATACGAATATACAAGCCAAATGTGCATTAGAGGTAGTGAGAAAAATAGAAGATACAGAAATTTATTTTGAGAGTCCTCTTACAGTAAATCATTTAGAAATAACAGGCATAGATTATACCGATCCTACTGCAGAGAATTTGAAGAGAAAAATTATTACTGACTTAGAAATCGAAATCGTCAATAATAAAAATGAAGTTTTATCAGATACAGAATTGGTGGGTACTGGTTGTAAAGTACGTGTTAAGGAAGAGGGAAAAACTTTAAAGGAATATCAAATTATATTGTATGGAGATACTAATGGAGATGGAAAGATTACGAGCGTAGATTTATTAGTATTACAAAGACATATTTTGCAAATAGAAGAGATGGATTCTATATTTAGGAAAGCAAGTAGTATTCACAAAAAAGGAGAAGAACCAACATCTATTGACTTATTATTAATTCAAAGGCATATATTCGGTTTACAATGGATTACACAAAATATATAAAATATTAAGGAGAAAAACGCATGTATATAAAAAGATGGGTCACTGCATTAAGTAGTGTGATAATCCTATTATTTTTAATAACTTTTTTGACAAATATCAATTATGCAAAGGAAGCGGTGAAAGTTTATTTAACAAGTAATAAAGATACCATAAAACCAGGAGAAGTAATAGAAGTAAAGTTGCATATTGAAAAAGAGAAAACAGCAGCTTTTGCAGTGTATATTTATTTTGATAATACAAAATGGCAATATATATCCGGACCTGAAAATACCAATGTTATAGGAAATTGCATTATATATGTTTGGTATGATATAGCAGGTGGAAAAGGAGCAAAAGAAGGGAATATAGGAAGCTTTGAATTTGAAGCAATAGAAGAAGGAAGCAATATATTTCAGATGGAAGGACAATTTTATGATAATGAAGGAAAAGAATTGGAAACAAATTTTGAACCGTTATCTGTTTCCATAAAAGGAAAAACGGAGAAAGAAGAATCTTTTAGTATTACTGATGATGTTCATGATATAACATCAGAAGTTATAGAAACAACTAATATTGATTTAGAAAATCTAGTAATTGAAGATATATTATTATATCCTCCTTTTGATGCAAGTGTAACACATTATGATATAGAAATACCTCATGAAATAACTCAGGTAAATATTTTGGCTGTACCGGAAAGCGAAAAAACAGCAGTACAGATAGTAGGAAATGAAAATTTGCAAGAGGGAAAAAATAAAATTTATATCATTTTAACAGGAGAAGATCAAGTATCAAAAAAAATTTATGAAATAGATAGTTATAGAAGAAATGTAATAGAAGAAAATACCTTCCAGGAACAAAAGAAGCAAAATGCGGAAAAATTGAAGGAAATTTATAAAATAGAAAAAACAGGAATAGATGGTGAAAAAGGAAATGATCAGGCTGTGTATTTGCAAAATGAAAAGAATTCGATTTTTGATTCAAAAATAAAAAAATGGATAGTGATGGTAGGTATTATATTTATATGTTTTATCTTATATAAGAGAAAAAAATATAAAACATAGTAGAAATGTTTTATAAATATATAGTATTCCTTAAGAAAATATAAGTAAAAAACAAGTTTTTGAAAATATTACCAATTATAAATTAAATTTATAGGTTTAAAATAGATATGTCACAAGTAAATTGAAAATAAAATATTGAAAGAGAGTACCAGAAATGATATTGTTA
>CANQTX010000040.1 GCA_947626885.1 uncultured Clostridia bacterium | reverse complement strand
TGCAGTGCTCTTGCATAAGCATCTCCACCTTCATAATTTGCCATGAAGTTATCCATTTGCCATTGTTCCTCCGCTTCCGCTTCTTTATATTTCGTTACAGCATCTTGTGCTCTTGTGATAATTCCATTATCTCCTAATACTAAACTGATGCTCACACCTGCTAAAATTAGCAAAACAATAATCGTTACTACTAATGCTACCAGTGTGATACCTTTTTCTTTTGCATCTTTTTTCATCTTTTTCCTCCTATTTTTTATCTACCTTTTTCGTGAAGTACATAGCTTTACGAAAAAAGTAGATAAAATAAGCAAGCATCTATACTGGTTTTTTATTCTATTATTTTTAAATTTTTTGAATTAATAG
Source organism: uncultured Clostridia bacterium (assembly GCA_947626885.1). Classification (GTDB taxonomy): domain Bacteria; phylum Bacillota; class Clostridia; order TANB77; family CAG-508; genus Scatovivens. The sequence goes on along the minus strand of CANQTX010000040.1, from coordinate 4,784 downwards.
AAATTTTCCTAAAATCTTGACTTTGTTGGAAATTATAAATATAATCAATTTAGTAAAATCGTAAAGCTATGTACTTTATGAAATATTGAAATTATATTTGCTAAAAAAACATTTCTTGGAAAAAATAACTTTTCTAAATTCTCCAATAAATGTTTTTAATTCTTATAATTATCCAAACTTTTTTAGAAATGTATGTTAAGAATATTTCATCTTAGTTTGCTAACTTTAAAATTTCATCTTTTAAAAGATTACTTATTTTATTTTCTATTTCTTCATCTATTTTTTTTACATGAGAATATTGATTCATATCTAATGGTTTTCCATAAATAATGGTATTTTTAGTAAATGGTTTTGCTAGTCCTTGAATTCCAATCGGAATAATTTGCGCCCCTGTTTTTAAAGCTAAATAAGCAGCACCATTTTTTACTCTACCATCATTTTTCTCCATTCCATTTCTAGTACCTTCTGGAAAAATTCCTATACATCCTTTTGCTTTTAAGGTTTTCATGGATTCTTTAATAGCAGTAATATCTTTTTCATTTCTTTTTACAAAAATTACATCATATAGTAATCCTAAAGTATAAAATAATGGATTTTTCGTTAATTCTTCTTTTGCAATAAATCGCATATCTCTGCCTGCTGTCATAATAATCAACACTGGGTCAAAATATGTTCTATGATTTCCACAAAAAATTAATGCCCCTTCTTTAGGAATATTTTCTTTTCCTATTACTTTAAAACGATATACAATTTTACAATATACAAAAACCACTCCCTTAATAAAAGACTTAGTAATTGTTTTTAAAATTTTTTTCATTTCTCTTTTCCTCGTTCTTATGCAGTTTTACTTTTTTATTTTATATGAATTTCTTTCTTTTATAATATTAACAATTTTTTCTACAACTTCCTCAATACTTAAGTGTGTAGTATCAATATAAATAGCATCTTCTGCTTGTATAAATGGTGCTACTTCTCTCTCTGTTTCCAATTTGTGTCTTTTTTGAATATTTTCTAAAACTTCCTCATAAGATATATGCATACCTTTTTCTAAATTTTGCTTGTATCTTCTTCTTGCCCTTTCTTCTAAAGAACAATCTAAAAAAATTTTAACATCCGCATTAGGAAATACCACTGTTCCAATATCTCTACCTTCCATAATAATATTCGCTTCTTCGCCCATTTTTTGTTGAAGTGGTGTTACTTTATCTCTTACAATTTTTATTGCTGCAAATTTTGCTACAACATTATCCACTTCATGCGTTCTAATAGCATTGGTAACATCTTCTCCATTTAAAAAAACTTTCTGATTTCCACTGACATTTTTAAATTCAATTTGTATGTTTTCTAAGACTTTTTGGATTTCTTTTATATTAGAATATTCTATTTCTTTATTTAAACAAGCTAAAGCAACACATCGATACATAGCACCTGTATCAATATTTACCAAATGCATTTTTTGACCAACAATTTTCGTTATTGTTCCCTTTCCACTTCCCGCTGGTCCATCTATTGCAACTATAAAAGCCATTTTTCTCTATTCCCTTTCTTTTATTACATTTACCCCTTTAACCACAATTTCCATATTTAAAACATTCATAGCTGTTAAATTTTCGACTTCTTTAATAATTTTATGTCTTAAACTTTGCATTGTTTCATTGATAGGATAACCATATTCTATAATAACTTCTATATATATATATATACCATCATCAAAACCTTCATGTTTTTTTACGATAGCTCTAGAAATTTTATTAACACCTTTAGTTTTATCTACTACACAATCCATTATTTGTTTAAAAACTGTATCTGAAATTTTAAAATTTCCCATATAACTAAAAGTTGGTCTAATAATCGATTTCTCAGATATATATGGTGCCTTTCCTTTTCCTTTAGATTTAAAAATTTGCAATGGATCTAATAAATATCCTGAAAAATCTTTTTTTATTGCAAATGTTGGTACAGGAATAACGTGTTTTCCTTGCGTTACTCTAATATTTCTTGCCATCTCCATTTCTTCTTCTGTTGCAACATCTGTTATGTAGATTGTTTCAATAATTGGACCTATCTCCAAATTGTTTGCAATTTTTTTTACCATATCATCAGAAGTGCCTAAAATAAGAATACTTTCTGGTTTATTTTTTTTTATAACTTTTTGAATTTCTTTTTTTCGCTCTTCATTTTGGAATAATGCATTTCTAACTGTTTCTACTTTTGTAGGCGCTTTTTTAGCAGAAATTCCTGCCAAAACTTCATTTCCACTAATTAAAAGACCATCATCTATAATATACTCAATTCCTCTTTCATTAGCAACCATTTGTGCTCTATAACTTTTTCCTGTTCCTGAAGGACCTACAAAAGCATACGTTTTTAACTTGTGTATAAACATAGGTATCTCCTTATTATTCATTTTTAACACATTATATCATAAATGTTAAAAAAAATCTATTGCTTTGTTATAACATTTTCTCAAGATTTAGTTTGCATAATTTTAGCTTTCAGAAATATTTTTATCTACTTATCCTATTTTCCATTAATCAAATTTGTATTATTTTACTATCATCATTTTTACACTTTCCTTCTTTTCGCTTATTTTATAATGATACAAAGGAAAAGTCAACGTATTAAAATGGATAAATAATTCCTTGTAATAGGAATTTCATAAATAAATTGTTATTCATGCTGATCATATATAAAAGAGGATTCGATATGAACCCTCTTTTATATAAAACGAAATTGAAATTATTTCGTATTCTTTCATGTTTCGACTATTATTTTTTACCACCTTCAACCATTTGTAATTCGCAACTAAATTGAACATATCCTGTTCCAGGTATAATTAATTTTACTCCGGTTGATATAGGATTTTTTTGAATATCACTGTTATCATAAGTACCATTTTTATAATTTAAATAAATACCATAAGTACATTTTTCAGAATTTTTAATTGTCTCTTCACCTAATTTAGTGATACCCATGTTTTTATTACTAGATATTCTATAAGCAATTCCATCTTGAATAACATTTCCGTCATTATCTTTTATATTAATTCCAAGGATATTTCTACCATCACTAGATTTTTGTATGATTCTATCTCCAACAATTGAAACTTCATTTATAGAATCATTTTGTGTGTTAAGAGGTATTGCTTCATAATTTAGAGCATTTCCTACTGTACTGTCTAATGATACATTAAGTGTGTAAGCACCACATACTACTGATGCTTTACCAGCATTGTCAGATTCTGCAATTAAATATAAAGAAGCAACTTTTAAGTATCCATTTTCATCTACAATAAATACTGGTAGATTTAATTGTTTATTTTCTCCTGTACTAATATATTTTGTTTCTTCAGCAGTATATTTTACACCGTTTATGGTAATTTCTTTAGAATCTTTATCAACTCTTCCTAATGTCACATAAAAACGTTTATTCTTTTTAGCACTTTCTTCATTCATACTACTTTGATTATAAAAGTCATTTGTAAGTGTATTATTTAAAGCTTTAGAAACGCCTTGACCACCTAACTCATAAGTAACAGTACCACCATTAATATTATTAATGGTTACGTTTTTAACTGTATCTACTAAATCATCTCTATTAACTGTACCTTTAATAACGATTGAACCAGTATTCTTAATTGTTCCCTCTCCATCTAATTTGGCACCTTCTTCTATAACAATTTTACCGTTATTTGTTACAGTGCCATTAACAGTAAGAGTTCCTGCTGTTTCAGTTAATACATTATCTTCATTAATTGTTGTCTCTTTATTAATTGTGAAATTTTCCAATTCTATTTGTGAATCTTTATTTCCTTCATCAAGAAGTGCTTGAAAATTGTTTTTAGCTGTTTCTACATAACTACATTTTGTACATGTTCTTTTATATCCATTTTCTTCGTCTTTTATCCAACTTCCAAATTCACATGGTTCTACTATTTCTTTTCCACAGTCTTCTCTACTACATGTAAATTTGTGTGTTCCATCATTATTTGTTTTATACCCTTCTTCACCTTTTTCATGACCTAAAGCTGCAACAGCTGATTCAACTTTAAATTCACAAACAGTACATTGTTCAACCTTTACACCAGGTTCTGTACAAGTAGCTGTATTAGATATTTCTTTAAATGTATGTGGAATAACTGGGATTGTTTCTCCTCCTGAGGTATAATCACAGTCTGAGCAAACATATCCATCTTTTACACCCGGTTTAGTACAAGTTGCATCTAATTGAGTATGATATTCTTTGTGATGTTTTTCTGTTTCTACCTTTCCACAATTATTACATGTTCTTGAATGCGTGTCTGCAAGTGTATCTGTTTCATTTCCTTCTTCATCTTTAACTTTATCAGAAGTCCATTTTGTAAAATCATGTCCAAATGCAGCTACTGCTTCTACTTTTGTGTAACCACAATCAGCACATTTTTCAACATTATATCCGTCTGTTTCACATGTAGCAGCTGGAAAGTTAATATCATTTTCTACTGTTTCAAAAGCATGTTCTTCTATTACTTCTTTCCCACATACTTCGCATATTACTTTATGAGATGTTCCATCAACATCTTCAAATACAGCATCTTCATAATGTGTAACGTGACCTAAAGCTTCAATTGTTTCTGTTTCCACAGTACCACAAGCTGTACATGTTCTTGTCCTTTCACCAGCTTCTGTACATGTTGCTTCTTTAAGAATTCTCCATTCACTGTAATTATGAGGTACCAAAGCGATTTGGATTCCTTCTACTCTTTTTGCCATTCCTTCTGTTCCGGCATATGTTCCAACAGCTGG
>CANQTX010000039.1 GCA_947626885.1 uncultured Clostridia bacterium | reverse complement strand
GTAGAAGTAACGTATGAGTATAGGCTAAAAAGATATGAAATAACAACAAGAGTAGAGTTACATACAGAAATAATTGGTGAAGAAGAAGAACAAGTAGCAGGAGGAGTAATATTAGGAGAAGGAGAAACACCATATGAAACAGTAGAGTATAAAGGAAATTCTACAAAACCTATAATAATAACACCAGATAAAAAATACAGAGTAAAATCAATAAAAGTAAATGAAAGTGAATTACCAGAAAGTGAATACACAATAAATGAAGATGGAACAATTACGCTTAATCAATTTACAGATGTACAGGATAACAAAGAAGTAGTAGTAGAATTTGAAAAAATTCCAGCCAAAGTACTAGTATATCATTATGTAGAATATACAAAGAATCCAATAGACCCAGAAAATCCATATGATATAATAGAAGGTCAAATAGGAACACAATATCAAGCACATGCAAGAGAAGACACAGGTGATTATGAATTAGCAGAAGATAATTTACCAAAAAATGAAAGTGGAATGATTACAAAAGATGGAATGGAAGTAATATATTATTACAGGTTAAGAGATGCACAAGTAATAGTACATCACTATAAAGACGGAACAAATGTAGATGAAATACCAGCTCAACCAGTTGCATTAGACGATGTAATAAACGGAAAAGTAGAGGAAGACTATGAAACAGTAGCAAAAGAAGATATAGAAAACTATGAAGTAGCAACAGACAAAATGCCATACAATGCAACAGGAAAAATGTCAAAAGATACGACAGAAGTAACATATTATTATAGATTAAAACAAGCAGAAATAGTAAATAATAGCTTAACCAAAGAAGGACCAGAAAAGGTTACAAATGAAAATGAAAAATTTGCATATACAATAAGATATAATGCAGAAATAAGAGAATACACAGGAGATGCAAAGATAAAAATAATAGATAAATTACCATACGAAATAGATCAATCAAAATCTAATTTAATGGGTGGTACATATAATCCTGTTGATAGAACAATTACATGGGAAATAACAATACAAAATATAGATGTATATGGTGACATGAGTAAAGTAATAGAAGAAACAATAGAAATAGAATTAGCATTTGTAAATATAGACCATAGTAAAAAGTCACTTGAAAATAAAGTAAGTGGAACACTTACATTAGGAGCAAGTGAACAAGAAGTAGAAATACCAGAAGTTGTAGAGGAAACAGAAATAGATTTTAAAACAAGTATAGTTGTAACAAAGTATTGGAATCATGGAAATAATGAATATACAATACCAACTAAAGTAAGGTTACAAGTAAAAAATAAAGAAAATATTGTAAAAGATGAAATTGCAACAATAGATAATCAAGTGGCTTGGAGCAGTTCAATATGGGAATATGTATTTGAAGATTTAGACAAATATGATGAAGAAGGAAATGAAATAGAATATACAATAGATGAGCAACCAGCAGAAGAAGGCGAATTAGATTTCTATAAAAAACAAATAGACAATGAAAATAGAACAATTACAAATACATATATAGGACCAGTAATAAGTATAAACAAAACAGCCGTAACAGAAAACGAACTAGACTATGTAACTACAGGAGAAAGAATAACATATACTTTAACTGTAAAAAATGAAGGAGAAGTGGCACAGGAAGTTGTTGTGAAAGACACTGTACCAACAGGCACAGAATTTGTAGGAGGAAGTATAAAAATTGGGGAAACACCAATAGAAGAAGCAACAGAAGGAGTAATGCAAAATACAGAAGAACAATTAAATCAAGGTATTGTAATTAATGTGGAACCAAAAACAAGCAAAAATATAACTTTTGAAGTCATAGTAAAAGATGCAGAAAATGGTACATATATAAGGAATGAAGCAAAAATAAACAAATCTCCAGATGATCCACAATCTAAAGAAGAGGGCTCAAATGAAGTAATACAAAAATATTTAAAAGAAAAAATAAATGCTACAAAATATGCAATAACAGAAAAGGGAGCAAACTATGCTTTAGAGGGAGAAAAAATAAGATACGAAATAGTAGTAGTAAATGAAGGAAGAGCAGCAAAAGAAGTAAAAGTTAAAGATACAATACCAGAAGAAACTACATTTGTAGATAAATCTATAAAAATAGATGGACAAACTACTTACAATGATGAGGACTTAACCTTAAAAACACAAGATGATTTAGAAGAAGGAATAACTATAAGAGTAGAAGGAACAGATGAAACAAAAGACACACCAAGTTCTGTGACAGTAAGTTTTGAAGTAACAGTAAATGAAGGAATACTTGATGCCGACACATATAAAAAGGAAATAAAAAATACAGCATTAGTAGATGATGTCCAAACCCCAGAAGTAGTTGTTGAAGTAATAAAACCTAAAGTAGAAAGTGCAGTAGAAAAGCAAGGAACAGAAAAGATAACAGACAAAGCACAAGAAATAAATTATCAAATAACTTATACAGCACAGGTAGAAAATTATGATGGCAATGCGAAAGTTACAATAGTAGATGAATTGCCATACGAATTAGACGAAGAAAAAATGAAAGAAATGTATGATAAGCAAAATACGCAACAAGAAGAAAATGAAGATTGGCTAAAGACTTATTTACAAGGAGGTCAATATGATAGTGATGCTAAAACAATAACATGGATTGAAAATATAGAAGACTTGCAAGTATTAAATCCAAGGGAAGTTGTTGTAAATAAAAATATAACCTTAGTATTTAAGAACGTAAATACAAAATTAGAAAAAGTTACAAATACAGTAAGAGGAAAAATAGAATTAGATAATAAGGAGCACACATCATATGAAACAGAATCAAATACATTTGAAACACAAACAGACTATACAAAGAATATAAAAGTTACTAAAACATGGGATCACGGAAATAATGCGTATGAAAAACCAAGTAAAATAAAAGTAATAATAAAAGATTCAAAACAAAAGGATCAAATAGTACAAGAATGCACAATAGGAGAAGAAGAAAATTGGACACATATATTTACGGGATTACCAAAATATGATGAAGACGGAAATGAAATAGAATATTTGATAGAAGAAGAGGCAATTGAAGGGGAAAGTATAGATTATTACAAAATGACTGTAGAATAAAAGATAGTCTAAAAGTAAAAAAATCCAGCGAAAAATCGCTGGATTTTTTTATAAGAATTTGCTATGCAACATTATCATTATTATCAGTTTTTCCAATTAAACTTTCATAGAAGAAAATGTTAGCAATAGTCATATAAGGCATAAGCCATAGAAAACCTATACCCAAAGATAAAGAAGATAAAAGCATCCATCCTATAAAGCTAAGAGTTAAACAGAAATAACGACCTCTATTTCCCTTCATCAATCTTTCACTTTCCTCTACAATTTCTTTACCGGTAGCATTTGGTTTATCATATAAAATAAATAAACTTTGAGAATATAATAAAGACTTTATAATTAACCAAACATATATAGCAATATAAGCTATAATAAATATTATAGAAAATATTACAAGCAACACAGTAAATACAGAAATTGAACCAGTAACATTGCTAGTAGTGCCAGCTGCAACAGCAGCATTAAAAACAGTCATACCACCTAATAAAACTACTGAAATAAAATATACAAACATTAAGCCAACTAATATTCCAATAGGAAGAAGTAATTTTAAGAAAATATTTCCAGAAACTTTCCAAACAGGAAGAATTGAATTAAAAGCAGTTTCAAGGAAATCGATATATCCCACTTCTTCATTTCTTTTTAATTTTATAAAAGAAACTAAAATTCCATAAACAATAGGAACCTCAAGAAAAATAAGAACAAGATTGCCAAAGAAAGGAAGAAAAGATAAGCCAAAAGAAAGTAAAGATGTAATTAAAATATAAACTAAAGTAATAACAGCAGCTTTTCCCCACTTTCCAGTTAAATTTTTACGAGCCATTTCTCTAAATTGAGATGCAGTCATAATAAAAACCTCCTTAAAAAATTATAAATATTAGTAAAAAATATTTTAGCAACAAAAATAAATGTAAAAATTACATATATTTATTCTGTATTTCAAGAATTTCATCATAAGAATTATTAAGAATATCTAAAAAAGCTCTAGCAATATCAGGGTCAAATTGAGAACCAGAACATCTTTCTATTTCCAACTTAACATCTTCTATAGGAATAGCATTTCTATAAGTTCTTTTAGAAGTCATAGCATCAAAAGCATCAGCAATAGCAGTTATTCTTGCAAAATAAGGAATATCAGTCCCTTTAAGTTTACCAGGGTAGCCATTTCCGTCAAATCTTTCGTGGTGATGTTTAACAATAGGAATAATATCCTGAAAAGCTATTGCATTATGCAAAATATGTGCACCTATAGAAGGGTGATTTTTAATTTCCGAATATTCTTTATCCGTAAGCCTAGCCTCTTTTAATAATATGCTATCAGGAACTCCAATTTTACCAATATCATGAAATAATCCACCAATTTTAAGAGTCTTCAAATCATCATCATTTAAGCCTAACTTCTTACCCAATAAAACAGAATATTCAGAAACCCTATCAGAATGACCTCTTGTATAAGGATCTTTAGCCTCAACAGTAAACCTTAAAGTCTCAATACTATCTAAATAAGCCCTTTCAAGTTTCTCATTAGCATCAGAAAGTTCATCATTAATTCTTTTTATTTCATTCATTTGTGCAATAGATTTAATACCAGATTCAATTAATAAAAGCAACTGGTCAAACTTATCACTCTTCTCACAATAACCTTGAATGTCCAATCTCCTAATAGTTTCAAGAGGTGGTGCTAAATCTTTATGCCCAGTTAGCAATAATATGTATAAATCTTTATTAAATTTTCTAATTTCTTCAACAACCTCATCCCCATGGATAGGAGTCATAATAAAATCAAGAATCATTAAATCAAAGTGTTCATCCTTTACGCGCTCAACAGCCTCTACCGGGTTAGTAACACCAGTAAAATCATAGCCAGAACGTTTTAAAAAAATAGACAAAGAATCAACAATTCCCATTTCATCATCAACAGCAATAATCTTGTAACCATTGGAAGGAGCTTGATTGCTATACATATTTTTTCTCATAATAAAATACCCTTTCTTTTTTAAACTGAGTTTATTATATATATAAAATGCAAAAAATGCAATAAAATGGCGAAAATTTTAACTAAACTAATAGGGACGGGGTTAAATAGTTTAA
>CANQTX010000038.1 GCA_947626885.1 uncultured Clostridia bacterium | reverse complement strand
GCAATACTTATCTTTCTATAAAGGATGTTAATGCCCTTCTACAAACAGAGTTTTAACACCCCAAATTGACCCGATTTTCTAAATTCAGGTCCTACATTTTCAAAATTAAATAGTTATTATTTTTTGCAATAAAAATGTTCGTAACTATTCAATGTTTTTTTAATTTGCGATTACATAATAAAAATGATAAAATTAAAGTAGTTTTGAAAATGAAATTCTAAAAAAGAAAGGAATATTGCCATGTCACAAATAATAGATGAAAAAATTTTATGGAAAGCAGCCGAAAAATTAAGAGATAAGTGTGCTCCTGAAGATTATAAAAATGTTGTATTAGGTTTAGTTTTTTTAAAATATGTAAGTGATAAATATTCCGCAAAATATAATGAATTAGCAAAATTTAAAGATGGAAGAGAAGAAGATGACGATTACTATATCTCAGATCATGTTTTTATTGTTCCAAAAAATGCATTATGGAATAATGTTTCATCTCATTCCAAACAAGAAGATTTAGGTCAAATAATTGATAATGCCTTTATTAGTCTTGAAAAAAGTAATGAGCAATTAAAAGGCATTTTACCAAAAACATATTCAAAAAGTGAGCTAGATAAAGCGGCTTTAGGCGAATTAGTAGATTTCTTTTCAAATGAATTGAATATGGAAGATGCCGAAGGTGATTTTTTTGGACAAGTTTATGAATATTATATTGGGGCGTTTGCCAAACATGTTCCAACCAAGGGCGGAGAATTTTTTACTCCAAAATCAGTTGTAGAATTGATGGTTGACATATTAGAGCCATATAAAGGAAGAGTTTATGATCCATGTTGCGGCTCTGGTGGCATGTTTGTTCAATGTTCAAAGTTTGTTAAGGAACATCAAGGAAATGTAGATGATATTTCTATTTTTGGCCAAGAATCAAATCCAGGAACATGGAAAATGGCCAAAATGAATTTAGCTATTAGAGGATTAGAAGGTAATCTTGGTGAAAAAAATGGTGACTCGTTTACTGAAGATTTACACAAGACATTAAGAGCTGATTATATTATTGCTAATCCACCATATAATACTGCAGATTATTGGAAGCCATCTCTAGAAGGAGATCCTAGATGGGTGTTTGGAAAACCAAATGAAACGAATGCTAACTATGCTTGGCTTTCTTTGATGTATTCTAAATTAGCACCTAAAGGTAAAGCCGCTATTCTTATGCCTAATGGCGCAACAACAATCAATAACAAAGATGATTATAAAATAAGAAAGGCAATGATTGAACAAGGAAAAGTAGAGGCTATCATGGCATTACCAAACAAACTATTTTCAAACGTTTCTATTTCTATTCAATGTTGGGTTTTAAATAAAGCTAAAACTAATACTGATGTTTTATTTGTTAATGCTGATGAAATGGGAAAACTTATTTCTAGAAAAATTAGAGTTTTAGAAGAAGAAGACATTTCTAAAATCGTAAAAGCTTACAAAGATTTTTGCAATGGAAATCTTGTGGATAAACCTGGCTTTTGTAAACGAGCCACTTTAGAGGAAATTAGAGAAAAAGATTATTCTCTAAATCCTGGCAGGTATGTAGGAACAGATGAATCAAATAAGTTGTCACCTGAAGAAATAAAAGAAGAACTTAGAAAAACATCTGCTGAATTATTTGAATTAATGAAGGAGGGAAAGGAACTAGAAGATAAAGTTAAAGAGATTTTAGAAGAAGAAATGAGATAGTGTTAACTATGTGTTGTTGAATATTTTTAGAATGTATATTTAATTCTAATGATTTTAAATCAGTTTTGTTAAACTTTGGCATTGCACTTCCACTAATTAAAGAAATTAGTTTTCTATGGCCGTATTTTGAACAAAGAAGATAATATAAGTATTTATTTGATATATATTCTTTATTTGGCTTAATAAGAAGTGCATTAGGTCCCAAAGTCATTGGAATATCTAAATTAGGACATTGAAATACAGTTCCTAAATACGCACCAACATTACTAATTATTATATCTCCAAATTCTAATTTTGATTTTGATAAGAATTTATATGATGATTCATTCACATAAATAGCATTATTTTCTGAAAAATTATTATTATAATCTGTCAATCTAATAATTCTTGCAAATCTTTCTTCTTTACTAACATATTTTACATTTTCTTTAAGAGATGCAAAACTACCATTAGCAACATAATCTGTAATAGTAGAAGATAGTTTTTCTAGTTTCATAAATTATGGAAAAATTAATAAAGTACATTGAATCAGCCATTACTGGCTTAGATGCCATTCAAAGAGCACCAATTGTTAATTACGATTCAGGCTTACGTTGTTTAAGAATACAGGATATATCTCAAAATAAAGCAATTATTGACTGGGGTTTTACTGCTACCAATATAGACAATATAAATTCTTTTATTATTAAAAAGAATGATATTTTTATAGCTAGAACTGGTTCCACAATTGGGTGTAGTTATTTTGCTAACAATGATATAAGAAGTGTATTTAACAACGGATTAATTAGAATAAGAACAAAAAATGAGTTGTTGTTACCAAAATATCTTTCATATCTAATGCAGACATATAATTTTAGGGAATACGTTAACAATGTATCTATGTCTAGTGCAACTCAACCTAACATTAAAATTAATGATTTATTGGATTATGAATGTGCTATACCTAATATTAAGCAGCAACAACACATAGTTAACATTGTGAGGTTCTATTTATGTTGTTGAGAGAGTTATTTACTTTTTCTAACGGAAAACCATGGAAAAACTTATCACTAGGTAAATTTCCAGTATATGGTTCAACAGGAATTATTGGTTATTCCTCAAAACCACTATATTGTGGAAAAAATATTCTTATTGCAAGAGTTGGAGCAAACTGCGGTTATCTTCAATATGTTAATGGTTCATATTGGGTAACAGATAATACTATAATAGCAACACCTACAAATAAAATTATATCTAAATATGGATACTATCTTTTAAGCACCATTAACATTAATTACCTAAAGATAGGTGCAGCACAACCTCTTTTAACAATCGGAATACTAAATTCTATTGAAGTAAACATTCATTCTTTGGAACAACAGCTTCACATAGTTAACACTATAGGAAGTGTTGATGATTTAATTGAAAATTATGAGAAACAAATCAAGATAATTTATCTTTTATTAAATCAATCTTTACAGAACTTTCGAGAAACGTGTTTAATATCATATTATGAACCAGAAATTATAAAATCAGGTATTTCTAAGTTTGACAAAGAAAAGATTTATTTAGATACTTCTAGTGTGGAAGGCATCAATAAAATATCAGAAGGCGAAATAATTACTTATTCAAAAAGACCTTCAAGAGCCAATATGCAACCAAAAGAAAATAGTGTTTGGTTTGCAAAGATGAAAGACTCAAATAAAATATTAATTATTACAAATAAAGATAACGATTTATTAAAAGAAAACGTTTTATCAACAGGTTTTTTAGGGATTAAAGCTACTAATAAGTTACCATTATCTTTATTAACATCAATAATTATTTCAAATGATTTTTCAAAACAAAGAGATTTACATTCTGTAGGAACAACAATGGCTGGTGTAAATAATGAAACATTTCTAAAGATTCAAGTTCCTCTTTTACAAGAGGTACAAATAGCTGAATATGATAAAAAATATTCACCATTAATCTTTAAATTATCACATTTAAGAAGAAAAATAGTAGAATTGAAACAAATAAAATCGACATTACTAAAAAAATATTTTTAAAAGATGCCTTCCAAAAACGGAGGTATTTTTTATGAAAGAGTTTAAAAATTTTTTATTACATCAAAATTTAGCAAAAAACACGATTGAGGCTTATTCATCAGCAGTTGAATTTTTTTTCAAAGATTTTAATGAAATCACCAAACAAAATTTATTAGCTTTCAAAGCAGTTTTAGTTGATAAATATAAAGGTAAAACTGTCAATTTAAGAATTCAGGGAATTAACAAATATCTTGAATATGTTGGAAAAGAAAAATTAAAGTTAAAATATATCAAAGTACAGCAAAAAACATATTTAGAAAACGTAATTAGTGATGCTGATTATGAATTTTTCAAAAACAAATTATGGAAAGATAAAAATTATGAATGGTATTTTGTTGTTCGTTTTTTAGGCGCTACAGGCGCTCGTGTTTCAGAATTAATTCAATTTAAATATGAACATTTAAATCGAGGATATATTGATTTATATACCAAATCAGGTAAAATTAGACGAATTTTTATTCCTAAAAAGTTAAGAACTAAAGCTATTGAATATTATTCTTCTATTTCTAGAACACAAGGATATTTATTTTTAAATAAAGAAAAAAAGCAAATTACCACTAGAGGTATTGCACATCAATTAAAAACTTTAGCTGAAAAATATAAAATGAATTTAAACGTTATTTATCCACATTCTTTTAGACATCGTTTTGCTAAAAATTTTTTAGAAAAAAGAAAAGATCTTGCTTTGTTAGCAGATCTTATGGGACATGAGTCTATTGAAACCACAAGAATATATTTAAGAAAAACAAGTGAAGAGCAACAAGAAATTGTTGATACAGTAATTACTTGGTAAAATATTTATTTAACAAAAGTTCTTTGATTTTTAGTAGTCTAGATATAGCCTTCTTTAAAAACACCATTCTATTAAATAATTGATTAAAATAATTAAAGTGTGAATCATTACATTCACATATTTTTAAGTGTTCAATAGATTTAGATGCATGCAGGATGGTTGTTCCTTGGGAATGGTCATTTATGATTTTTTGATTTAAGTCACTATTTAATTCAAAATAAATAAAACCTTTGTATTTTATATCACAAACAACTTTGCATATACCTGAAGAAAACGAACCTTCTAAACCTATATTGTTTCTTCCAGGAGCACCATCAAATGCGATAAGTATATCTTCTTCTTTGGCATAGTTTTTAACCACACTTCTTTCTATGTATGTTGATGACAAACTGATTAAGTCACCTACTCTCAAATAATGAATAATGCTGTCATTAATATTTTTTTCAATATAGTTATTTGAACCTATTTCAATACCTTTTTCAAAACTAACTATCGTTTTCATTTGAACTTGCTTATTCTTACAATTCAAGGCGTTAATTATTAATAGTCCGTTTTCTTTTATTTTATTGATTTGCTTTTCATAATTTTCAATTAAATCATCAACACTACCTATAGTGTTAACTATTATGACATTTTCTTAGCGACAAATTGGCGACATTTTAGTGACATTTTGAAATTAGCAAAAATGTCACATACAATTTATTTTCATCTTAAATATATAAGAATAAAGATAAATTAGTGGCAATTTCACATATTCCTATAGTGTTAACTATTATGACATTTTCTTAGCGACAAATTGGCGACATTTTAGTGACATTTTGAAATTAGCAAAA
>CANQTX010000037.1 GCA_947626885.1 uncultured Clostridia bacterium | reverse complement strand
TGCTCCCTCAAGGATTCGAACCTTGGACCCACCGGTTATGAGCCGGTTGCTCTGACCAACTGAGCTAAGGGAGCATTACACATAACGCTTTGTAGTATACAATATTTTTTGACATTTGTCAATAGATTTTTTGAAAAATCAAGAAAAATTTTTTGACAAATATCAAAAAATATAATAATCTATTTTAATTTAGAATATCCTCCTGCCACAACTATTTTTTGACCTTCATCAGTAAGTAACCAATCAATTAAAGTTCTAACACTACTATCTTGAGGGACATCTTTTCTAGTTATAGCATAAACAATTTTTGATAAAGGATAAGAACCATCAGCAATAGTTTCATCAGAAGGATAAACACCATCTATCGACAAAAATTTTATATTATCCTTAACATATTGTTCTTTAGCATACAAATAAATAGAATATCCTATAGAAGATTTACCACCATCATAGTTTTTAGAAACAGAATCAATCAAACCTTCCATGCTAGCAATCATAAGACCAGAAGGGGCATCCTTCATTTTAGTACCTTTCATTACCATTTTTTCCATTAAGTTTTGACTGCCAGAATTTTGTTCTCTTTGAAAAGCAACTATATCTTCATCATTTCCACCGACTTGTTTCCAATTTGTAATTTCTCCAGTATAAATTTTTCGTATTTGTTCAATAGTCAATGAATTTACAGGGTTATCCTTATTAACTATAAAAACAAAACCATCTCTTCCTATTCCTGTCATATCAAATTCAACATTTGCCTCTTTTGCCTGTTTTAAAATATCATCTGAAGGTTCAGAGACAAATATTAAATCTTTTTCTTTTTTTATTAAACTAGAATATACTTTTGCTGATTTACCTTGAGTATTTTCATCTAAATATTTTTGTGATTGTTCATCATTATATCCTAATACTGCTTTTGTAATTTCTCCAACCATTGGTAACATTGCAGTTGCACCATCTACTTTTGGAAATTCTTCTTCAGTCATTGTTAATTTTTTCGAAACTTCTGGTGTTGGTGTAACATTTTTAGGTGTTTCTATTTCATTTTGAGTATTTGTTGGAGAGACATCCACATTAGGCTTATTTATCAATAAATAATATATTATTCCACCCATAATTAAAATAATAATTATTATTATCATTATAAATGATGTTAAACTAAGTTTTATTGGTTTCTTTTCTTCCATTATTAATCACCCTTTCTAAGGCAGGTTGGAAAAGAATTAAATTTTGGCAAGGAAAATTTTATTAAAAAGGCAAGGGAGCATACTTTTTGTATGTAACTGCGTTTTTAATGAAATTTGACACAGCCAAAATTGTAATTATTTTTCAACCTTATTTCCTCCTTTTTTGTTCTATTATTATAATAAATATGCAAACAAAAATACCTAAACCTATACCAGAAAATATCATAATATCTTTATTTTGCAATTGAGGGTATTCCTGTTGTTCTTGCTGATTTTGTTGATTTTTTAGTTCTTCTAATTTTTTTAATTCATCTTTTATACTTTGTTGAATTTTTTGTTCATCATCAATAATTGATAAAGTAGTAATTTGCTTTTCAACTTCTGCTTTTATATTAGAATTTTTTTGTTTATTAGAAGCTAACATTTTTTTTGCTTGAGAAGTCTGTAATGCAGCATTAGCAGTTACTAAACCCCTTTCGGAACCATCATAGAAGCCAGAATCTTCAAAGTATTCTACTATATATTTTCCTTTTTCCGTAATTCTGTTGCCTATAAATTGTATCACAGTAGGAACTTCGCATTTATTAGTTATATCTTCATTTTCTAATTTTATAACACAATCTTTGTAATAATCATTATAATAGTTTTTATCATAATCTTCATAGCTTGAATAAAATAGTTTATAGTAGTCCTCATTATATATTTCTTCAGACTCTAAATCATCCCATGTACATAGTGCAAAAGCTTTGGCAATTTCAGAATTATTATTATCATAATATCCTACCATTCCATTTCCAATTCTGCTTTTATAGCCATAGTCATTTGGTTTATATTGTATAGTTCCATCATAAATTTCTACTCTTATATACATATCTGCATTTATTTGATTTATATAAGAAATTTTTTCTTGTTCAGTTGCATTTAAGTTTTCATCATCAATTCCTTGACCAACAAATATTAGTTTTGCCCCTCTTTTTCCTGAATAGCTACTACTAAATTTTCTTGTTTGCAATATTGTTCTTTCAGATGTTTTTACTGTGTTGTTTATAATTTGAGGTTCTTCACCTTCATTATATATTTCATCAATAATCTTATTAACATATAAGTCTTTTCCATTTTCTGTTTCGACAAAGTCTATACATATATTTTTACCTTTTAAATCTTGAGGATACTCCATATCACTGTTATATTGATAGTTTTCAATCATTTGGTATAATAGTGGTTCAGATGGTTCACTATTTAGTTTAGAGCCATTTTTTATTTTTTGATAATCAATAATGTTGTTTACAATAGAGCTTTCAGGAGAATAGTCACTTTCAACTTTAATATTGCCAGTTGTGTACCAAGTTTTTACAATATTTCTTTCTTTATCATTAAGATTTGAATCTTGTCCATATAATAAGTTGTTAAAAGTTTCTTTTTTTACAATTATATCTTGGGTTATTGTGTTAACTTCATAGTTATAATATTCTACAGAAATGGTATTGTCTTTAAATGTATAATGACCCGGATATATTTTTTCTACTAAAGGTATATTTTTGTAATCTACTTTTATGTCTACTTTTAGCTTACCAACTTTTTTGCCTTTTAGATTATCAAAATTACATTTGATTATTTTGGCTTTTTGTAAATCATTTTCTGTATAATATTCAATATTTATTTTTTTACCAGAATTTGCTGATATTCTTGTTTTTACAAAATATTTTCCTTCATCACCTTTTTGATAATCTACTTGTATACCATTTAATTTGATTATTAAGTCTTTTATTGAAATATTTAATTCTTCATTTTCTAATGGAATACCTAAGTTTAGTTCTATTTCTTTGTCTGATGTATTTTTTAAAGTAATTGTATTTTCTATTTTTGATGTTGTTGTGTCTATTAGTAGTTCATTAGATAATATTTCAATGTTTGGATTTTCTATTTTTATTGTGTCTAAATACAGATATGTTGTAGAACTTGCTCCAATAGAAATGGTACTAATGAGAAATAAAAAAATAATTGATATAAATGATGTGATTAGTCTTTTTTTCATTTTATCACCTCCTCTTTTGTAAGTAAATTATTTATATGGTAATTTTATCATAATGAATTGTTTTGTCAATATTATAATACAATTTATGTTTTCCAAATAGAATTTATTAATAAATATTATCTTGTAGTTACAATTCAAAGTTGTTGATTTCTATATATTAATTTCTTATACCTTGTGTGTTGCAACTTACGATTTAAAATTTCTAGTCTGTAAGTTGCTCCAATCGCACTCGTTAACACTCGTTTGATCGCTTACGCGGTATTTCGAAATTAATATATAGAAATCAACAACTGTGAATTGTAACATCCTGTAACTAAAACCGTACAAAAAATGGCAAAAAAATTGATTATTTTTTAAATTTATGATATTATTATATTATTATATGAATATTTCTAATTTAAATATAAATACACTGAAGATGTTTGTAGATTATAGTAAAAAAGGAGCCAATAAAATATGATAATTGATGTAATAGATTTAGGATTAGAAACGCTCAACTTTAATAGGCAATATGATTCATCAAGGTATAAAAGAGGAACAAGCATATATAATAAAGGACTAGTTGATATACAAAATGTTGATAAAATTGATGAAAAAAATTATTCTGTAGAAGCATTAGTTCAAGGAAATTATGATATTTATACTACGCATTTAGAAATATGTGGAAACATGATTAACAAAAGCACATGTACATGTGAAGATTATCGAGGTGGAAAATTGTGTAAACATATAATAGCCACATCTATGGAAGTAATAGAGCCACATTATGCTAGCACATTAGAAGGCAGAAAAAGGATGGCAAAAAAGAGAGAAGAAGAAGAAAAAAAGAGACTAGAAGAAATTAGAAAAAGACAAGAAGAAAAAAGAAAAAGACAGGAATATGAAAGAAAGTATTATAATGGACTTAGTATGATAAATTTATATAAAACGGACAATAAATTTACAGGAGAGTCAGATAAACTTGATGTATTAAAATTATATAATCAAACTCAAATAATAAAAAACACAAAAACACCAGAACCAGCAACTAATATAAAATTAGAATTTACATTAGAACTACTTAATAGGGAAACACTAGTTATAACCTTTAAAATAGGGGAAAATCGTATGTATGTTCTAAATAGCATTAGTAGCTTATATGAGGCTTATAAAAATAAAACAGAGATACATTATGGAAAACAACTAAGCTTTATTCCCAAAAGAGAAAATTTTAGAGAAGATTCAAAATGGTTATTTGATTATATTATTAAATATGCAGAAATGTTTGAATGTTATAATAGTTTTGACAGATATAGTTTTCAAACATCCATAGGAAAGGGGCTATATTTAAAAGGAAATCAAATAGATGAATTTTTTAATATGCTTCCAAATCCAAATGTAATGTTTCACTGTTATGAATATAGTGGTAGCCAAGGAAATGAATTATGTAATATTACAGATGAAGATCTAAAAATCACATGTAATATAAAAAAAGAAAAAGTAAGAATATATAGCAATCATTATTGGGAAGATGACTATGAAAAAATATCAGAAGAATATGTATTAAGAATGAACATTTCTAATTATCTAGTTTTCCATTCAGATAAAAATATTTACATATTGTATGATAAAAAAATATATAAAAAAGAAAAGGACAATGATCTTATTAATTTATTTGCAATGTTGGAAAATGATGATTATGTACTTATTCCAGAAGATAAATTAAGTGACTTTACAAAATTTGTACTGCCAAAAATAAATATGGATATGGAAAAATTACCAGCAGAAATAGCAAAAGAAGCAGAAGTTGTAGGTGACTTAGCATCGAAAATTTTATTAGATGTTGATGAACAAGGTAACATTATGCTAGAACTAAAATTTTGTTACATGGATTATGAATTTAATATATTAGAAAATGACTACCAAAAATATGTAAAAGAACATAATATTATTAGAAATGTGCCAGCTGAAACAGAAGTTATTAGAAGAATATTTATGGATGGATTTGAACTTCTAAATGGAAGAAAACAATTTGTTATGCAAAATATAGATGATGTATATGAATTTTTATCACATAAAATAGAAGGATATATGAATGATTTTGAAGTTTTGGCAACAGATAAGTTTAAAAACAAGCAAATAAAACAACCTAAAATTTCAAATATAGGAATAAGAATAGATAATGGATTATTAGAATTAGATATTTCAAAAATAAATATAGATATTAGTGAAATAAAGGATGTTTTAAAAAATTATAGCATTAAGAAAAAATATTATAAGTTAAAAAGCGGTGATTTTCTTAATTTAGCTAATAATGAAGACTTAAATTTATTAGAAGAAATGTCAGAAACACTTGACATAGATTACAACAAAGTAACAAAAGGAGTAGTTAAACTACCAATAAGTAGAAGTCTATATTTAGAAAAATTAATGGATTCTGAAAAACAAATTAATGTATCGAAAAACGAGCAGTTTACAGAATTAATAGAAAATATAGATAATTCTGAAATTTCAAAAGATATTGAAATGGATAAAGAATTTGAGGAAAAACTAAGAGATTATCAAAAAATAGGATACAGATGGCTAAAGACCTTAGAAAAGTATAAATTTGGTGGAATTCTAGCAGACGATATGGGATTAGGAAAGACTTTACAAATTATAGCATTATTAAGTACAGAGCTAAAATTAAAAAATAAAACAACATCAATAGTAGTGTGTCCAAGTACATTAGTTCTTAACTGGAAAGCAGAAGTTGAAAAATGGTGTGATTCAATAAAAGTGTTAATTATTAATGGAACAGCAGAAGAAAGAAATAAAAAAATAAATAATTATCAGGATTACGATTTAGTTATTACATCATATGATTTACTAAAAAGAGATGTTGAAAATTATGAAGATAAAAACTTTAAATACATAATAGCAGATGAGGCACAATATATAAAAAATTCATTAACTCAAAATGCAACATCACTTAAAACATTAAACGGCGAAGTAAAATTTGCCTTAACTGGTACTCCAATAGAAAATTCAATAGCTGAATTATGGTCTATATTTGATTTTATAATGCCTGGATATTTATATAATTATAACAAATTTAAGAAAAAATTTGAGGAACCTATACTAAAATATGAAGATAAAGAAGCACTAAATAGGCTAAAAAAATTAATTAGTCCATTTATTTTAAGAAGAGTAAAAAACGATGTTTTAACAGAGTTACCAGAAAAAAATATAACAGTAATGAAAAACGAAATGGAAAAAGAACAAGAAAAAATATATTTATCATATTTAGCTCAAACTAGAAAAGAAGTGGCAGAAGAACTAAATGATAATAGCTTTGAAAAAAGTAAGTTTAAAATTCTTATGTTATTGACAAGATTAAGACAAATTTGTTGCCATCCAAGTTTATTTATTAAAAATTATGATGGCGAAAGTGGAAAATTAAAACAATGTTTGGATTTAATAACAGATGCGATAGAGTCAGGTCACAAAGTATTGCTATTTTCAAGTTATACATCAATGTTTGAAATAATAGAAAAAGAATTAAATAAATTGAATATTAAGTACTTTAAGTTAGTTGGAAATACACCAGTTAGTAAAAGAATTGAAATGGTTGATGAATTTAACAATAGTGAGCTAGTAAGAATATTTTTAATTTCATTGAAAGCAGGTGGAACTGGTCTTAATTTAACTTCAGCAGATGTTGTAATTCATTATGACCCATGGTGGAACGTGTCAAGCGAAAATCAAGCAACAGATAGAGCATATAGAATTGGACAAAAAAATAGTGTTCAAGTGTATAAACTTATTACTAATAATTCTATTGAAGAAAAAATAAATAAGATGCAAGAAAGAAAAGAAA
>CANQTX010000036.1 GCA_947626885.1 uncultured Clostridia bacterium | reverse complement strand
AAAATGGACAATAGCAAGTAATTATACAAGAGGACCAGTTGATATAACAAAAGTTCCTCAAAATAAAGGAGACTATCGATTAGAATTAGCAACTGGATCAAGTGAAAATTTCAAAGCGTATAACATATATGATATGGCAGGAAATATGTGGGAATGGACAACAGAAACTACAACAGTAGCTACTGGAACAAATGGAGAAACCGCAAACCACACCTACGCTGTTCGTCGTGGTTGTAGCTTCCGTCACAATGGCTCTATTTATCCAGTAGTTCATTCTGCTGGTGACGGTTACGTTACGGACTACTATGTCAACTTTGGTTTCCGTCCTGTGCTTTATGTAAAATAATTTGAAACTTATAAAAAAGTGAGGAATAACTAGTACCTATTTTCTAGCAAATATCAAACCACGGAAAAAAACCGTGGTTTACTCTTAAAATGAAATATGTTTTATATATAAAAGCATAAGTAACTTTTAATGAATAACACTTTGACTTTGACTTTGATATTAAAATTCTTCTGGATTAACTTCAATTTGAGCAGATTGTAACTCTTTACTCTCAGAAATATTACTCTTAGCTTCTTCACTCTGACAAATTACTCTTTCAACTTTTGAATCCTTAAATGCATTACCGCAAATTTTCACCCCATCAGGAATATAAATCACTTCAATTAAACTACAATCGGCAAAAGAGTAATCTGCTAAATACTGAACTCCAGGAGAAATCCTAACATTTCTTAATTTATCACACTCACTAAAAGCTTGATAACCAATGTGATCCACCGTTCCCGGGATAGTAACACTCTGAATCCCGCACCTTTTAAAAGTATTAGAACTTATTTGTTCAATTGAATCCGGAAAATTAATTTCGTGCAATGAACTCATATAAGAAAAAGCATGAGAATCAATCTCTCTAGTTCCCTCAGGAACATCAACAGTACTGCTTTTTAAGTTAAATCCTATTAAGCTTGAACTACAATATATATAACCATCTCTCGACTCATAATACTCATCTCCGCCGTTTTCCACCACAACGTCTTTTAAACGAGACCCTTTTAAAGCCCACCCTGACACTTTCTTCAATGATGTTGGCAGAATGACCGATTCCAGCATACTACAACCATCATCGAAATGCAGAGGGATCGTTTCCACACCTGCAGGAACCAATAAAGCCTCTAGTCCGATAACAATCTTCAAAGCAGCAATCCGAAAAACGTACGTTCCCCCCACAGAACCCAACACCGCGCAATTCCGATCACTCTTCCTAAAAGCCCACCTATCTACGTGTTGAACGGAAGAAGGTATAAAAACGTAAACCGGATCCCCTGCTGTATGAACTCTATCGAAACCATCTACTCCTAGCACTGGAGTTCCATTCACTTCTGGAGGAATAACTATGTATTTCACGCCTCCAAGGATGGTGTAACTTTGGTAATACGCTTCCGAAATCCCAGGAACTGACTGTTCCCTTATGGAAACTGTTCCCTCTTTACCGACCGTAAAAAAATCCCCCGGTAAATACTCAACTCTTTCCTCCATCACTACCGCACCATATGAATCATAAGTCGTAACAATCATACGCTTATAATCCAACGCCAATAACGAATCACCAGTAAAGCAGACCGAGTAACCGTTATTTTGTAAATCATAAGCTAGACCAACAAAATGACTACTGGGCGTCATAAAATTATCCATTTGCCATTGTTCCTCCGATTCTGCTTCTTTATATTTCGTTACTGCATCTTGTGCTCTTGTAATAATTCCATTGTCTCCTAATATTAAACTTAAACTCACACCTGCTAAAATTAACAAAACAATAATTGTTACTACTAATGCTACCAGTGTGATACCTTTTTCATTTGCATTGTTTTTCATCTTTTTCCTCCTATTTTTATCTGCTTTTTTCGTAAAGTCTAGAACTTTACGAAAAGAAAAAAACAAGTACGAATCTTATTTTCAAGATTTTTACTTGTTTTCATCTTTTATTCTCTATTTCATTTTTTATTATATATTTTACAACAAAATCCTTGACTATCTTCAAATTTATAGGTATCATAAATATAGTAAATTCGTAAAGTTCTAGACTTTACGAATTCATTCTTACAAAATTGCAAAAATAGTAATATCGTTTTATTTATATCATTTGAATATAAAAAAATAAAAGTAGAAATTTTAACTTTTAAATCTACTTTTATTTTTTTATTATAGAGCTATTCATATAATATGCCAATCACAATTCGAAAAACAATTAATAATACAAATAAAATGGCTGCCATTCTTATAAACCTTTTTATAATCACATGAATTTGCTTTTCTTTTTCCTCAATCGCTTGTTGATTTTTAGCTTTATCTTGTTGTAATGTTATATTTTCAAAATATAACTGAATCATTTTGAAAATAAACGTAATCAGAATTAAAAATATTATTGTTTCTATTGCAATATATACAATATCCAATATAGTAATTTTCCCTTGATTTTGTATGAGTTTCAAAATACTATTCATATTTCTTTCTTCCTTTTAAATTAAATTATCTCTACAACTTTCACATAAAGTTGGATAGTCACTACTTTCACCAACTGTTTCTGAATATTTCCAACATCTTTCGCATTTTTGTCCTTTGGCTTTTTCTACTTTTATGCCTATTTTTACTTCTGCATCTTCATTTCTTCTATTCTCATAAATATTAACATCTGACACAATAAAAATTTCTTTTAGTAAGTCTTCTTTTCCTTTAATAAATTCATATTCCTCTCCTTCTGCGAATAATGAAACTTTTGCTTCTAATGAAAGACCTATATCTTTATTTTCTCTAGCTAATTCTAGTTGCTTAGCAACTTTTTCTTTTATTTTTATTAATTTTTCCCATTTTAATGCTAATGCCTCATTTTCATATTTTGCATTTACTTTTGGATAATCATTCAGCATAACACTTTCTACATTTTCTCCCTCTCTATGTGGCATATAACTCCAAATTTCTTCTGCTGTAAAACATGTCATTGGTGCCAATATTCTTACTAAAACAGATAGAATTTCATACATAGTAGTTTGTGCCGCTCTTCTTTCTTTACTGTCTGGTTTTGAAGTATATAATCTATCCTTAATAATATCTAAATAGAAAGCACTCATATCTACAACACAAAATTGGTTAATTGCATGATAAGCATCATGAAAATCATAAGTATCGTAAGCATTGGTACATGTTCTAATAAGTCTATTTAATCTTGTTAGTGCCCATTTATCAATTTCTTTTAATTCTTCATAAGCTACAGGATGATTTACATCAAAATCAGAAATATTACCTAATATATATTTCGCCGTGTTTCTAATCTTTCTGTAAACTTCTGTTACTTGTTTAATAATATTTTTTGATACACTAATATCAGATTTGTAATCAGAAGATAGTACCCAAAGTCTTAATACATCTGCACCAGACTCTTTAATAATTTCTTGTGGTGCAACAGTATTTCCAATAGATTTAGACATTTTTCTACCATGTTCATCCACTGTATAACCATGAGTTAGTACTTCCTTATAAGGCGCTTTTCCTTTTGTTGCAACAGATGTTAGTAATGAAGATTGAAACCATCCTCTGTATTGATCAGAACCTTCTAAATACATATCAGCAGGTGGTAGACCTTTTTCAGCTAATACCGATTCATGTGTTGAACCTGAGTCAAACCAAACATCCATAATATCTGTTTCTTTCTTGAATTCTTTACTACCACAAGAACAGGTTGCTCCTTCTGGCATTAACTCTTTTTCAGAAAGCTCAAACCACGCATTTGTGCCTTTTTCTTTTACAATAGCTTGGATTTTATTAAGACTTTCCTCCGTTACATATTCTTTTTCACAATTTTTACAATAGAAAATAGGTATTGGCACTCCCCAAGTTCTTTGGCGAGAAATACACCAATCATTTCTATCTTGAACCATTTTTGTAATTCTCTCTTCTCCCCATGCAGGATGCCATTTTACAGTTTTTATGGCCTCTAATGTTTGTTTTCTAAAACCATCAACAGAAGCAAACCACTGACTCGTTGCTCTGAAAATTACTGGCTTTTTACATCTCCAACAATGTGGATAAGAGTGATTAACTACTTGACTAGCTAGTAATAGTCCATGTTCCTCTAGCCATTGAATAATAGCTTTATCTGATTTTGCATAATACATACCATCAAATGGTCCAGCACCTTCTCCCCTTTGATGTCCTTTACTATCTACTGTAACGATTATTTCTAAGTTGTTTTTTAAACCACATAAATAGTCTTCTTTACCATAGCCAGGAGCTGTATGAACTGCACCTGTACCTGTTTCCAATTCTACAACAATGGTATCATCACTTCCTAAAACAACACGTGAATCTCTTTCTAAAAACGGGTGTCTACAAATAACATTTTCCAGTTCTTTTCCTTCAAATTCTTTTATGATATTATAGTGTTCCATGTTAGCAATTTTCATAACATTATCTACAAGTTCACTTGCTATAATAACTTTTTCTGCTCCTATATCTACTATACTATATCGATAATCTGGTCCTATGGTTATTGCTACATTTCCTGGTAAAGTCCAAGGTGTTGTTGTCCAAATTACAAAATACGTATTTGCTATGTCAAATAATCCTTTACTATCCTTTACAGGAAATTTCACATAAGCCGTATGAGAGTCTATATCTTTATATTCTATTTCAGCTTCCGCTAATGCTGTTTCACAATCTGTACACCAATAAACAGGCTTTAGTCCTTTGTAAATATAGCCTTTTTTATACATATCTGCAAATACACCAATTTGTTTTGCCTCCATTTGCGGTTGGTAAGTAATATAAGGATTTTCCCAGTCTCCTAAAACACCTAATCGTTTAAATCCTTCTGTTTGTTTATCTTTATAGTCCTTTGTAAATTGTTTACAAGTATCTCTAAACTCATTAACTGGTATATTTTCACGATTCAATCCTAGTTTATCAATTGCCTTTTTTTCTGTTGGCATACCATGTGTATCATACCCTGGTATAAAAGGTGTATAAAAACCTTGCAAATTTTTATATCGAATAATTGTATCTTTTAAAACTTTATTTAAAGCATGCCCAATATGAATTTCTCCATTAGCATAAGGAGGCCCATCATGTAAAACAAATGGCGTTTTCCCCTCATTTTTCTTTAATATTTTTTCATACAATCCATTATCAATAACTCTCTCTAAAATCTTAGGTTCATTCTCTGGAAGATTTCCTCTCATAGGAAATTCTGTCTTGGGTAAGTTTAATGTCTTTCTATAATCTGTTTTTTCCTCACAATTTTTACACATAGCGCTTTCACTCCTTTATTTTTTACGTTTATTCTATAAAAAAAATCCATTTCCTCCTGTAATAGGACGAAATGGATTGAATTCCGTGGTACCACCTAATTTTCAAATTGTTAATTGAATCATTTTATACACTTTTAATATTTTTCTTACCAAAATGTATAATTTTTTATATACATAACAATTTTCTCATTTCCTTTTAACGCAAGGCAATGCGAATTATTTTAATCATGATGTTTCAAAACAAATTAAATCATTCTCTGCACATCATTTTGAAATAATCAACTCCCAGGTGATAATAAATAAAAAATTGCCTACTAGTATTTCACCACCACTAGTTCTCTTTTCAGGTTTATTTTATTTATCGTGTCCTTTTCTTTGTTTTTTATTATAAATATGATATATCATACCATTAAAATAAGATAATTGTCAATCTTTCTGTCAAAAAATAGATGAAAAATTTTCAATTTTCTTCTTTTTCTAGTTGATTCATGATTCCTTTGGCTGCTTTTTTTCCAGCAGCTAAAGCTCTACAAACTGTAGATTTACTTTCTGTATTGTCTCCTCCCGCATATACTTTATCAATATTAGTTTTACCATTCTCATCAATTTCTATATAGCCAGCATCATTTAATTGAATCCCCTGTAACTCTAATAACGCTTTATCCGGTTTTAATCCTATCGCAAAAACAATTGTATTTGCCTCTTCTATAAAAAGATCCTCACCTTGTACATCAACAGCTTTTCCATCAATAATTTCTGTTCTTGCACAATTTACTGATACAATTTTTCCCTTCTCTGTATTAGCGGAAATCACTCTAGTTAATTCTTTAAATTCTACGCCTTCTCGCAAAGCTTCCTCTAATTCTATTTCTCTAGCAGGCATATGTTCTCTATCTCTACGATATAAGATTTTTACTTTATGAGCTCCCATTTTAACAGCTACTCTTGCTGAATCCATTGCAACATTGCCACCACCAATAACAACCACTGTTCCCAAATTTTTGATAAACTGTTTTTCACTATATGCTTTTAAAAATTTGTCTGATATATAAATTCCCTCTGCTGCATCTTCTGTTAAAGAATATGTTAAGGATTTTGTAGCACCAATAGCTAGGAAAATAGCATCATACTGTTCTTGTAAATCTTGCAGCATAATATCTTTTCCAAATATCACATTTGTTTTTATTGTAGCACCTAATTTTCTTATTTTATCTATAACACTTATAACCAAATCTTTGGGTAATCTAAAATCTGGAATGCCATAAATTAATATCCCACCTGGTACATCATCTTTTTCATAAATATCTACTTGATATCCGTTTTTTAAAAGTTCTATTGCACATTCTAATCCTGCAGGGCCTGAACCAACAATAGCAATCCTTTTTTTATTTTCCTTTTTTTTACTAATAGGAGGATCATATTGATGTTCTAGTGCCCATTCATTCACAAACCTCTCCAGTTTACCAATGCTAGTTGCTTTAGCTTTTATAGCACGAATACAACTTCCTTCACATTGATTTTCTTGTGGACAAATTAAACTGCAAACATGAGAAAAAATATTATTTTCCCTTAAAATATCATATGCTTCTTTGTATTTTCCCTCTTTCACTTGCATAATAAATGCTGGTATTTCTGTTTGCATAGGACATCCTTTTATACTACATGGTTTTGCTTTACAGTTAAAACAATCATTTGCCACTTCTTCTATTTCTTCCATTTTTGTACCTTCTTTTTACTATTTTTTCTCATAATTGATAGCATATACATACACATTTCTGTAAAAGTATTGTATCATGTATTTTATAAATGTACAACATTCATTTTAACATTTTATCCTTTTATAGTATTCGCCATGTTATTTTTTCTTTTTTGTCATTTTATCAAACTTTTCTGCATTTTCTTTTTGTTTATCTAATGGTAACCATGCAAACTCTGAGCAAACTTGTTCGCCATATTGCGTGGTATTTTCCCTTTTTTCTTCTTTTTTCATCTGTTTCCCATCCTTTCTTCCTTTTTATATTACTAGTATTTGTTTTCATATTAATTCTATACACTACACATTCTATTATTTTTAATTTTGTCATTTGTTTTTTCTTATATGAATTCCATTTTTACATAGATTTATTTTACTAATTTTAAAAAAATATCAAAATCTCACAAAAAAATAAAATTTTACTATTGACATATTAGTTTCCATAGTTTATAATTATTTTTGCGTTAAGTAACAGGCTAAGCGCCCTTAGCTCAGTTGGTCAGAGCAACCGGCTCATAACCGGTGGGTCCAAGGTTCGAATCCTTGAGGGCGCACCA
>CANQTX010000035.1 GCA_947626885.1 uncultured Clostridia bacterium | reverse complement strand
AGTCAAGCAGATATGTTAGCAGAAGATTGGATTATAAAAGAATGAGGTGGTTATAAATGGCAAGAAAATGGACTAAACAATCAGCAACAGAGTACATTAAGAAGGCAAAAGAAAAAGGATTAACATATTGGAGTGCTAAAGATTATTTAAAACATCATAAGACTATGAGTTCAATTATATAAGAAGGTGGGATAGATGGAAGACGTAAAATTAAATATATTAGGTGCAAAAGGCACTTGTAAAGCTCCAAAAGGTATCAATAAAGATGGAAAAGAAAAAAAAGAAGAAGATAAGGGAGGAAGACCAAGAAAATATACAGAAGTAGAGATAATGCAAGAAAAAATAGATAAGTATTTTAAAGAATGTAAAGAAAACAATGAGCCATATACAATAACTGGGCTATGTATAGCACTAGATATATGCAGAGATACATTATCAGAATATATGAAAAACAAAGAGTTTTCCGACACTATAAAAAAGGCTAAATTAAAAGTAGAAAATTATTTAGAGAGACATTTAATTACAGATAGTTCTACAACAGGAATAATATTTAATTTAAAAAATAATTTTGGTTGGAAAGATAAGCAAGAAAATATCAATATAGAAACTAATTACGAAGAATATCTAAAAAAGGTTGAAGGAAATGAGTATTAATACAAAATCTTATATAGAATCTTATATAAAAATAAGAGATAAAAAGGGAAATGTAATACCATTAATATTAAACGAGCCACAACTGAAGTATTACAATGTTATAAAGAAATTATATCAAGAAAGAAAACCGATAAGAATTATAATATTAAAAGCAAGACAAATGGGATTTAGTACTGAAACAGAGGCAATAATATTTAAAAATGTTGTAACTCATCATAATTATAATGCTGGTATAGTAGCACACAAAGAAGATAGTACAACTAACTTGTTTAATATGAGTAAAAGAATGCTAGATTATTTACCAGATTCTATAAAACCAGAACAAAAGAAATCTAATGCAAAAGAATTAGTATTTAATAATGCAGAAGGAACGGGGTTAGATAGTAAAATAAAGTGTATGACAGCAGGTGGAAAAGGAATAGGACGTTCTGATACATTTACAGCATTACATTTGTCAGAACTTGCCTTCTGGGAAGGTAATAAAAAAGAAATAATGACAGGTTTATTACAATCTGTACCAAATACACCAGAAAGTATAGTTATAATTGAAAGTACAGCAAATGGATATGAATATTTTAAGGAAATGTGGGATAGAGCCGTTGAAGGAAAAAGCGACTTCTATCCTCTTTTTATTGGTTGGAATGAACTTGCAGAATATAGTATGCCATATACAGGTTTTGAATTAACGCAAGAAGAAAAAGAGTTACAAAAACAATATGGATTAACTTTAGAACAATTAACTTGGCGAAGATGGTGTATAGAAAATAATTGCTCTGGAGATATAAACCAATTTAAACAAGAGTATCCTATATGCCCAGAAGAAGCTTTTTTGAGTACAGGAGAATGTTATTTTAATAAGTTAAATATAATAAATAGAATTAATGAAGTACCAGAACCAAAAATAATTGGTACTTTTAGTTGTTATTATGATGGTATAAGAATAAGAGGACAGAAGTTTATAGATAAACCAGAAGGAAATATAAAAATATATAAATATCCAGAGAATAGAGTACCATATGTTATTGGCGGAGATACAGCAGGAGAAGGCTCAGATTATTTTACAGCTCATGTAATAGATAACATCACAGGAGAACAAGTAGCAGTATTAAAACAACAATATGATGAAATAGACTATGTAAAACAAATATATTGTTTGGGTATGTTTTATAACCAAGCATTAATAGGACCAGAAACTAATTTTAGTACATATCCTATTCAAAAATTAGCAGAGCTTGATTATCCTAATTTATATGTTAGAAAAAAAGAAGATACTTATACAAATAAGCATGATAAAGCATTTGGATTTAAAACAACTGTAATAACAAGACCATTAATACTGGGTAATTTACAAGAAATTGTTAAAGATGAAATAGATAGAATAAATGATAAAGACACTTTAAAAGAAATGCTAACATTTATAGTGAATGATAAAGGTAGAGCAGAGGCAGAAGAAGGTTATCATGATGACTTAGTTATGGCATTGGCTATAACTTATTATATAAGAACACAGCAAGATATGAAGAAAACAGATAGAAATTCAATACATAAAGATTTACAAGAAGAATTAGACAAAGTATTTGGAATCAATGAAAATCGTATAGAAGAGGACTATGGAGATGACATAGTTCCTTTTTAGTTTGGAGGAAAAGAATGAATTTAATATATACAATAATATCTATAAGTTGTTTAATATTTGGATTTTATTCAGGATATAAGATTGGAAAAGAACAGAGACTTCCAGAAGAAATAAAACCAAGTAAGGTTATAAAAAGACATAGAAAACGAAAACAAGACATGAAGGAAGAGAAAGAACAAGAGGAACAATTTAAAAAATTACAAGAAAATTTAGATGCTATAGATTCTTACGATGCAGGCTTATAATGGAGGTAGAAAATGAAGAAAAAAGAACAAAATATAACAGCTGTTTGGCAAGAATATCAAAGGGGAGTAGAGTACAATTACCAACATCAATTATATGAAAAAAGTAAAAGAAATTATAATTTTTATCATGGTAATCAATGGGAAGGTGCAAAGCTACAGGGTATTCAACCTATAACATTAAATATTATAAAAAGTATAGTTAAGTATAAAGTTGGAGTAGTCAAAACTAATTCATATCAAATATTTTTTAATAGTGATACATATGAGAATCAAGACCAAAGAAAAAAACTACAAGATATATGTGATATGATGAATAGATATGCAAATCAAGTATGGGAAAAAAATAAAGTTAATAAAATAGTTAGGAGTTGTATAAATGATGCTTGTATAGACAATGAAGGTATCATTTATTTTTATTCAGACCCAGACCCTAAGAGTAATAATATTTTTTGTGAGCAAGTTGATAGAACTAATATTTATTATGGCAATGAAAATGATGATGATATTCAGAATCAACCATATATAATTATATCTTTTAGAAGAACAGTAGAAGAAGTAAAAGAAGAAGCTAAAAAGAATGAAATAAGTCAAAAAGAAATTGACTTAATAGTAGAAGACCAAGATATTGAAGAACAATCTGGTAGAGATTTAAGAACTACCGAAATATCTCCTATGTGTTTAGTATTACTAAAATTATATAAAAAAGATGGAAAGATATGGGCTAAAAAATGCACTAAATTAGCGACAGTTATGAAAGATACTTGCCTAGAAATAGGCTTATATCCAGTGGCTCATGTATTATGGGAAAGAGTAAAAGGAAGTGCGAGAGGTCAAGGAGAAGTAGAATATCTTATTCCAAATCAGATAGAAATAAATAAAACTGCAACAAGAAGGGCTTTAGTTGTGAAATTAGTAGCTTTTCCTAAATTAGTTGCTAATACAAAATACATATCAAATCCAAAAGCTTTAAATAAGGTTGGGACAACTATAGAGGTAAACGAATTAAATGCAGATGATGTAAATAAAGTTGTTAATTATTTGCATCCAGCAACAATTGGTTCAGATGCATATAATCTGCAAAAAGAATTAGAGGATGAAACGCAAAATTTAGCAGGTGCATCTGATACTGCTACTGGTAATGTAGACCCTACTCAGGCAGCAGGAAAGGCAATACTTGCAGTTCAACAAGCATCTCAACAACCTATTAATGAACAGGTAGAAGCATATAAAGATTTTATAGAAGATATTGCAAGAATATGGTTTGAAATGCTAAAAGCAAATAGTGTTAGAGGTATTACTTTAATAAGTGAAAGAAAAGATTATACCACAAATACTACTATTGAAGAATCCTACAAGATGTCTTATAAAGAACTTCAAAAATATGATTTTGATATAAAAATAGATATAACACCAAGGAGTGCTTTTGATAAATATGCTATGGAGTTGTCATTAGAAAATTTATTAGCTAGCAATCAAATAAATTTTGAGGAATATGTAAATAGTTTACCAGATGATGCAACAATGCCAAAATCAAGACTAAAAGAAATTCTAAAAGACAGAGAAGAAAAAGAAAAAGTATTTAATGAAATAGAAAAAACAGCAAATGCATTAAATGGAGCTATGGAGCAAGTAATGGCTCAACAAGAAATGAATAATGTAGAGCAAACAGGGATAACTCCAGAAGAAGTAAATATGGTTGATAATAGTCAATTATCAATACCAATACAACAAAACCAACAATAGTTATTAATTATAGATGTCTCTTTTGACATCTTTTTTATAGTATGATTTGTGTCCAAAACTATGAAGACCTAAAAAGCTGAAGGAATTAATAGTCGACGGACTTTAAGCGGGAGGTAACATATGCCAGATAATGAACAAAATATGGAAAAAACTGATGAGGAAGTAAACGAAGTAGAGGAATTAGAAGTAAAAGATACTACTAATACTTCAAAAGAAGATAATTCATCAGAAAAAACTTTTACTCAAAAAGAACTTCAAGAAGAAGTGAGTAGAGTAGTAAGTAAAGAAAAAGCTAGACTTGAAAGAAAACATCGTAAAGAGCAAGAAAGTAACCAAAACAAGGCAAGACAATTAGAAACTGTATTAAGAGCAGGATTAGGACTTTCAAATGAAGATGATGTTTTAAGTAAAGTTACAGAGTTTTATAAAGAACAAGGGGTAAATATCCCAGAAACTAAATCAAATATCAATAAAAAAGATGCTGAAATCTTAGGAAAATCAGATGCAAAAGAACTTATTGATGTTGCCGATGATTTAGAAATTGAAGCTAGAGCGAATGAACTAGCTGTAAAACAAAAACAAGGAAAAACTTCTGCACGTGAAGATGCAGAATTTTTTAAATTAGGGGAATACCTAACATCTAAATTAGATGAAAAAGAATTAAAAGCCAACGGAATAGATACAAGCATTCTTAAAGATAAAGAATTTAATGATTTTGCAAGTAAGTTTAATAGAAATATGAAAATATCTGAAATTTATGAAATGTGGGAGAAAGTAAACGGAGATATTCCAAAGAAACCAGCAAGTACTGGTAGTTCAAAATCTACTACACCAGATAACCAGATAAAAGAATATTACACGCCTGAAGAAGTAGACAAGCTTTCAAGCAAAGACCTTGATAATCCAACTATCTTTAAAAGAGTTCGAGAGTCTATGAAACGTTGGTAAAAAAGAAAGGAAAGATGAAAAATGAGTTATGCAAATTTTAAACCAACTGTATGGTCTAAGTATATTCAACTTGAATTACCAAAATTTACAGTTTTTAAACAAGACTGTGACTACAAATTTGAAGGAGAGGCAGGCGAAGGCAAAAGGGTAAAAATCCAAAATAGTGGAAGACCAACAATTAAAAAATATGTACCTGGCAAACCTATTGATGACCCAGAAAATGTAGCTGGAACATCAGCTTATTTAGATATTGACCAATTTGACTATTTCAATTATGGAATCGACAATATTGATAAAGCACAAGCACAAGATGGAGTAATGGAAGCATTACAAACAGAGACAACAAGAGCTTTAGCAGAAAAAGAGGATATATTCTGTGCAACTCAGATAGCTAAGAATGCAGGATTTAAAAGTAAATCTTTAGAAATTGCAGATGAGGCTTCAGCTAAAAAAGCAATTGATGATTTATTTGTTGTTTTATGGAATAATGGAGTAAGTGCTAAGGACGATACAACTTTATATTTAACACCTTGGTTTTATATGTTATTCCAAAACAGATTAATTGATTTAAAGACTAATAATGATGATTTAATATCTAAAGGAGTTTTAGGACTTTATAATAGTGCTAAAATTAAAATGACAAATAATGCGTATAATGATGGAACAGATGACCATATTATTTTAAAAACATCAAAAGCATTTGCATATTGTAATGGTATTGATAAATTAAAACCATATGAACCAGAGAAAGGCTTTGCAGAGGCTATCAAAGGATTGAATACTTATGGTGGAAAAATGGTAAGACCAAAAGAATGTGCTGTATTAAGATGCCATCAAAAAGCAGATTAGGGAAAGGAGAGATAAAATATGAGTGATGTAACAAATAATGTATTAGAGAGAAATGTTGCATTAGAGTTATCTGATGCAGTAGCTATTACAACTGAAGGTGTGGCTATTGATTATGATAATAAATCTTGTGGAAAGATATTAATATTAATAGCTAATTCAGGAGAAGGACCAAAGAAGGCAACAATAGTAAAAGGAAATTCTTTACAAGGAACAGAGGACTTAGAAGTTTCTGTAACTAATAGTAAAACTGTTGCTATTGTTATTGAATCTGGTAAATTCGAAAATGTATCTGGAGAGAACAAAGGTAAAGTTGTAATCAAAGGAGAAGATGCAGAAAGTTTAAAAGTTCAAGTAATTGAATTACCATAAGAAGAGGGCTTATAGCCCTCTTTCATGTACAAGTATAGGAAATTAGCTAGTTCGATTCTAGCAACTTGGAGGTATAAAAAATGACATATGGAGAGAGTAAAAAACAAATTTTAGCTTTAATAGAAGAGTATTCACCTGCTATGAATAATTTAACAGAAGATGAGGATATAGCTACAAGGTTGCCACATTTATTTGATTTGGCATATCAAGAATTAGCTCAAAATAAAAAGATAATAGCAACTAAAACATATCAAGGGAAAAGTGATGAGCAAAGGGAAGATAGATATACATCTTATACATTACCTTCTGATTTGTATCAAATTAAAAATGTGTTTGTATTAGATGAGAATAATAGAAAGAAAAATGCCGATTATTATACTTTAGGTAATAATAAAATTTATATAAATGATAATATAGATGGGCAAACAATTGTAGAATACTATAAATATCCTCAAACCATAAATGAAGATACGGATGATGATTTTTATTTAGAAATAGAACAAGATGCACAAAGTATATTACCCTATAAGGTTGCAGATGATATTTTAAAAACCGACCCTAGTGCAGATTATACATCTTTTGCAACAGAATATCAAAGAAAGTTGCAGTTATTAGATAATAGAAGAAATGTACCAAGTGTAAATTTAAGAGAATATGAATCAGATGAAAATAGTGGAGAATTAGACATATAGGAGGTTGTTATGGCGACAGGTGTAAAAAGAGTATATGCAGATTTTGCTGGTGTGGATTTTTTAGAAGAACCAAGCTTAGTGGCTATAACTAGAAGTCCAGATGCATTAAATGTTTGGAAAAATTATGAAGATACGCAAGGAGCTTGTATAGAGACAAGACCTGGATTAAAGAAATTAGCTCAGATAGGAACAAAAATAAATGGTATTTATATATACAGAACAGATACAGCTTTGATACATAGTGGAGAAATTTTATATGAATGGAGTAACTTTCCAGACAATCCAGATTATGAACATTTGAAACAATTATATAGTGAGATGAATAATGAAAAAAAGAGTTATTTTAATAAGGCAGATAGTAATGGAAATGTTTATATTAACGATGGAAAGAATTATTTAGTATATGATGGAAAAACAGTAAAAAAGGTAGTAGATGCAAGTCCATTCGTTCCAAGGACTACAATAAGTAGAACAGCTGGTAATATAGGAGGAGGGGAAACATTACAAGATGTCAATGTTTTAACTCCTAAAAGAATAAATAGTTTTTTAGCAGATGGGGAATCAAAAGATTTTTATTTAGATGCAACTGAAATTGACGATACTTTGGTTACGGCGATAGTAAATGATGTTGAGATGACAGAGAATACAAATTTTAAAGTAGATAGATTAAGAGGAAAAGTTACATTTAATGAGGCTCCTGCAAAACCAAATTTAAGTGGAGAAGATAATGTTTTTATAACATTTTCAAAAACTATTTCTGGGTATTCAGATAGAATAGAAAAATGTACGAATGCTTTAATATTTGATAATCGTTTATTTTTTACAGGTAATCCAGATTATCCAAATGCAGTATTTCATTCAGAATTAGGAAATCCACAATACATATCAGATTTAAATTATTATGAAGATGGTGCAAGTGATAGTTTAATCACGGGAATGACAGTAGGTAATAATATTTTATGGATTTTTAAAAATTTAGACCAAAATAATGCTAATGTATTTTATCATGAACCTACATTGGATTTAGAAAATGGAAAAATTTATCCTAGTAAGCAAGGAAATGTAAGTATAGGCTGTTATGCTGGAAGTATAAATTTTCAAGATGATATAGTTTATTTGAGTAGATATGGATTAGAGGGCGTATCTACAGAAAAAATAGATAGTAGGCAAGTAGTAGCACATAGAAGTTCTTTAGTTGATGTAAAAATGACAAATGAAGATGGATATTCAAAAGCTTCAATGGTTGTTTGGAAGGGATATTTGTGTGTACTAATAGATGGAAGGATGTATTTGGCAGATAGTAGACAAAAATATGCAAAATTAAATAGTTTTGAATATGAATGGTTTTATTGGGATGTAGGAAAGGCCAATCCTAATATTTTAAAAGAATATGATGATAATCTATATATAGGAGCTAAGGATGGCTCTATTTTTATTGTAGAAGGTACAAATGATAATGAGGAGACAATTGAAAGCTATTGGACTACACCAATGGATAATTTTAGTTTTGATAATCAATTAAAGACTACAAATAAAAGAGGTGGAATAGCAAAAATTAAGACTATTCCTAATGGTATTATAAAAATAGCGAGAAGAACAGATAAGTCTGAGGATTATAAATATACTACACAAAAATCGGCTAATGGTTTTAATTTTAATAATATGGATTTTACTAATTTTAGCTTTGTTACAACTAACAAATCATATTTAGTATTTAAAATTAAAGAAAAGAAGATAGTTGAAATATCAATTAAATTTTATAGTGATGAAAAAGATAAACCTTTTGGAATATATAGTGCAACAATAGAAGCATTTGCAGGAGGATATGTAAAAAAATAAGGAGTGA
>CANQTX010000034.1 GCA_947626885.1 uncultured Clostridia bacterium | reverse complement strand
GTACAAATTTTTATCTAACAAATTATTTAAAAAAATTTTTTTGAAAAACTATTGACAATTAATAGTTAGTCTTTTATAAAAATTAAATATATATTATCATAAATTATGTAAATTTGCAAGAAAAATGTAACAAATTTGTAATTGTATTTGTTTTAAGTTATATATATACTCATATTAAATATATTTATATTTCATGTATACCTAAGAAAAGAGGAAAAAATCATGAGTCAGATTTCTGATGAAATAATTGATTTAATAATAGAGAAAAGATTAGAATCCTTAAGAGAATTAAAAAATCAAATGACTGAACCAGATTACAAACAAAGCAAATATAATATTGTTACATCAAGAGATAATAATTCTCTCTCACTAGAAACTATGCTCAATCAAATAAAAGATAGAGATTTATTATCATCAGTTATCTTGAATTTAAAAAAAAATATTGAAACAGGTATAACATATATCGACTCTACTGGAAAATTAAATATTACAGAAATATCTAAAAGCATCAATACTATACAGACTAATTATAAAAAAATGACTTTAAATGAAAATATTAAAGAAATTGCTACCACTGTCTTGTCTTTTACCATCATCAATAATATGTTAAATCGTTTTGACACTTTAACTTTAAATGAGAAAAATCAATTAAGGGAAAACTATCAGTTTTTAAATGCTGAACAAAGAAAAAAATATAAAGATGGTATGCATGCTAGAATTCGAAATAGCAAAGCAGATAACAAAACGAAAGCCGAATGGTTGAAAGAGTTTGAATGTGATTTTAATAAAAGTATAGATCTAATATTAGATGTTTTACAAAAAAAATACGAAACAACAAAAATAGATTTTTCTAAAATATCTAATGGGGAGTTAACACAAATCTTAGATCAAT
This sequence comes from uncultured Clostridia bacterium, assembly GCA_947626885.1. Taxonomy (GTDB): domain Bacteria; phylum Bacillota; class Clostridia; order TANB77; family CAG-508; genus Scatovivens. The sequence continues at coordinate 9,474 of CANQTX010000034.1, read as the reverse complement.
TACATATATCGGAAGAAATAAAATCTCAATTCTTAAAAGTTGGTTTTGAAAAATTGATAAAAATATCTAATGTAGGTCAAGAAGTAGTTGATACCGATATCGAATTGTATGAAGCACGTCAAGCGCAGGATACTAAGAAAACAAATAATCTTGAGAAAAAATTATTCGATTTAAAATCAACTCAAGACTATAAATCTTACTTGTTCTACAGAAATTTATTGATTGAAAAAGATGAAAAATCTGTCAATAATCCATCTATTTCTGATATATATACTTCTTTGCAAAATGATAGTCAAAAAAATATACCAAATATTTCTTCCAATGAATCTCAAATTTCTCTAGAACAAGAAATAGCTAGAGAAATAAAACAACTTACTGGTGCTTTAGCTAAAGTTGGTTACACCCAAGAAGAAATACAAGAAGCGTTCACACAATATAAAACATATTTTGAACAAATTGGTAATGATGATAGGCAGTATCTATCAGAATTATCCACAAGTACTTTAAAAGAAACATTATCTAATGAATTTGAAGAATTAGATGTTAATGAAAATGCGAAATCAATCTTAAAAATTATTTCTAATATTACATATAAAGATAAACTGCAAATGATTTTAGCAGATCAATCGAAAGTTACATACCTTTTACAACAGTTTGATCAAGCATTAACATCTGACATAACATTTAGTAATTTGCCAGAGGAAGATTTGAAAGCATATTTTGATGAAAATGCTATTGAAATCAATTTTAATCCACCCAACATACAAGGTAAGATTGATGATAAAGAAGATTCTAAAATAGAACATCCAAAAGACCCTATGGAACCAACCATAGATGAACCAGAAAATTCTCAAGGTTTGGCAATGATTCAACAAGATAATTCTTTTATTGGTAAAATTAAAAGAGTTATTGCTACTATCAAAGATAAAAAGGAAAAAAATCATACCCAAGGTTTTTTCTCAAGATTGAAAGAATCTGTGCAGGATGTTTTTGGAAATAAAAATAGTGGTCATTCAGAAACGCAAGCATCTTCCAATACAAAATCGCCACCAGATGCTTTAGAAAAATATAGAGTACCAGAAGTTACTGGGAAAATCGAAAAAAATCATACACAAACAAATAAAGAAGCTAAAGAAAATAATAACCCTACAAAAGAAGATGATTCCCTTTTAACACTTTAAATTTTTTTAAATCTAACTTTTATAATAAAGTCATAATAAATGGATATTTTCACAAATAAATTCTGTATGAAACATAAGAATAATTTAATATAATTTTAAGAAATATGAAATATGATTTAATCAATCTTAATCATAAATTTGATTGTTAAACATAATATTATAAAGTGAGGTAATGCAAATATGGAAGAAAACTCAATCAGCAATCTGAATTATATTAAAGAAAGAGAAATTGAATTTAAAAAAATCATGCTCATGTATAACTCTGCCTTAAAAGAAATGGAAACAAAAATACAAATCATTAGTGATGAATTTCAAATGTTATATAGTTATAATCCAATAGAACATATAAAAACAAGAATTAAGTCACCAGAAAGTATTGTTAAAAAATTAAAACGAAAAGGTTATCCTATAACCTATCATAGTTTAGTAAACAATTTAAATGACGTTGCCGGTATTCGAATCATATGTTCATTCATTCCAGATATTTACAAAATGGTAGAAATGTTTGAAAAATCAACTGATATAAATGTCATTGAAAAGAAAGATTATATTAAAAATCCCAAAGAAAGTGGCTATTCCAGTTATCATCTCATTGTATCTGTTCCAGTTAGTTTTGCAAGTGGTATTATAGATGTTAAAGTTGAAATTCAAATAAGAACAATTGCCATGGATTTTTGGGCAAGTTTAGAACACAAAATAAAATATAAATATTCAGAAAAATTACCTAAAACTGTTGAAAAAGAATTAAAAGAATGCTCTAAAATGGCTAACAAGTTAGATAGAAAAATGTCTAAACTAGGTGGAAATCTAATTGAAGAATTTGAACAAGACATGGCTTATAACAAAAAGAATAAAGAACCAAAAGCTTTACAAACAGGTCATACGCCTTTTATTGTCAATAAAATTGTTGAAAACATATAAGCAGATAGATTGTTATTGGAGGTAAAATCTAATAAATAAATTAGGAAAAGCTATTCATGAATTAAGAAAAAAAAGTACTGAAAAATTAGAAATTTCTCTGCAATATTTAAACCATATTGAAAATGGAAAAAGATTTCCTTCAGGTTTATTACTAAAAAATAATAACCACTTCATAAAACTGGTGGTTTGTTCTTAGCCTAGAAAGCTTTTGTACTAGCACTTCTGGGCTTAAAACCTCTTGAATGGTTCACCAACCGCATTTCTTTCTCAGGCTACTACTTAAGTGGTCCCAATCCTTTTTTTATTTTTTTCTTTTTGTTCTTTTTCAAATAGATCTATATATTCTTTGATACTTATTTGGTCTTTTGCTATATTTTTTTGTAATTGTTTTCTTATGTATTCTTCTATTACTTTTTTATTTTTGCCTACTATATCCACTAATAGCCTCTACACCAAAAGTGCCTATTTTCTTATTTTTACTTGTAATTTGCATGTTTATCAAATATCATTAAACTACTTTTTCCTCTTAAATATCCCACTATACTTGCTATACTATATTTCGGTGATATACTAATCATAGCAAAAAGCTTTTAGCCCCCTGTTTTACAGGGGGCGCTATACAAAAAGAGTATTAATCAAAATCCATTGATTAATACTCTTTAAGGCTTTTGCAATTTTCTTGCGTTTCTTCAAAATTTCTATCGTATGGTCAAGGTGAATTCTTTCAATCTCCTAAAAATTCTGAAAAATCAGGTTTTTTAAACATTCTGGCTTGGAAATCATGTATTTTTTTGTTAAATCACTTGAAATAAGAATAATTTAATGATAGTATCAGCTTATAAGCATATATGTTGATAAGGAGGAAGAAATGGCTGAAAGTCTAGGAAATTATTTGATCAATCTTAGAAAGCAAAAACTAAATATAAATGTTTCAAGAAAAATGGCAGAAAAATTAGATATAACACCTCAGTATATGCATGATATTGAAAATGACAATAGAATTCCTTCAGAAAAAATACTAAAAAAAATTGAACAAGTACTATCTCTAAACGAAGCTGAAAGGGAAAAATTGTATGATATAGCTGCTGCTGCGTATAAAGATAGCAAAGTTCCTGCAGATATTGCAAATTATATTATAAATAATGCAGAAGCTAAATCGAAAATAAGGGAAATGATGAAAAAAGAAGGTAAAAAATAATGAGTTCTAATTTATCTAAAATTAAAAGAGAAAAAATGATTAGTTTTATTGAAGAATTAAAGAAAACACATATTGATGATGATTCAATTAAAGCATTTAATGAAATTGAAAACTTTTTAAATGAAAAAAAATATGGTTTAGTTTTTGAACAACATAATGAAGAAGTAGATGAAATATTAGAAAAAAACATACCTGTTTTTTGCGAAGATTCCGAAAAAAAATTATCTTTAGATAAAAACTTACCATATAACTTTTTAATTGAAGGTGATAATCTTCATGCACTATATTTACTAGAAAAAACACATAAACATAAAGTTGATTGTATATATATAGATCCACCTTATAATACTGGTGCAAAAAATTGGAAATATAATAATAATTATGTTGATGAAAAAGATGTATATCGACATAGTAAGTGGCTTTCCATGATGAATGTAAGATTAAAAATTGCTAAAAACTTATTGAAAGACGATGGGGTTTTAATTTGTGCAATTGATGAAAATGAAATAGCAACATTAAAATTGCTTATTGAAGATATATTTGATGTTATGTATACTGTTGATGTCATTACTATTATTCAGAACCCTAGAGGAATTCAAGGAGACAACTTCTCATATACAAACGAATACGCTTTATTTGTTTATAAAAAACATTATAAAATAATATGTGATAAAGAAATTGAAGAAGCAGATAAAATTGACTGGAGTCCATTAAGAAATTGGGGAAGCGAATCACTTAGAACAGATGCTAGAAATTGTTTTTATGGAATAAGAGTTAAAGAAGGAAAAATTATTGGATTCGATGATGTTTTAGCAGATAATATACACCCGCAAAGGAATGAAGTAAATGAAAATGGTGAAATAGTGATATATCCAATAGATAATAGTAATGTTGAGAAAAAATGGAGATATGCTAGACAATCAGTGGAAAGTATATGGGATATATTAAGAGTAGTTAAAAGAAATGGAGTTTATGATATTGAGTTAGGAAAACCATATGAACCTTATAAAACTGTTTGGACAGACAAAAAATATGATGCAAATGAATATGGTACGCAATTAATTAATAGTATGGTTCCAAATAATGATTTTGATTTTCCAAAATCTATTTGGAATGTATATGAATGTTTATATGCTACTACTAAAAATAAGGAAAACGCAATTATAGTTGATTTCTTTGCAGGTTCAGGTACGACAGGACATGCAGTTGAATTATTAAATAAGATTTGTGGCGGAAATAGAAAGTATATTATGGTTACAAATAATTCAATAGGAGAAAAACGAGAAAAAGAATTTAAAAGAATATATGGAGCTTTGGAAGAACATCCAAAAGAATTAAAAGAATATGAACAAAAATATGGAATTTGCTCATCAATTACTTATCCTAGGTTGGTTGCTGTTGCTAAAGGTTATACACATACTAAAGATGTTAAAGAAATTTTATATGAAAAAAAATTTAATAATACCTTTTTGAAAAAAATAGATGAGGAGAAAGGAAAAATCAAATCAATTGTAGAAGATAATATTGATAAATATGATTCTATTAAGAATATTTATGAAGATAATTCAATAAAAGTATGTGGTATAAGTAAAAAAAATGAAACTGTTCCTGGAATAATTCATAATCTTAAATATTTAAAATGTGATTATATTCCTAGAAAACCAGAAGACTACTTATTAAGTAATGCTTTATTAATGCACATTAAAGAAATGATTGAATTGGAAAATGCTATTGAAATTGATAATAAAAAAAATGTTCTTGTTTTAAATAAGGATCATTTTCAAAAATATATATTAGATAATGATAATTATGAGAATGTTCAGAATGTATGGATTAATCAGAACATTATACTTGATAATATAGAGTTAGAAAAGCTTAAAAAGAAAAAATTTAGTTACATACCTCGTGAATATTTTGGTCAAGAATTAAAGGAGGTTGCAGAATAATGTTTAAGAAAGATTTGTTTAAATTTCAAGATATACATGAAAGAAATTTATTAAAGAAATGTGCTGATTATAAAGAAATGATATTAGAATCACCAACAGGATCAGGTAAAACTGTATTATCATGTAAATTTATTGATGACTATCTCGATGAAAACCCTAATACGGTTTTCTTATGGTTATGCCCTGGAGCTGGAGGATTACAAAGTCAATCGCAAGATGTGTTTGATAATGTTACAATTGGAATACCTTCTGGTGATGTGTATTCATTTATAAGTGAAACTTCTCCTGCTGGACATGTTTATTTTATAAACTGGGATAAAATTAATAGAAGTTCTAATACTGTATTGCAAGAAGGAGAGCATAACGATTTAATGTCTAAAATTGTCTTTTGTCATAAAAATAATATAGATATTTTTATGATAATCGATGAGGAACATAGGTACAGAGAAACAGCAAATGAATATATTGCTAAGTTTCAACCGTTACATGTATTAAGAGCATCAGCTACACCAATTACAGGAGATGAGGATATAATCGAACGTATTACAGATGATGAAGTTATAAGTGCAGGACTTATAACATCTGGTATCTCAATAAATGAAGGATTAGCTGCAGCTATAGAGGAAAATAATGACATTGATAGTGATTTAACATTATTACATTTAGCTAATGAAAAAAGAAAGCAAATATTAGATGAGTATAATAAATTGAATTTAAATATTCGTCCTTTAGTTTTGATTCAATTTCCAAATGGAAACAAGGAGTGGATAGAAAAAATTAAACAAGAATTAGATATTATGGGTTATTCTGAAAATTCTGGAATGATTACAGAATGGTTTAGTGGAGATCATCCGAGTAATGTAGAAGAAATAAAGAAAAAAGATGGACAATATGCATTCATCCTATTTAAACAAGCAATTGCTACTGGATGGGATTGTCCAAGAGCAAAAATTTTAGTAAAACTTCGTGAAGGTGGATCAGAAAGTTTTAATATTCAAACTGTAGGAAGAATTCGTAGAATGCCAGAAGCAAAACACTACGATAATGAATTATTGGATAATTGTTATGTATATACATTGGATAATGAATATAAAGAAGGATTAACAAACAATATAGCTGAAAGTTTTTATAAAAGTGAATACAAAAGAAAAAATGATGCACCTTCTATTATATTAAAAAAAGAATGTTTAAATGGAAATGATAAATATGCTGTAAACCCTAAGGCTGTTGTTGCAACGATTAGAAAAGTCATGCTTGAGGAGTGTGATTTAAATAATAATAATGAATTAGATAAAAACGAATTACATACTACTAAAGGATATGAGTTTGGTACAAAATTAAAAACAGAAGCTTTTGAAGGTGTGGCAAGAACTACACACGATATATTAAAATTAAATAAAATTTTTGGTGGGGAACATGAGATAGATAATCATGATGATGGTTTTATAATAAGAGATGCTAAGAGAAAAATAGCCTCAGCAATAGGTATTGATGAGCATATATCTAATAATGCTTTAAAAGTGTTGTTTGGACCAGCGGAAGACCAATATTCATTGTTATCTCAAGATGAAATAGATTTTGAGCATGAGAATAAATTATTAAAAAATATGACTTTAAGAGAGTATAATGCTTTTTTAGTTAATAACAGAGATAAATTGGTTGAAACGTTTAGTAAAATAAGTCAAGAAGAAATTGCCGAAATTGAAGAAAATGATGTTATTCAAAAAGATTGGTTTATACCTAAAAAACAATATTATAAAAAGCATAAAAGAATTGATTCTACAAAAATTTTAAATAAAAATGTATTTTTAGAATATGGAAATAATATTTTAATTCCACCTAATCGAACATATACAGAAATAGCTTTTGAGGAATGGTGTGAAAATAATGATAAAGTAAAATGGGTATATAAAAATGGTGATAAAGGAGATGATTTCTTTAGCATAATATATAGAAGGGCTTTTAGAAGAAATAATTTTTACCCTGACTATATTATTCAATTGCAAAATGGAGACATATGGATTATTGAAGCCAAGGGTGGTTTAAACGCAGAAGGAAATTCCAATAATGTTGATATATTTGCAAAAAATAAATTTGATGCTTTAAAAGAATATGCTAATAGAAATTCAAATATTAATTGGGGATTTATACGAGCAGTTGGTAATCAAATATACTTATCAAATACCCAATGGGATGAAAATGTTTTAAATTCTAATATTTGGAAACCAATTGAAAATATAATAAATAAATATCTCCCAGTATAACTGGGGGATTTTCACATAGGCCTATAAGGCCTTATTACCAGCTTGCGCTAAAGCGCCCCAGTTTGATAGCTTATGCCCTTTCGCTTGCGTTTTTGTTACTTACTACCCTTTAAAAGGGTCTTTATATTCTTTTACTGTTATTTGATCTGTCATCATATCCCCTTTTAGTTGATTTTCTATATATCTTTACACTGCCGTCTTGTTATTTCCTACCGTACTTACATAAAATCCTCTACATCAAAATGTTCTGTTTCCATATTTATATTTTAGATTTGCATGTCTTTCAAATATCCCAAGAATGATGATACACTTATTTTGGGTGGTATGCTTACATACATATGTATATAATCTGGACATGCTTCTGTTGCTATTACCTCTACTTCTTTTCTCCTACATAATTCTCTCAATATCATACCTATTTCTCTTTTTAATGTTCTATATATTTCTTTTCTTCTAAATTTCGGTGCAAATACTATATGATATTTGCAATTTCATTTTGTATGTAATAAACTTGCAATATTATCAATAGTATTATTTTCGTTTTTGCTTTTCTTTGTGAATATACTATTTATAATCCAAAACTCCCTTCATTTTATAATGTATTAAATAAGCCTGAAAGCAAGATATTTAATGACTATATAAGTAAACAAGTAGATGTACTATGTAGAGAGAAAAAATTAGCTTTTAAATATGGCTATAATCTATCAAATAATTTGATGATAGAATCTTTAAAAGAGTAGACTAAACGAGTGTGCAAATACACACTCGTTTTATAATACTACAAATTTATGTTTAACTATTTAATTTCAAATTCATTTGAATATAAGTCTGTTGGTTTTACTATTCTATATATTCCATTTTCTAGTGTTCCATAATAATATTTTATATTTAATTTTTGAGTTAATTGATTATTTTCATTTAACATATAAGCTATAGAATTCCAAACTAATCTATCAGATACATATTTCAAATTCTCCCATTCTCCATTAACTTTTTTTTGAACTCCAAATTCTACTCCCCAATTATATTTATTTTCATTATTATCTGTTATTAAAATAGTTACAGAATCTCCTGTTATTGTATCTTCTAGAACTTCTATTGTTACATTTTCTGGACTTTTAGTAGATTTTATACCTAATGTTTCTCCACTTGAATTATCAATAGCAACTATTGTATTTTGATTATTAACACTTGAATTTGTAGCTACTGTAATTCCATTTAGAATATATGAGTTTGTACTTGTTTTTTTATTCCACTCATATTCAGAAGTCAATCCATTTGGTATATTAGTAACACTTTTTTCTTTTAACAATATACAATCATTCATTATTCCAGAATCTAAATAATTAATAAGCCATTCTTCTTCTGAATACCCTTTTACTGTATATATTTCATCTTGTTTATCTTCTCCAACATAACCCAAGTATTTTTCTCTTTCTTTTGGATTATATGCACAATATGGTATATACTCTTTGCCTTGATAGATTACAAAGGAATAATTATCATTTAAGCCTTTTTCAAATATTATTGGATTCGATTTATCAAATGTATTATGTAGTCTAATCCAAGCAAATGTACCAATTATTACTAAAATTACAATACAAATTGCTATAATTATTTTTTTACTCATAACAGTTACCTCTAAAATTATCTATTTAATAAAAGTATAACAAAAAAGTAAACATTTGTAAATTTATTGCTTAGTTAAACTGCTAAACAAAAGTATTAAAAAGTTTTATAAAATTACATATAATTACTGGGAGGAAAAATGGGAGAAAAACTAAATTTTTATATGATTTTATAAGGTTTTGAGAGGTTAAAAGCGAAAAAAGCCTTTTTTGCTTTTAGCTCTAATGGTTGATGAAAAGTTTTAAAAGGTTATAAACAAATAAATATCCCCCGGCTTAGCCGGGGGTATTTTACTCATAACGCCTAAAAGGCTACGTTACAAGCAGAGCCTCAAG
>CANQTX010000033.1 GCA_947626885.1 uncultured Clostridia bacterium | reverse complement strand
CCATTATTCCCTAGTACTAAACTTATGCTAACACCTGCTAAGATTAATAATACAATGATGGTTACCACTAATGCTACCAATGTAATACCCTTGTTATTACTTTTCTTGTTGATCATCTTCTTTTGTCCTCCTTTTTGTTTTCTTGACTTGTACTTTTTCTTCTCTTTATTCTTTTTTCCCTTATCTTTCTCTCTAAATTATTTCCATTTTTTGAAATAGCATTCACTATATTTCTTCTTTTTTACAAAGATATTTACTCCCATGTACCTGCCATTCCATTAATAGCTAATAATTTACACTTAAATTATACTTTAAGCATATTGCCTTTGCAAGTCCTTTTTATAAAAAGTACATTTTTTCTATTTACTTAGTGCATTAGTTTTTCTTTTAGTCCTGTGTTTCTTTTCCTTGTGTCACAGTTATTTACCATCATTTCGATTAAGTTTTTATTACCAATTACAATTAACATTTTTTTGGCTCTTGTCAGTCCTGTATACAATAAATTTCTGGTGAGTAACATATTTGATGTTGGCGGAATTACTAATATTACTACATCAAATTCACTTCCGTTGTGCCTTATGTATGGTAATAGCATAGGCATGTTCTAATTGATCCAATTCTGAAAAAGCATACCATGCTACTTTTCCATCATCAAATGCAATTTCTATTTGTTTCTCTTCATAGTCTATATACGATATTCTACCAATTTCTCCATTAAAAACACCTCTACCATTTTCAAAAAGACCGCTTTCTTCTTCTCTTCCTTTTTCCCAATAAATATCATAATTGTTTTTTATTTGCATCACCCTGTCACCTTCTCTAAAAATGATATTTCCATAGGATTTTTCTTGTACCGTATCTATTTTAGGATTTAACGCTTCCTGTAAATATGTATTTAATTCTCTTGTGCCTAATTTTCCTTTTTTGGTTGGTGTTAATACTTGTATATTTTTAAAAAACTCATAATTTCCATATTTTTTTAAACGATCTTTACTTAATGAAACAACTTGATGGATAATTTTATCCTGATTTGCTTCATTAACATAGTAAAAATCATCTTCGGCATCTTCGGCATAATCTTTTTTTCCTATAAAATGAATGCCTTTATTTACATTATGGCTATTTACTATAATCTTGCTTTTGGCAGCTTGTCTAAATATTTGGGTTAAACTTATAGTTGCAAATGCTTTCGATTCTATCATATCTTTTAAAATACTACCTGGTCCTACAGAAGGGAGCTGATTGGGATCTCCCACAAATACCATCTTTGTTCCTAAAAAAATGGCTTTTGTTAAATAATTCATCATAAAAATATCTACCATAGACATTTCGTCTACTACAATAATATCGGCGTCTACTGGTGTTATATTGGTATCAATACTGCCTAATTTATCTTCTTCAAACTTTCCTATTTCTAGCAGTCTATGTATAGTTTTTGCCTCTTCTCCTGTTGTTTCACTCATTCGCTTAGCAGCTCTGCCTGTTGGAGCACACAATACCACTTTTTTACCTTGCGTTTTAAAAATTTCTATCATACTTTTTATAATTGTTGTTTTTCCTGTACCTGGTCCACCTGTAATAATGCATACATTATGTTCATTAATTTGCTGAATAGCATCTCTTTGCTTTTCTGATAGTACTATATCTAATTTTTCTTCTTGTTTTTTAATTTCTTTTTCAAAATTTTTAATATATTTTTTATTTTCATCATCTCTTAAAGCAATTAATTTATCTGCAATGTTTTTTTCTGCTCTATATAATGGCTCTAAAAATACCCAAACTTCTTCTCCTTTTTCTTCCATGACAATTTCTGACTTTACATTTAAATCAATTAAATTATTTTCTATACTTTCTTGTGTTACTTCTAATATGCTTTTTACATAATCTACTAAGTTTTCTTTTTGTACACATGTATTACCATTATAGCTTGCTACTAAAAGTGCATATTTAATACCACTTGCAATACGATAATCACTATCCATAGGTACCCCTATTTGCATAGCAATTCTATCTATATTATGAAAATTAATACCGTACACAATATCTACTAATATGTATGGGTTCTCTTGTATTTTTTCAACAGCATCAACACCCAATGCATCATATACTCGTTTACTATTATTAGCACCTATGCCAAACTGTTCCAGAAAATTGACAATTTGCCATACTTCCCATTTCTCATTAAATTCTTCTCCTATTTCATAAGCTCTATCTTTTGAAATTCCTTTGATTTCTGCCAATCTTAATGGTTCTAATTTAAAAACACTTAAAGTTTCTTCTCCAAATGTATCAATAATTTTTTTTGCTGTGGCAGGACCTATGCCTTTAATTGTTCCACTTGCTAAGTACTTTTCAAGTGCTACTGCACTTTCTGGCATAAGTTTTTCAAAAGTATCAATTTTAAATTGTTCTCCATATTCTTGATGAATAACCATTTTTCCTTCTAATTTTAGTGTATCTCCTACACTAATAAAAGGTAAATATCCTACAATAGTTAAAACTTCTTGCGCTTCTGTTGTAAAAACGGCTATAGTATAACCATTTACCTCATTTTGATAAATAAACTCCTCTACAATTCCTTTTATTTCCAATTTCTTACTCCATTCTTAAAAAGGTATATTCTACCCGAATATACCTTTTTTCTTAATTGGTGGCTGTTCATTCATGGTTTTAGCCAACTCTACTAATAATCGTCTTTGTTCTTGTGTTAATTTTTTGGGCGTTTGAACCACTACAGTAAACACAAAGTCTCCTCTCCAATTGGCATTAACACTTTTAAATCCTTTTCCTCTAATGGTAAATCTCGTACCCGTTTGTGTGCCTTCTGGAATTCTAAATTTCTCCTTTGTTCCATCTACCATAGGCACTTCAATTTCTGTTCCTAAAGTAGCACCTGTAAATGTAATAGGAATTTCACACATAACATGTTCGGATTTTCTTGAATAAATACTATGTCTTTTGATATGTATGACAATGTATAAATCTCCATTTGGTCCACCATTTGTGCCAACTTCACCTTCTCCTTTTAATACAACCGTTTGCCCTTCATCAATTCCTTCTGGAATTTTTACTTTAATTCTTACAGATTTTTTATTAATACCTCTTCCTCTACAATCAGGACAAGGCTCTTTAATCACTTTTCCTGTACCATTACAATGACTACATACTTTTTGTGTTGCCATTTGTCCAAAAGGAGTGGTAACCACTTGTTTTATTTTTCCAGTACCGTTACAAACAGAACATTTTACTGCAGATGTTCCTTTTCTAGCACCTGTTCCATTACATGTGGTACATTTTTCATTTCGATTAATACTAATTTCTTTTTCTACTCCTAAATAAGCTTCCTCAAATGTGATATTTAAATTTACTTTTAAATCTGCACCTTTTCTTGGTCCATTTGTGTTACGTGTTCTAGTACTTCCTCCTCCAAAGAATGAAGAAAAAATATCTCCTAAATCCCCAAAATCTCCAAAATCTGAAAATCCACCAAAACCTTCAAAACCAGAACCATATGAATAATAGCCTCCACCTTGACCACCATTAAATGCTTGTGGACCATCAAAACCAAATTGGTCATACATTTGACGTTTTTGTTTATCTGATAAAACTTCATATGCTTCGTTTACTTCTTTAAATTTCGCTTCCGCTTCTTTTTTATTATCTGGGTTGGCATCTGGATGATACTTTTTGGCTAGTCTTCTATAAGCTTTTTTTAGTTCATCATCCGTTGCATTTTTCCCTACACCTAAAACCTCATAATAATCACGTTTTTGTGCCATTGCTTTCCTCCTATAGCTTTATCCTTTTTATCTTTATAATAGCTATATAGAGGCCAGAGAAAATTTCTGACCTCTCTTATAACCATTACATACGTATCAAAATGGTCAAAAATGTCCATTCACTTACGTCCCTTATTGGTCATTATTATCATCTTCCACTTTATAATCTGCATCATATACTGTTCCATCATTATTAGCATTACCATCTTCTGTTGCTCCTGCTGTGCCTGTTGCGCCTTCTGCTCCTGTAGCACCTGCAGCAGCCTGATTTGCTGTATATAATTTTTCAGAGATTTCATAAAATACTTTAGTTAATTTATCTGTTGCTTCTTTAATGGTTTCTATATTATTACCTTCTAATGCTTTTTTAACAGCTTCTATTTCTGTTTCTACTTTTGCTTTTTCTTCTCCGCTAATCTTATCTCCTAATTCATCTAATGTTTTTTGGCTATTATATACTAAACTTTCTGCATTATTTTTTACTTCAATTTCTTCTTTTCTCTTTTTGTCTTCTGCAGCATGTGCTTCAGCATCTTTTATAGCTTGGTTAATATCATCTTCTGAAAGGTTTGTGCTAGCTGTAATTGAAACTTTTTGTTCGTTTCCAGTAGCTTGGTCTTTTGCAGAAACATGAACAATACCATTTGCATCAATATCGAATGTAACTTCAATTTGTGGTACACCTCTTGGTGCTGGTGGAATTCCTGTTAATTGGAATCTTCCTAATGTTTTGTTATATGCCGCCATTTCTCTTTCACCTTGTAATACATGCACTTCAACAGATGTTTGACCATCTCCTGCTGTAGAAAATACTTGTGATTTTTTGGTTGGTATAGTTGTATTTCTTTCAATTAATTTGGTAAAGACACCACCATATGTTTCAATACCTAAAGATAGTGGTGTTACATCTAACAATACTAAATCTTTAACATCTCCTGATAATACACCACCTTGAATAGCAGCACCAATTGCTACACATTCATCTGGGTTAATACCCTTATCTGCTTCTTTTCCTGTAATTCTTTTTACCATTTCTTGAACAGCTGGTACTCTTGTAGAACCACCAACTAATAATACTTTGTGTAAATCTTCTGCAGTAATACCAGCATCTTTTAATGCTTGCTCTACTGGTGTTCTAGTAGCTTCTACTAAATCATGAATTAATTCTTCGAATTTTGCTCTTGTTAGTGTAATATCTAAATGCTTTGGTCCTGTGCTATCTGCTGTGATAAATGGTAAATTAATTTGTGTTTGTTGCATTCCTGAAAGCTCAATCTTTGCCTTTTCAGCAGCTTCTTTTAATCTTTGCATAGCCATTTTATCAGATTTTAAATCAATACCACTTGATTTTTTGAATTCTTCTACAAGATAATCGATAATCGCATTATCAAAGTCATCTCCTCCTAAGTGTGTGTTACCATTTGTTGATAATACTTCGAATACACCATCTCCAATATCTAAGATTGAAACATCGAATGTTCCACCACCTAAGTCATAAATCATAATTTTTTGATCTTGTTCTTCTTTATCCATTCCATATGCAAGTGCTGCTGCTGTTGGTTCATTGATAATTCTTAAAACCTCAAGTCCTGCTATTTTTCCAGCATCTTTTGTTGCTTGTCTTTGGCTATCACTAAAATAAGCAGGTACTGTAATAACAGCCTGTGTAACAGATGTTCCTAAATAGTTTTCAGCATCTGCTTTTAATTTTTGTAATATCATAGCTGATATTTCTTGTGGAGAGAATTCGTCTCCATCTATTTTTACCTTTTCACTTGTTCCCATTTTTCTTTTTATAGAAATTACTGTTTTATCTGGTGCTACAACAGCTTTACGTTTTGCTATTTGTCCTACTAGTCTCTCTCCATTTTCTGAAAAATTCACCACTGATGGTGTAGTTCTGTTTCCTTCTGCATTAGGTATAACAACAGCTTCTCCACCTTCCATAACAGAAACACATGAATTTGTTGTTCCTAAATCAATTCCAATTACTTTTCCCATTTTGAAATTTCCTCCCTTTTATTTATATTATTTTTTCCTTCTTTTGTTTATTTATAATAATTTTTTAATTATTAACGAATTTATCATTTTATATCATATCATTTATATTAATTTGCCACAATTACCATAGAATGACGTATTACTTTATTACCAATTTTATAACCTTTTCTATATTCTTGAACAATTTCTTGTTCCCCTTTTTCACTATCTTCTATATGGCTTACCGCTTCATGAAATTCTGGATCGAATTTCTTTCCTATGGTTTCAATTTCTTCTAAGCCAAACCTTTTTAAAGCATCAGAAAATTGTCTTACTACTAGTTTTATACCTTCTTGATAACTGGTATCCTCTGTTTTTGCCTCGGCTGCTTTTTCCAAATTATCCATAATAGGAAGCATTGTTGCCACAACATCTCCTGTAATAATACCATAGATATTTTCTCTTTCTTTTTGACTTCTTTTTTTATAGTTTTCAAATTCTGCTAACAGCCTTTTATACCTATCGTTTAATTCTTCTATTTCTGAAGTAGTATCTTGTTTTTTTTCTGTTATTTCTTGATTATCATTTTCTTCTTGTTTTACAACTTCTTCCTCTTGTTTTACATTATCTCCAGTCTCATTATTATTTTTTTCTTTGTTTTCCAATGTTTCTCCTCACTTTCTTATTATTTTTTATTTTCTCTATGTTTTTAATTTGTATACTTTCATTTTTATAATATGTTTCTTTTCATTCTCCTTCAAATGTGTTGATACATTGATTACTTAAAATTTTCCTTTTTTAAAATCATCATTAATCTTTTTACTAATATATTTCATAACAGAAATTACTTTCGAATAATCCATTCTTGTAGGTCCTATAATACCTATTGTTCCTATATCTTTATCTTCTAATAAATGATTAAATGTGACAATACTAAAATTTTTTAATTCTTCTTTTTCTGTTTCTTCACCAATATAGACATTAATATCTTGAGCAATTCCTGTATTTAATACATCTGCTACTAATTCTTTAGCATCTAATACATTTAAAAATTCTTTAGCAATATCAACTTTTTTAAATTCTGGCATATCTACTACTCTATTAGCGCCTTCTAAGTAAATTTGCTGCGAATCTTCTAAAATTTTATTAATCTCTTCTATTACTTTTTTAATAATATTGATACCCGTTTTCATTTCTGCCATAATAAAATCTTCTAAAGGTGTATTCAATTTTTCAAGAGGCTTTCCTACTAATTTACTTTTAAAAATATAAGTTAAATCTTCTACTTGATCTTGCTCAATGTCCTCATCAAATTTAATAATAGATTCTCTAATAATACCGGAATCTGTAAGAATTACAGCCATTAATACTCTACTGCCTAATAAAATAAATTTGATATCTACAATAACATGATTATTTACATGAGGTCCTATGGTAATAGTGGTATAATGCGTTATTTCTGATAAGGTTGTGGTAGCAATTTTGGTTAAGTCTTCTAACGCATTCACTTTTGTTGCCAATCTATCTCGAATAATTTCCATTTCTTTCTTACTCAGTTTGTCATCTCGTAATAACTGATCTACATAATAACGATATCCTTTTTGTGATGGAACTCGCCCAGATGAAGTATGCTGTTTCTCTAAATACCCAATTTTTTCTAATTCTGCCATTTCATTTCGAATGGTAGCACTACTACAGTTTAATGATTTTACTAAATTTCCTGAACTTACAGGCTCTGCTGTGTCAATATATTCTTCAATAATTGCTTGTAAAACTTTTTTCTTTCTTTTATCTAATTCTTCGGACATCATCTTCACCTCTTTTAGCAAACTTGATGTTTGACTGCTAATATAATATAACTTTATCGTTTTTTTGTCAAGAGAAAATAATAAAAATATACAAATATTTTCAAATAAAATAAAATGGGATATTAAGGTTATGCAATTATTAATATAAATTGAAAAACACCTTAAATTTTATTTATATTTAAGGTGTTTTTTTGTAAAATTATATTATTCACTAATCATTTCAATCTGACTCTCCAATTCAGGAAAATCATTAACTATTTCTTCTTTTATTTTTTCATTTGAGACTCGAATTACACAATTTTGAGGTAAATTGCGTAAAGAATTACGTGAGGCATCTAATCTATCCGCGTTTATCGTAATAGATTCTAAATTTCTATTATCAGTCAAACAATAGTCATAAAGTACAATGACTTTAGCCTGGAGTTGAACACTCTTCAAATAATTATTTTGAAAACTGTACGAGCCTAATGACAAATAATCCGTAGCATTAATCTCAAGATTTTTAATATGTCCATTTTTAAACGACTCTCTTTCAATTCGGGAGATAGTACTAGGGAAAACAACCGACTCGAACCATCTGCCGTGAAAAGCCCCAGCCCCCACCGACTCTATGCCGTTCCGGTATATTAAGCGTATATCCAGGAGCATTCAACTGAAAAATTCTCGTATGATCAAAAGGATCAGTAATTAAGTTATTTTCCATATAATAATATACATTCACATCCGAACCGGATATAACCCGAATTATCCAAGATAACAATATTTTTTACATCATCTATTCCACTAAAACATTCAAAAGGAACATTTAACAAGGTAGAGCCAATCACTATATGAGAACCAATATTGTCAGCAAAACCATGACCACCAATAAACTTAACCGTAGGAGGAATAACCACTCCTTCTATGTCACAACGATGAAATGCACATTCTTCTATTCTTTGTAAAGAAGATCCTAAGAGAACAGAAGAAAGGCCTTCAACACCTTCGAAACTTTTCTCTCTAATTCTAGAAATTGAATTGGGTAAAATAATTAGTGATGTATTGAGCGGAACAGACCTATTCAAGACCCACCCATCTTCTGCCAATAAGCACGGAATTTGACTAATTGATTCTGGGAAAACACA
This sequence comes from uncultured Clostridia bacterium, assembly GCA_947626885.1. GTDB lineage: Bacteria > Bacillota > Clostridia > TANB77 > CAG-508 > Scatovivens. The sequence goes on along the minus strand of CANQTX010000033.1, from coordinate 2,518 downwards.
TATTTTTTTATTTTCATTCCAACTCCAATTTGAATCGTAATAGCAATTTTGGGATAAAAAATCTTCTGACCACAATAAAGCATCTTCAGACTCTATAAAAGACTCTGTAGAAAGAGGAGCAATCTTTTCTACATTAATCAAATCACAAGAATTAGTAAACCTATATAAATTATTAGATTTATAATCATATGCTAGTACCGCATTTCCATCAAATCCAACAGAATAACCTTGATTTTGCATATCCCACATAAAATCATATACATTTTCGTATTCGTTTGTAAAATTATTCATTTGCCATTGTTCCTTTGCTTCTGCTTCTTTATACTTTGTTATAGCATCTTGTGCTCTTGTAATAATTCCATTGTCTCCCAATACTAGACTTAAACTAACACCTGCTAAAATTAACAAAACAATGATGGTTACCACTAATGCTACTAATGTGATACCATTTTCATTTAATTCTTCCAAGTTTTTCACTTTTTTTTGCATCTTTTGTTCCTCCTTTTTACTTTCGTAAAGTTCAAAGCTTTACGAAAATAAAATCTAAGAAAACTTTTTATTTTTCAATATTTTTTTGACTAATTTAGTATCTTGTTTTTTTCTCCTACAGTTTATGATAAACTCTTGACTTTACCTAAGTTTATATATATTATTTATTTAGTGAATTCGTAAAGCTTTGAACTTTATGAAATAATAGATATTAGACTAAGAATGTAAAAAAACTAATATTGTAATTCAATTTGTTATTTGAATTACAATATTAGTTTTTTAATTTTATTATTTTAAGAATACCTTATGTTAAACGAAAGTTTTGCATTCCTTGCATATTTCATTCGCGAGGATAGATTTCTCTTTTTTCTCTCTTGAATCGATTTCCTATATCAATTTATCTTGCTCCATCACTCCAGGGAATAGGGTTACTTTATTATTAAAGTGGGACGAGATCCGTCGGCAGTTGGACATAGTGCTGAAGATAGGATTGTTTCGGAAGCGATAATAAGCTGGCCATTGTGCTCCATAGTTGCCATAGAAGCCACTCCTATAAGATCGATTATATTGTGCCAAGCCGGATTCCATTGTCCATTCATAGAAATTACCAGCCACATCATATATGTTATTTGCTTTCCATGCTTCATTTTTTCCTGAGGTTTGCTTAGAACCACAATCATTAGCTGCAGGACCTGTACTATTATCATAATTTCCCCAATCTTTTGAATCTATTATGTTTTTTCTATCTCCATAGTTAGCTATCCAATCACACATGGCATCCCACTGACATCCCCATATCATTCCGCTTGTTGTACTTCCTTCATGTAAGTTTCCATTTTTACAAACATTTACAAGATTATACCAATTTGTATTAGTTATAACATTTTGATCCTTTTGGACTGTCGGATTTGTAGTAGTACCATTAATTTCATATCTCCCTACATAGAAGCCTTTATATTGTTCTATGCTGGCTATCATTTCATCATATTCTTGTACCATTTTTTCTGCCATATCTTTTCTACTTGCATATCCTGCTGTCTGTGCATTCTCGTCATTATCATAGTAAACATTTTCACCTTCTTCTGAAACTAAACATTCTGCTAATATGTCTGGTTCTCTAAAACCTGATGAATCTCCTGGTGTGGTTCTAGTAATTGTTTTCGTATTACCATTACTTCCTATTGTCATCGTTTTACTATACTTTGTATATGGCGTTGTTCCATCAGATAATTTTGCATCACTTGCTGCTGTTTCATATAAGTCACTTGGATTTGGCACTGGCACCCATACCCACTCATTACCATGTGAATCTGCAATGACTATTCCTTCATCTATCGTATTTCCACTATCATCTGTTACACGATATCCTGCTGGTATTGTTACTTCTTTATTTTCTTCTTTAATAGTAACATTTTTTGTTACTGCTTCTTTCCCTTTTGCTTCTTCTATGCTACCATATGTTACTATTTTAACTGCTTCTCCTGTTATTGTTACTACTCCATTAGATTCTATTATAAAGTCTACGTTTGTATTATTATCATCACTTGTGTATGTTCCTATTATACTCCCATCTTCTTCTCTACTGATATTACTTGCTTGTCCTCCTATTAAATATTGATTATTAAACTTATTTGTGATTGCATCAGGTGATAAATATTCACTTTTTACCAAGCTAGTATTCTTTGTCCATTCATTTAAATAATCTGTTTCACAACTTGCCCATGCCATTGCTATATCTTCTTGCGCTGTCGCTTTTCGGTTTTCTGTTACTGCTGTACTTGCTTTAGTTATGACACCATTATTCCCTAGTACTAAACTTATGCTAACACCTGCTAAAATTAACAAAACAATGATGGTTACTACTAAAGCTACTAATGTGATACCCTTCTCTTTTGCATTTTTTTTCATTGTTTCCTCCTATTTTTTATCTATTTTTTTCGTAAAGTATACTGCTTTACGAAAATATAAACAATGCAAAACCTTTTTATTATATGACATTCCTCATATTTTTTCGTAGCATTTTTAAAAT
>CANQTX010000032.1 GCA_947626885.1 uncultured Clostridia bacterium | reverse complement strand
GCACCATTAATATAAAACCTAGAATACTTGATATATAAGTAATCTAGGTTTTTATTTTATCATTTTTAATGCAATAGTAATGCAATAGCTTTTTTAAATTGTATTTTGAATATAATCAACATATTTATCAATTTGTTCTTGCTTATATTTATTAAATATACTTGTATAGGTGTTTATTGTGATAGTTATATCTTTATGTCCTAATAGTTTTTGTAATACTTCTGCTGGAACACCAGCTTCAATCATTCTAGTTGCGTAAGTATGTCTTAGCATATGTTCATTATAAGCGCTTGTTTTGGAATTTATTTCTTTTATTTTCCTATCTTTTCCTTTTCTTTTTATTATATAAGGTTTAACGGCAAGATTAGCTTTTACACATATTCGTTTAAATTCAGAATTTACATTGGAAGGATTTATAAGTTTTCCTGTAGGTTGTATAAATAATAAATTGTTTATATTTAATAAAGTATTATTATATGTTTGTTTTAATTCTTTTTCAAATAATGGAGATATAGGAATAGTTCTTAAAGAATTGTAGGTTTTTGTATCCCCATCGTCACTTAAAGAAACTTTTCCATCTGCTGTCTTTGATAAAGTTCTTTTTATTGTTATAGTTTTTTCTTTCCAATCTATGTCTTCTTTTTTTAGTGCCAAAATTTCTCCTATACGCATACCACTATATAAAGCAATAATAAATATATTTTTAAATTTTGTTTTGTTTTCTAATTCTGCTAAAAAAACTTTTTGTTCATCTATAGTAAAAGCTTCTACCTTTTTATCTTTTTTTTCAGATTTTGGTTTTTCAACTTTTAACATAGGATTTTTTATAATATAATCTCTTTTCAATGCTTCCTCAAATATTCTTCCTAAAAATTGAAATATTTTATCTATGTTTGAATTAGAATATTTTTGTTGTTTATCAATAAAATGCTGTATTTGAATAAATGTAATTTTTTGTATAGATATATTTGCAATTTCACTATTTTTTATAATTTCTAATGTGTATAAATTCCTATTGTAAGTTGTGGGTTTTATTTTGTTTCTTTTTAATTGATTTTCATTTAATTCTTTTGCTAATGAATATATAGTATCCTTGCTTTTTCCAATATAAGTACCATTATCTAATTTACCTTTTACATCTGTAACCCTTTTCCTAAAAGCACGTTCACTTTCATTTTTCTTTTGTCTAAGTGTTTGTCTTTTACCAGAAGGCTCTGTATATTGGAATATCCATCTTTTTAGGGTATCAGAGAAAAATAGACTTCCTTCACCATTGGCTACTGATTTAGGTTTACCATTCTTTTTAGAAATCATTTTAATTTACCTCCTTTACACGAAGATTTTTTACTATTAAATCATTTCCACTATATCCCTTTTTGATTCTTCCAATTATCGTAGAAGGATTAAGTTTATATTCTTCTGCCCATTCACACAAAAGTTTAGTTTGTCCATTTATTGTCAAAGTCCTATTAGTACAAATATTTCTAGCTTGTTGTTTGGCTGTAGCCCACCTACAATTCTGTGGATAATAACCTTTTGTACCGTCTATTCTATCAATAGATAAATTGTCCTTATACCCATTTTCTAATGCCCAATTAAAGAATGTAGTTCTATCATTTAACCATTCATCACAAATGGTAATCCCTTTTGCTCCATATTTATAATAAGAAAAATTATTACTATTATAACATCGATCTTTCATATGACTATATATTTTGTTTAGTCTTTTATTTGTATTATAACCATAAGGATGTCTAAGACAACCACAACTTTTTTGCTTTAAATATATTAGATTCCCTTTTAAGATATACTTTTGTCTTCCACACAACTTACATTCACAAAGATAATAAAAGTAAGTATTTCCTTTTAAGCCTTCTTTTGTAATAGGACGGCTATCAATTATTTTTAAATTATTAAAAACCATTCCTTTTCTTAATTTTTTGTCTTCTTTCCCTTTAAAACTCATAATAAAAACTCCTTTTCTACTTATGAAAAAGAGCTTGCATTTTATATATAAATATTGTATAATAAAAGTACAAAGTCTTTATCATAAGATTTTGTTTTGACTTATGATAGTGTGTTTGTTTGTGAGACGGCACACTATCTTTTTTTTAATTATTTTTTTCTTCTTAATTCAACAACTTTACCAATAATCTTAACAGGTAGCTGTTCAATTTGTTCATTTGTATATACCATAGGTTGATATTCTGGGTTAAGTGGCTGAAGTATAACACCATTTTCATTTTTTAATACTTTCTTAAATGTTCCTTCATTACCATTTACCATAACTACACATTCATCACCACTTTCACAGTCATCAACTTTTTCTAATATAATTATATCTCCTTCACGATATTCAGGGGACATTGAATTACCTTTAATAAGTAGACCAAAGTATTGTTTTCCACCTTTAAGCATATCGGCAGGGATTTCTTCTGTATCAATAATATCTTCAATACATTCCATAGGTATGCCTGCTGGAATAGTACCATATACAAATACGATAGCAGAATTTAACATCTTTTCTTTTTTTGAATTATCCTCTACAAGGTCTGATTTTCGTATTTCAAAATAATTTGCTAATGCTTCTATTTTATCTATACGGGGATAAAATTCTCCTTTACACCAACTTGTTATAGTAGTATAAGGAACATCTAAATCTCTTGCTAAATCATTTCTATCTTTATTATTTAAAGTCATATAGTAATTTAAGTTTTTTGCAAAAATTTCTTTATTTCCTAAATTGCTCATATCTACCTCCTGCAATGATTATACAACTTAACTGTAAAAAAGTCAATATTTTTTAAAAAAAATTACAGAAAAACTATTGACAAAATAAAAAAGTTGTTATAATATGATTACAGTTAAACAGTAAAAGAAAGGAGTGAATAAATTGAAATATACATTAAAGGCAATTAGAGCTAATAAGGGAGATACTCAAGAACAAACAGCTAAAGCTATTGGCGTAAGTGTTGAAACTTGGGCAAACTATGAAAAAGGAGTTACATTTCCAGATGTTCCAACGATAAAGAAAATTGAAGATTACTTTAATATTTCATATGATAATATCAATTTTTTATGCCCTTAGATTACAGTTAAACAGTAATATAAAATAGGAGGTAAAAGAAATGAAAATACTTATTAAATGCAAAGCAAAAGATTTGCTAAAAGAATTATCTAAAACCAAATAGAAAGGAGGGAGAAAAATGTCAGAAGAAGTATTAGACCAAGCAATCAAAAGCATTGCAGAAGCCAAGGCACAAATTCTTGAACATAATACTACAGAGGAAGAAAAAATTAATAAAAAGGTTATAACCAAGATGTGCGAACTAATGGATAAAATGCAAATAAATGATGAACGATACAATGAACCAATGACAATTAAAAAGATTATGGAAGAATATCCTATTGGCTACAATAAGGTATGGCAAATGTTCAAAGATAAAAAATTACCTGTGCAAAGATATTGTAGACCGATGTTCGTTGTAAGAGGAGAATTTGAAAAGTACATAAGAGAAAGCCACGATGAATTATGCGACTAATGACAAGGCTTAATTTATTTTAATTAAGAAAGAAGGTGAAATATATGAAATTTTTATTCAGTAAAAAGTCAAAACAAATAGAAGATTTATCAAATGAAATTGTAAGACTTAATCATCAATTATATTACAACAAAAAAGAAGACATCAACGATTTTATTTCAATATTAGAACAAATCCAAGAAACAATAAATACACCAATGCAATGGAAACAAAAATTATGTACTATGAATAATCAAACAGAATTAGCATTAGAAAATTACAGAAACAAAATAATAGAACTAGATATAAACGCTTAAATAAAATATCTAGTCCAAAAAGGTTTGGTAAATATATTACAAAAATATTATACAAAAAAATTTAAAATAAGTCAAACGAAATTCTTATGAAAGGAAATATGAGATATGGATTATTTAGATTTAGAAGAAGAAAGATTGAAATATGACCCTCAAGAAGAAGAAGAACTTTTTAATTGTGACAAGTGTGGAGCAGAAATTTACGAAGGACAAGAATATTATGAATGTGAAATGGGAGATTTGTGCGAAAAATGCTTTGACAAAATGCAAGAAGATGAAAAATCAGAATGTGAACGAATTGCAGGTGATGAAGATGAATATTAACGAAATGTCAAATGAATATTTGATGAGATACTTAATCTGCGAAAAAAGAGAAATAAAAACACATCAAAGTACAATAAAGCAAATTGAAGATGAATTAAACAAAAGATTTGATAATGGTACTTTGGTAGAAGGAAAGGAAGAAGAAAAATGAATATATATGAAAAATTATCAGTAATCAAGACTGATTTTAGCGATAGGGAGCATTTAAAAACGTATATACTAAAACATTTTTCATATCAAAATGGAGAGCTAACAAGAGATGACTATAAGGAATGCAAAGGACACATAGATAAAGATGGATACTTAATAATAAAAGTAAAATCTAAAGCATTTAAGGCTCATCATATAGTTTGGCTGTTAGTTTATGGAGATTTCCCAAAACAAGAAATAGACCACATAAATAGAAATAAACTAGACAACAGAATAGAAAATTTAAGACTAAGTAGTAGAAAACAACAATGTTTTAATTCAAAAAATCATTTAGAACATGGAGTATATTTTGACAAAACAAAAGGCTTAAAGAAAAACTATGCCTTTAAATTCAAAGATAAGACATATAGGTTTTATACAGAAAATGAGGCATTAAAAAAGCGAAAAGAATTATGGGAAGGAGTAAATTATGGAACTTAAATTTAGAAATCTTAATGCAGATGAAATAGAAGTTCGTTGTGGTAATGTAGCAAAAGATAAAACTTGGATAAGTTTATTATTATATCAAAATAGTAGAGTAGCAATGGATTTATTAGATGAAGTCGTAGGAAAAGAAAATTGGAAAAGAGAACATTCAAGAGATAATGCAAATTGTACTATTTCAATATGGGATAAAGAAAAACAACAATGGGTAGGTAAAGAAGATACAGGAGTAGAAAGTTTTTCAGACAAAGAAAAAGGATTAGCGAGTGATAGCTTTAAAAGAAGTGCTGTAAATTGGGGTATTGGTAGGTCATTGTATTCTGCACCTAATATCTACTTATATGGAAATTCAGACCAATTAAAGAATGTAAAATATTCTGTAAAAGAAATAGGGTATGATGAAAACGACAAAATAAATAGACTTGTTATAACAGACTTTAAGGGGAATGTTGTATTTACATATCCAAAAGCAAATACAAATAATAAACCTCAGAACACATACCAAAAGCCAGTACAAAAGCAAACAGAACAAGTACCAAAAATAATATCAGAAGCACAACGCAAAAGATTATATGCAATAGCAAACGGAAATAACGAAGTAGCAAAAAGGGTATTAGCAAGATATGGCTATGAAAGTTCAGAACAAATCAAAATAACTGATTATGAAAAAATCTGCGATGAAATAGAAGCAGAAATAAATATGTAATTTATGGAGGGAAGATAAATGGATATTGAAAATCAAATAGAAGTGAAATTTCTAAAATTTTGTTTAGATAAATTAAAAGAAAAGGAACAAAAAGCAGAAGACAAAAAGATAACTGAATATGCAAATTTTTATATTATTGAATTTAAAACAAAAGAGTTAATTAAAGCTTTAAATTTAGAAACACCAGAACAGATAGAAGAACTAATACATTGGTGTCATTCAATACAGGTAAATATGATGCCTAGAATAGGCGACGAACATAACAAAAGTTGGAGTATGAGTTGTATATGTTCATCACACGTTGAAGTAAATGAATGGGATTTTGATGAAGAAGATGAAGATTGTGAATATGAAGAAGATACAGATATGATACAAGTCCAAATAACTACCAGTTTCTACAAATTTATAAAGTTTTTATCAGAAAGAGAGGATAACTAATGAATATATCAGGTGAAGCAAGAATTTTAAAAGATGATAGAGGTATTTATAAAACAACACTAGTTAGTACAGATACCAACAAAGAAACTGGCGAAGAAGAAAAAATATTTATGAAAATAAATGTTGGCTTCAAAAAAGGTGTTGAAGTAAAGAACAAAACAAAAATCAATATAACAGATGGATTTATAACATTTTTTAGAATTGAGACTGGAGAAGTAGATGAAGATGGAAATCTTAAACAACCAATTTATAAATACTTCCCTAAACTCGTGATAATGGATTTTGAGGTACTTGAAGAAGGAATAGATGAAGTTTATTCATCTAAGCCTAAAAAAGCCGTAGAAACTAATTCTAGCGATAATATGGGTGAGTTTTATACAGCAGAAGATATGGATATATTGCCATTTTAAAGGAGAAATTGAAATGAAGTTATCAAGTAAAAGAGATACAAAAATAGTTTTAGAAAATCTATTAAAATATAGACAAATGTTAGAAAACATTGAAAATTCAGATGATGCAAGAGAAATATTAAGTATAGAAATACTTGAAGATATAAATAAACTAATAGGAGTAAATTATGATACAGATGATATAAGATTTAATGAGTTATTAGCCAAAAGCAAACAAAATAAAGTAACATTTGAAGATGTTTGGAAAGAAGCATTAAAAATTATACATACGAAGGAGGATTAAAAAAAATGGAAGGCTGGATAAAGTTACATAGAAAGATATTAGACAACCCTATTGTATGTAAAGACAATGATACATTAGCAATTTGGATATATTTATTGTTAAATGCAACACATCAAGATATTCCAGCCTTATTTAAAGGCAAAAAGATAACATTAAAAAAAGGACAATTAATAACTGGAATTTTATCAATAGCAAATAATTTATCAATAAATAAAGATAAGGTTCAACGAACATTAAAGTTGTTTGAAAGTGATAAACAAATTGAGCAACAAACAAGTAATAAAAATAGACTTATATCAATACTTAACTGGGACAAGTATCAAGAAATTGATAATCAAAATGATAAACAAATGATAAACAAATGCGAAACAGATGATAAACAAATGATAACAAACAAGAATGAAAGAATAAAAGAAATATATATATATGGTCAAACGACAGGTCAAGAAAATATCTTTGATAATGTTGATGTTGAACTTGAAGAAATAAAAAAACAAAAATGGAAAATTCAATTTGATGAATTTTATAATGCTTATCCTAGAAAAGTGAAAAAACAAGATGTTAAAAAATGGTTTGAAAAGAATAAACCGTCGAATGAATTGTTTAGTTCTATGATGAATAGTTTGGAACAATTTAGGGCTAGTAAGGACTGGCAAAAAGACGGAGGACAATATATCCCATATCCTTCTACTTGGTTAAACCAAAAAAGATGGGAAGATGAAGAGGTTAAACCAGAAACAAAAATACAAGAAATACAAAAGAGTGATGGAGGTAGACAAACGTGTTAATTGATGAAAAAGAAATTGCAAGAGCAATTAGTTTATTGAAACAAGAAAATGATATTTTTGAAATAAGAGTGTTAGAAGGCAATAAGATAAATCATAGTGCTTATTTTAATAATGTTGAAAGAGCAATTAAACAATTAAAAATGTTGAATATTGAAAATAAATCAAATATTTATATAACATTGCAAAAAATAAAAGATGCTTGTTATTCAAGAAATCAAAAAGACAGGTTTGTTAAAAATGCTACACCTACAACAGGAGATACTGATATAGAGGGGTATGACTGGTTGTTTGTAGATTTAGACCCAGTAAGACCTAGTGGCACATCTTCATCTGATACTGAATTAGATTATGCTAAACAAAAAGCAAATCAAATTATCTTGTATTTGAGAAATAAACAATTTAGTGAACCAGTAGTTGCATTAAGTGGTAATGGAGTACATTTACTTTATAAAGTCAACTTGTCTAAGGATAAAAATGTCATTGATTTAATTAAAAAATTTCTTGAAGTATTAAATATGCTATTTAGCGATGAAAAAGTCGATATTGATATGAAAAACTTTAATCCATCAAGAATATGTAAATTATATGGAACAATGGCTGAAAAGGGTAGTAATACTAAAGATAGACCATATAGGAAAAGTAAAATTGTTAAAGTACCAGCAAAAATAGAAAATACTGATATTGAGTTGATAAAAGAAGTAGTAAAAGAACTTCCAGAGCCTGAAAAAGTAGATTATAGAAATTATGGTGAAAGATTTAATTTAGAAGATTTTATAAGAAAACACGGAATACAAATAAAACGAGTTATAAGAACAAATGGAACAACTAGATACGTATTAGAACAATGTCTATTTGACCCAAGCCATAAAGCACCAGATAGTGCAATTATTCAACTAGATAATGGAGCAATAGCTTATAAGTGCTTTCATAATAGTTGTAGCTATCATAAGTGGCAAGATGTAAGGTTAATGTTTGAACCAGATGCTTATAACAAACAATATGTTGATTATAAGGCAAAACCTAATTATTCAAAACAAGATTATAAAATAACGAGTATTCAAAATTACGAAGAAGAACTACCAGAAGGTAACGATGGTTTTTTAACTATAGAAGAATTGGCAGAAATGGAGAAAAATGAACCAGTAGCAGAATTTATGAAAACAGGAATAGAAGGAATAGATAAGAAATTGAGAGGGTTACAAAAAGGGTTGGTTAGCGTAATAAGTGGGTTAAGAGGTAGTGGTAAGTCTAGTCTTATATCTCAAATATCATTAAACTTAGCAGAAGATGGATATAAGGTTGCAATATATAGCGGTGAATTAAAACCAACCAAAACTTGGCAATGGTTGAGATTACAATGTGCTGGAAGAAACGGAGTTAAAGAAACACAAACAGACGGATTTTATGAAGTAACAGAAGATGCTAAAAACAGAGTAAAGCAATGGCTAAATGATAAGATATATATTTACAACAATAAGTATGGACATAATTTTGAAAAGTTAAAAAATAGTTTAGACAGAGTTGTTAAAAATAGAAAAGTAGATTTAATTGTTTTAGACAACCTTATGACAATGGATATAAGTATGTTAGATAAAGAAAAATATCAACAACAAAGTATTATGGTAGGGTTACTTGAAATATTTGCCAAAGCTAATAATGTACACATAATTTTAATTGCTCACCCACGTAAAAGTATAGGTTTTCTGAGATTAGAGGACATTTCAGGTAGTAATGATATTGTAAATAAAGTTGATAATGCTTTTATAGTACATAGGGTAAATAACGATTTTAGAAGATTAAGTAAGGATATGTTTAAGTGGGAAGATGATAATGAATTATATCATTGTAGCAATGTTATAGAGATATGTAAAGACAGAGAAACAGGACATCAAGATGAGTTTATACCATTATATTTTGAACCTACTTGTAAAAGATTGATGAACACCCCTTATGAAAATAAAGTGTATAGTTGGGTAAATATATTACCATTTTAGGAGAAGCAAAATGAATGATTTAGATAAATTAAAACAAGAATATAACCGCAATTTAACAAGATTATATAATGGCGATAAATATTGCCAAGAACATGCAGACGAAGTAGATAAATGGCTACCAGAAATACAAAGAATATATGACAATATAAATAGGTTGCTAGAAGAAATAATAAAACAACAAGAAGTAAGAGATAAAGAAAGATTGGAGGGATTTGAGAATGTTTAAAAATATAAAAGAAAAACTTTTATACTGGTTTAAGATAAACGCAATAGATTTTTTTGATAGGGAAATGATTTTATTTAAAGACATAAGAATACCAAAGGAATTTAGAAAACATTATCCTAAAAAAAGTAAAATGCAAGAAAGATGGAGTTATTATAACAAATATCAAGAGCCAAAGGTTGCTATGATTGTAGATAAAGACAATGTATTAGTAGATGGTTATACAACATATTTGATTTATAAAAAAATAGGTGTTGAAAAAGCATCTGTGAAAAGAGTATGAAACAATTAGAAAAAAATACAGTTTGCTATTATTGCTATGGCTGTAACAAGTTGCTTTTAGAAAATTTTGACGGAGTAAAACATTGTAATACACTTATACCAGCATATGGCGACTGGCAAGAAAGATATTATAAAGCACTGAAGGAGGAAAAAAATGATAATATATGAAATATATAGAACTTTTATAAAAGAAAACCCGTTTGAAGTGGAATTTCTCGATTACTTTGCAACAATATTTTTTAGTATTGTAATTTTTCCAGCAGAAATATTGTTGAGCCCAATTTCTATAATAGCTTTGATATCTTACAAAATTCATAAAAGGAGGAATAATAATGCAATGTAAATGGATAAAAGTCGAAGGAAATACAACAAAATACTTTAGATGTACTTTAAAAGATAAAGAAATAGATAAATATGAGTGTAGAGATTGCCCTATGTTTATAAAAGATAATAATGCAGATGATGTAATGAATCAATTATTTGGTATGTTTAGAGGTAAAAGATGAAAGATTGGACTAATAGAAATAGTACATTTGTGCAATTAGGTGCAAGTAATCATAGTGAAAAAGAAAGAGAAGAAAACGATTTTTATGCAACTGACCCAAAAGCACTTGAACTATTTTTAGATAAATTAGATGAAGATAAAATTGAATTACATAACAAAATTTTAGAACCAGCTTGTCGGTTTAGGACACTTAAGCGAAGTATTAAAGCAAAGAGGCTATAGAGTTTATAGTACAGATATTATAAATAGAGGATATGGAGATGACTTTTTTGATTTTCTTAAAGAAAACAGAACATATCCACTTGAAAGAGATATATTAACTAATCCACCATACAAATATGCAGAAAAATTTGTAGAACACGCATTGAATATACAAGCAGATGGCTATTACACAATAATGTTTTTGAAAATACAATTCTTAGAAGGACAAGCAAGAAAGAAATTATTTAAAAAATATCCACCAAAGTATGTGTATGTAAATAGTGCAAGACAATTATGTGCAATGAACGGCGAATTTGATAAATATAAAACAACAGCAATATGTTATTGCTGGTTTATATGGCAAAAAGGCTTTAAAGGAGAACCGATAATTAGGTGGATTTAAAGGAGGAATAATTAGGAAGTTTTCAATAAATGTAAAACCAAGAACTAAGAAAAATAGCTCACAAATAATAATGTGTAAAGGTAGACCAATGTTAATACCTAGCAAACAATATAGAGAATTTGAAAAAGAGTGTTTGTTGTTGATACCAAGCAAATACAGAAAAAATATAGATTATCCTGTAAATATTAAAGCAATATTTTATAGAGATAGCAAAAGAAAAGTAGATTTAACTAATTTGCTAGAAGCACTAGATGATATGTTAGTAAAAGCACGGAGTTATAAAAGATGATAACAGAAACATTATTCGGTCGGACATGACGGCTCGAGGGTTTATTGGAATAAAGATAATCCCCATATAGAAGTGGAAATTACGAGATTGGAGGGATATGAAGAATGGAAGAGTGGAAAGATGTAGTGGGTTATGAACGGACTATATGAAGTCAGTAATTTAGGAAGAGTTAAAAGTTTAAATTATTATATTGTAAAAAATGGAATAAGGAAATTTCATAGTGAAACATTGATAGAACCAAAGTCAGATAAAAGAGGTTATCAGGTTTTAGGTCTTAATATGAATGGTAAAAGAACTGGAAAAACAGTACATAGATTAGTAGCAGAAGCTTTTATACCAAATCCAGAACATAAAGAACAAGTAAATCACATTGATGGAGATAAAACAAATAATAAGGTAGAAAACTTAGAATGGTGTAATAATGCAGAGAATATAAAACATGCTTATAGAACAGGATTAACTTATTATACAAAAGGAAGAAGAGATAACTTTGAAAAGATAAGAATTGATAATAGTAAAAGAGTTGTGCAAATGGATTTATCTGGCAATGAAATAAAAATTTGGAACAGCATGGAAGAAGCAGGTAAAGCAATAGGTATATGTAGGTCAGGAATATCAGAATGTTGTAGTGGTAAACATAGAACAGCAGGTGGTTATAGATGGAAATATGCAGAGAAATAACAAAAGTAGAAAATTATGAAAGGTGGAAAGAGTAATGGGAAAAGAAGTAAATGACAATTTAGAAGTACCAGTAAAAGAAATGATGTATATAGTATTAAATACAGAGAAATGTTATGAAGTGCTTTCTGAAATGAGAAAGTCATTTTCAGAACCATTAACAGATAGTGCTTTTTATATGCTAATAGTATTTACATTATTATCAGAGTATAGAGAAAGCCTTAAGGTAGAAATAAAAAATGATTTGTTGATGTTTTATCAGGCTCTTGTGGAAGCAATAATAAAAAAAGATGAGGAATTTTTAGATAAAATTGCAGAACTTATGACTAAAAATGAATGGAAAGAAAGGAGTAACAAATGAAAATTGTAAGATTAAGAAATTTAGAAAAAGTTGTTGAAGGAATATTAAGAAAATCTGAATTAGCAAGAGAAGATGATTGCTATTTGATTTTAGAAGTAATTAGAGAAATGTATCCATTTGAAGTGGGAAAAACATTTGCACAAGTAATGTTTAGTGCAAAAAGTAAAGGAATAAGTTTTGAATCAATAACAAGAGTAAGAAGAAAATTACAGAAGAAATATCCAGAATTAAAAAATAATGAAGTAGCAGAAATTAGAGACAAGGAACAAGAAGAATATAAAGAATTTGCAAAGGAGGAAGGTTAAATGGATTTAGATGATGATGAATTAAAAGCGACCAGAATAATTAATGGTGTGGACAAGGTAGAAAATAA
>CANQTX010000031.1 GCA_947626885.1 uncultured Clostridia bacterium | reverse complement strand
TATGGAGAATTACAAATAATAGCTTTTATAAGAGCTATATTGCATAAAGCGAATATTTATATATTTGATGAACCAACATCAAACATAGACTTACAGACAGAAAGAATGATACAGAATATAATAGATAAAATTTCAGAAAAAAGTACAGTAATTATAATAGCACATAGAAAGTCTACAATTGAAAGCTCAGATAAAATAATATATTTAAAAGATGGACAAATAGATATGATAGTAAATAAAGAAAGGATATCATACTGATATATAGCTGAAATGGAAAACTTTAATGGATATCCTGATTCTGATGCAAAAGAAAAAATTAGGAGGGGTTATGAAAATATGTTATCTTGGATATGATTTTTTTTATAGTTGCTTAGAAGAAATTTTTAAGTTGGAAAATATAGAGGTAATAAAAATTTTTACTTTTGAAACAGATAATAAATACAATTTTAACTGTAATATAGAGAAAATTGCTAAAGAAAATGATGTTCCAATAAAATATAGTAGAATAACTAAAGAGGATATAGAACAATTAATACAAGAAGGTTGTGAACTTCTAATATCAGCTGGTTATGAATATAAGATTCCTGTATTTCCTGAAAGTAAAATAAAACAAATAAATATACATCCTACATTGCTACCAATTGGAAGGGGACCTTGGCCATTACCATATATTATTTTAAAAGACTTAAAGAAAAGCGGTGTAACTATTCATAAAATCTCAGATGAAATGGATAAGGGAGACATATTAATACAAGAAGAATTTGAAATACAATCAAATGAGGATATTGAAACAATATCTTGTAAATCTCAGATAATAGCTAAAAAATTAATTATAAAATTAATTAAAAATTTAGACTATTATTATAAAAATGCAACCATTCAAGGAAAAGGTGAATATTGGCCTTTTCCGACTGTTGAACAAATGACATTTACTGGAGAAATGACAATTAATGAAATTGATAGAATTGTAAGAGCATATGGAAAAATGGATTCTATTGTATATGTGGATGGAGAAGAAATACTGGTACATGATATAAACTATTGGAGAGAAAAGCATAATTATAAATTGGGAAAGATCGTGCATAAAACAAATAGAGAGTATGTTATGGCAGTGGCAGATGGATTTTTAGTACTTAGATATTTTGAAAAATAAAGAAGAAATGAAATTTAAAAGACAATGGAAATAAAAAAATGATAAAACATAATATAATACACATATATAGATGAAGCAATAAGAGAAAGATATTGATATATTAAAATATCAATTTATATTAGGCTGGAGGTAAAAATGAAAATAGGAATAGATATAGATGGGGTAATATTAGAAGTTGCACAACAAGAAAATATTGATGTTATGATAGATGATTCATATGATGTTTGTAAAAAATTATCAGAAAATAGAATTAAAACAATCTACTTTAGAGATAAAGAAATGAAAAAATTGGAACAAAATGAATACATAAAAGAAGTTAGCAGTTGGGGAGAAATTTATAGATATATAAAGGAGATAGAGCGAACTGAATGGATTATTTACAACAACTAATCCAGCAGAAGATAGAAGTAAAGATAAAAAAATATAATGAAGATGATGTAATTCAATTTATTGTAAATAATATATAAATGGAGAAATAAATGAAATTAGAAGATCTAAAACCAAGATATGATAAATTACAGAAAAAATATGGAGCAAAAGAATTAGATTCAATTTATAATGGAGGATGCACAGAAAATCCAGATATATGTTTTGTATTTATGAATCCAACTGGAAGAAATATAGCATCATCTAAAAAATGGAAAGGCATAAAATCTCCATGGATAGGAACGAAGAATATTTGGGACTTGTTCTTTAAACTAAATTTAATGAATGAAAAAATATATAAAAATATAAAAGAAATTAAAGGAAGCGAATGGACGGAAGAATTTGCAGAACAAGTATATGATGATGTAAGAAAACACAAATATTTTATAACTAATCTAGGAAAATGCACACAAATAGATGCAAGAGAACTTCCTAATAGTGTATACGAAGAATATTTGGATTTATTGAAACAAGAGATAGAAATTATAAAACCAAAAGTAATAGTTTTATTTGGAAATCAAGTTAGTTCAATAGTATTAAATAAGAAAATATCAGTATCGCAATGTAGAAAACAATTATTTATCAATAAAATTGATGATAATGAATATAAATTCTATTCTGTATATTATCCAGTTGGAAATGGAAGAGTTAATATTGATAAATCTATTGAAGATATAAAATGGATTATAGAAAATGAAATTAGTAAGTAGGCATTTATATATGAAAAAAATTATAAAATTAAAGGGGTATAAATAATGAAATTAACAAGTAAAGAAGCATTAAAAATGTTAGAAGAAGAAAGATGTAAAACTTCAAATGAACGTTGGATAAAGCATTCAATTTGTGTTGGAAATGTTGCAGGAAAAATTGCAAAAGCTTTAAATTTGGATGAAGATTATGCTAAAACTTTAGGATACATACATGATATTGGAAGAAGATATGATTATATTGAGAGTGGTGTATTTTCCCATATTATGAAAGGCTATGATTATATAAAATCGTTAGGATATGATGAAGAATATGCTGGAATCTGTATTAAACATTCTTTTCTAAATAATGATATAGATTGTATATCAAATGATAGGGATGAGACAGATAGAAATAATCCTAATTTTGAATTTGTAAAGAATTATATAAAAGATGAATACACAATTTACGAGAAAATAATTAATTTATGTGATTTGATGTGTACTACGAAAGTTTTGACAATTGATAAAAGAGGAATGGATTTATTGTTAAGACATGGAGTTTATGCTAAAACACAGTATCATATAGAGGAAACATATAAATTAAAGGAATTTTTTGATAATTTATTAGGATATAGTGTATATGATTTATTTCCAGAAATTAAAGAAAATTTATAGGTAGTTTGATATATAACAATGTGTAATCGGGAGGAGTCAAGCTTGATATATTTAAAGACATTTAAATTAAGTGATAGTAGAATTAAAAATAAAAACATATATCCTTTTAATGTATTGAGAAACAAAGAAGCAAATATATTTATATTTGATCATATAACAGTATTATATGGAAATAATGGATCTGGAAAATCAACTATTCTGAATATTATTGCACATAAATTAAATTTAAAAGGTAAAGAGCGAAACAATCCTAAAGTTATAGGAACATTGGACTATTTTGAAGAATATGCATCAAAATGTGAATATGAATTGGGAGAAAATGAAAATGGTAGAAAAATCAATAGAATACCAGAAAATAGTAGATATATAAAAAGTGAAGAAATATTATATGAAATAAGAAAAATACAACAAGATGCAGTATTACAAGAAAGCATAGAAAGTAATTTAGCAAGAGAAAGAGGATTACAGAATGCAAAAGAATTTTTAAAAACAAAAGAAGGAGGAAAGCAGTTTGCAAGATTTGAATTTGCACAAGATAAATACTCTAATGGTGAAACAACTATGCAAATTTTAGAAGATACTATAGAACCAGATAGATTGTATTTATTAGATGAACCAGAAGTTTCATTATCTCCACAAAACCAAGTTAAACTCGCAGAAGAAATAAATAAAATGACAAGATATTTAGGAATTCAATTTATAATAGCAACACATTCTCCATTTATGTTAGGCATTTTAAATGCTAAAATCTATAACTTAGATACAGATGATTATAAAGTACAAAGATGGAGTGAATTAGAAAATGTAAGATATTTTTATGAATTTTTTAAAAATAGAAAAGGAGAGTTTGAAAATTAGACAAAAATTTTACGTTATGATATAATCCAGCCAAATTGAAAAAGGAGTGATTATTTGTGAATAGACCTATAACAACATTATTTATGTTAGAATCATTAGACGGAAAAATTAGTAGTGGAAGTAGTGACAATTTAGATGCTGACAAAGATTTTTGTAGAATAGATGGAGTAAAAGAAGGATTATATCAATATTATGAATTAGAGCAAGATACAGATTTATTTTCCTTAAATACAGGTAAAGTAATGGCTAAAATTGGTGTTAATGATAGAAAAGAATATCATGAAAAAATTGATGTAGTTACTTTTGTAATAATAGATAATAAGCCCCATTTAAACGAAAAGGGTATAGATTATATATGTCATTGGGTTGGCAAGCTATTTATTATTAGTTACTACTAATAAAAATCATATTGCTTATAGTTTGAAAGAGAAATATAATAATCTAGAAATTTTATATTATGATACTTTAAATTTAGGAAAGTTATTAGAAGATTTATATAGCAAATATAATGCAGAACGTCTAACTATTCAATCAGGTGGAACCCTAAATGGAATATAAGCTAATGCCATTACAATTGTTAGAATGTAATAAATTAGAAGATTCTTATATTCAATTAAAATATAAAGTTATAAAATAGGATTTGAAAGATGCGTTGCTTTAGCGTATATTCTAACAAAGCTTAACCAAAGTAAAAACAATTTACAATAGGAGAAACATATGAAGATAAATCTTGATAAATTAGATAGTACAACACAAAATAAATATAAAGAATTTGAAAAAGAGGTAGAAGAATTACTAGCGATTTATCAAGAAGTAGATGCAGAAAGATTTAATTTAGTAAAAAAGAAAATAGAACAAACAAATGGTAATTGGGATACTACAATAGATTTAGTAAGCAAGAATTCTATAAAACGTGTAGACATTTCACAATTACTAGCTTATGAATACTGTTTAGCAAGTGAAAGGATAACAAATGGTAAAGTGTCTTTTGAATCTATGCTAGAAAAATTATTTGGTGGAATACAGAAATTTAGAATGGGTAATCCAGTACTAGGTATGGACAATGAATGTTTATATGGCAAAAGTTTTGATGATCCAACTGCAATACCAGTTACTTCAAAATTATATAGGATGGTAATGCCTGCAGGAGCACAATATTTAGAGTACTTTAAAGATGGAAATGTTACAGGAGCAGTTTTCATCTACGAAAAGGGAAAAATAAAAGCATTTGCACAAGATGAAAATGGTAACCCAGTAGATATGGAAACTGATGGTATTGATTTTAGTAATTTAAGTGGAGGACAATCATTATTAACTAATTTAAGACAGACTGCTTTTCATGAGTGGACGCATAATTCAGAAAAAGAAACTATACAACCAACAGAAAATACTATTGATTATGAATATCAAAGTGAAGATGGAAAAGTATATAGAAACTATGAAAGAATAAATAGTTATGTTACATCTGAAAATATTGGTAGTATTCAGGAAAAACAATATATAATAAGTACACAAAAAGATTTAGCGGGTAACAGAAAAAAATTTTTTCAAGATAAAAATGGAAATTTAAGACCATTAAGTGAAGTTGATTTTGGATTAGAGAGAAAACAATTAGAAACAGATTATTGTTTTTCAACAGGACTTATAACAAAAGAAATAATGCCAAATGGAGAAACCAGAATGCATAATATAATAACAGAAGGATTTGTTGAAGAAATTGCAAGAGCAATGATAAGAGCAATCGACCCACAAGTAATTGATATAGATGAAGGGAAATACCCTGAATATGTAGAAATGGCAAAAAGAGTTATAGAATCAAGAGATATTTCATTAGGAAAAGATGGAAAAGGGAAAACCTATGCAGATTTTCTAATGCATTCAAGTGTACTTAAAAGAGATTTAGAATCAAGAACCGTTGTATTAGATAATGGTAGTAAAGTAGATGGTTTGCATTATCTATCAGATTATGCAAATAAAATACAAAGTGAGCAAACAAGAAAATCACAATTTTATAAAAATATGCTCAATGTAGTAGAAAAGCTAAATTTATCCGAAAATCAAATAGATGAAGTAAGGCAGTCTAGTCTATGGCACAAAAAAGAATTAACTCAAAATGAACAAAACTATTTAAAGAAATTATTAATTGGTGGAAATCCGAATAATCAATCCTATGTTGATATAGTAGTAGCAGATTTTGTTGATATATTAGGAGAGGAAACAGAGTTCTTTAAAGGAATTGCAGAAAAATTAGGATATACTGAAAGAACTATTAAAGGACAAAAATCTACAGAAGAGTTAGTAAAAGAATCTATGGAAGGTATAAATAATTTAACATTACTAGATGAAATAGAGAAAAAAACAGATGATATAAGACTGAGAAAAGATAATTCACAATACATAGGGGATGAGTAATATGGTAGATAATAAATATGCAGTAGCATATAGAGAGGTATTAGAAATATTAAAATATATTCCCAAAGATGATTATATTAAAATATCAAAGGCTAAAATTGAGTTATTTGAAACAAATGCCAATAGAGAATATACATTTAATTATGACCCAAATAAAACACTAGAAGAACAAAATGTTTCAGAAATAACAAAAGGAATTATTATATTATTATTTAGAGATTATTGGGCAAATGAGATTCAAAGAAAGAAGATTATTGCAAAGCAAAATTATGATAGAATGAAATTAGAGGAAGAAAAAAAAGAAAAATATAATGTAGATATTTTTCAAAATAGAGATAATGATAAACAAAAACAAAACATAGAAGATACTAAAGAAGTTGCATTAGTAGAATATAAAGAATCGATATTTGAGAAAATGGTAAGAATAATTAAAAATATATTTAAAAGATAAATTAAAATATTTTTATATTTTAGAAATTTATTATAACAAATAAGAAAGAATTGAAAAAGAATAATCAAAAAAAGAAAAAATTATTATAAAGAAAGATAAGAAGATGAGTAAGGAGATAGAAAGAATAGTAAATCCAATTGTAAAATGGTATCAAAAGGAAGAGAAAAATTTACCATGGAAAAAAGATAAAGAGCCCTATCATATTTGGATTTCAGAAATTATGTTACAACAAACTAGAATAGAGGCTGTAAAGAAATATTATATACGATTTATAAAACGTTTACCCAATATTGAAGCATTGGCAAATATTTCAGAGGAGGAATTATTAAAATTATGGGAAGGTTTAGGATATTATAGTAGAGCCAGAAATTTAAAAAAAGCAGCAATAAAAATACAAACAGATTATGAAGGAAATATACCAGAGACTTATCAAGAATTATTAAAATTACCTGGTATTGGTGAATATACAGCAGGTGCAATAGCATCTATTAGTTTTCAGGAAAAAGTGCCAGCTGTAGACGGTAATGTATTACGTGTTATTTCAAGAGTGTTAGCAAGTTATGAAGATGTGCTATTAGCTGAAACGAAGAAAAAAATTACAAATCTTTTAAAGAATATTATGCCAGAAGAGGCAGGGGATTTTAATGAAGGATTAATGGAATTAGGAGAAAAAATTTGCATACCAACTGGGAAACCTCTCTGTCAACAATGTCCTATTCAAAGTTGTTGTAAAGCATATGAACAAGATATAATGGAAAAAATTCCTGTAAGAGTAAAGAAAAGTGCTAGAAAAATAGAAATAAAAACTGTTTTTATATTGCAATATGAAAATAAAGTTGCCGTTAAAAAACGAGAAAAAAAAGGATTATTAGCGGATTTATATGAATTTCCAAATGTGGAAGGAAAAATAGAAGAAAGTGAAATTCCGTGTATTTTGGAACAATGGAATTTATCATTTAAAGAATTAATTAGAAAGAAAAAGGCAAAACATGTATTTACACATATAGAATGGCAAATGATAGCATATGAAATAGAAGTAAAAAATGTAAATACACAATTTATTTGGACAACGCAGAAGCAAAGGGAAACCATATATCCTTTACCAACTGCTTTTAAAAAATTATATGACATTTCCAATAATCCATGACAATAATGCATAAAAGAGTGTCAAATGAGAAGGATTTTGAGGAGGAAGTAAATTTGAAGATAATGCTAATGAGAATAAAAAAATGCTTACAGAAAGTAAGACAGGATTATATAGGAGAATATGCTGCAGAATGTGCATATTTTACGATTCTCTCATTTATTCCATTTATTCTTTTTCTTATAACATTAATTCAATTTACAAGTATTGATAAACAAACAATTTTTGATATTATTAGAAGATTTTTACCTGTTAATACACAGCAGATTATTTTTCAAATACTAGAAGAAGTATATTCTAAGTCTATAAAAACAATTTCTATATCTGTATTAGTGGCCTTATGGTCTGCAAGTAAGGGATTTTATTCATTATGTAAAGGTTTTAAAACAATTTATAAAGTAGAAGAAAAGATGAACATTATCAATAGAATAGAAGGAATTTTATATACAATATGCTTTATGATAGCAATTATTTTAGTATTATTATTCATCGTGTTTGGAAATAGAATTCACCATTTAATTATATACTATTTTCCAACATGGGGCTTTATTACAGTTTCTATATTAAAAATGAGAACGGTAATTGTAGCAGGGAT
This sequence comes from uncultured Clostridia bacterium, assembly GCA_947626885.1. Lineage (GTDB taxonomy): Bacteria > Bacillota > Clostridia > TANB77 > CAG-508 > Scatovivens. The sequence goes on along the minus strand of CANQTX010000031.1, from coordinate 6,552 downwards.
GCTATGCATTATATTTTTATTAATATATAAATTTATTCCTAAGCACCATATGAAACTTGTAAATCAAATTCCGGGTGCGATTTTTTCATCTATAGGATGTATCGTGACATCTTTTGTGTTTTCTATATATGTTAATCTTTTTAAGGGATTTACGAATATGTATGGAAGTTTAACGACTATTATACTTATTATGATGTGGACATATGTTTGTATGTTTATTATTTTGTTAGGAGCAGAGATTAATATGGCATTAAAATCGTTTTCTATAGGACAATTATCAAAGAAAATAATACGAAAAATAAAAAATATGAGATAAAAAATCAATACATTCTTATAAAATAAAGATGAAATTTTAAAAAAATTTAAAAAAATACTTTACAAATGAAAATTATAGTGTTATAATCTCAACCAAGTTAAATATTTTTTAACGATATTTTATCGACGAAGTCTAAAAAAGATAAAGCTCGTTCTGAGAATTATCTATTTCCGATGAATGAAAATTGAATATGTAATGAATTATCAAATTATGCCCCAACATAAAAAATTGTACCTTAAACTTTTATGAGTATGCTTATAAAAGTTATAAAACCTATATAAAGTATTATTTATATTGTAATTTCCCCCAAAATATGAATAATTTTGATAGAAGGTTTATCGTAATAGATTTTAGAAACAATAATTCATAAACAAAAAGAAATTGTTTATTTTGAGCCCCATTATAAATTAATTTTTTCTAAGATAATATATTCGTAAAAAATATTTAACTTAAATATTTTTTAAAGGAGGCGGTTTATGAAAAACAAAAAAAGGGTAATGAGAATATGTATTGTCATAACTTTCATTACACTAGTATTTTTGGCAGGTTATACATTTGCTAGATACTATCAATCTATTAACGTAGGAGGTGGGAGTGCTACAATAGCAAGATGGTCTTTCGGTTCAAAGAATGTTTCAACCGACATTAAACTTTCAGAAGAAAAAATTGCACCAGGTTCTAATGGAAATTTTGAAATTGAAGTAGATGCTACACATTCAGAAGTGCCAGTGGAATATCAAATTATTGTATCAGACGAAAAGAATATACCAACCAATATGAAATTTCATGCACAAATTAAAGATGAAAAAGGAACAACAGTAAAACAAACGGGAGAGTATAGTTCTTTTGAAGAGTTAGCCAATCATGAGTTAACAGGAGAAATTCCTGTTGAACAAAATAATCAGAAAAGAACAATGGTTGTATATTGGGATTGGCCATTTAATGAAGAGGATACAACAGCAATAGATGCGAATGATGCTACCCTAACACAAGATGGTGAAGGTGATTCTAATTTAGAGTGTGGTTTTAACATTCAAATTATTGGAAGACAAGCTAAAATAAATTAATGAAAATCCAATCATATCTTAATCTTATATAGTAGAGAGCAAAATAGCTCTCTACTAAGGGAATTCATAGAGAGCCTTTAGTAGAAAGCTATTTTGAGGGATAAATAAATGTTGACGGATATTGATAAATATGAATTGAAATAATAAAAATGAAAATAAGAAAGGAGTTTCGTACCATATATTGGTTTACGAGGGAAATGTATGAAAATCGGAAACGTTCTAAAAAATATATTACTAATTGGATTAATTTTGATATTAATAGGTATCATGTATGCGAGATTTATTAAAAAAGATGCCATTATCACAGTATTGGGTAAGGCGTTTTTAATTGTTTCTACAGGTAGTATGGAACCTACAATTTCTTCTAAAGAATTCATTATAATTAGTCAAGAGAAAACTTATTGTGTAGGTGATATTGTAACTTATGAAGATTCGGAAGGTTTTTTAATAACACATCGTATTGTTCAGATAGAAGAACCATTTTTTACAGCAAGAGGAGATGCGAATAATATAGCAGATTCAAAGACGAATTTATCTAATATTCAAGGAAAAGTAATTTTTCACTCAAAAATATTGGGATTCTTTGTTTTATATTTATTAAAACCAATGATAATCCTGTATATTATGTTGATTGTAATAACGGAATTGAGATTTTTATGGAAAGAAGAGGAAAAAACAGATGAAATACAAGAGTAAAAAGGTTGTACTTTTTATTATTATAATTGTTATTTTACTACCAAATATGGTATTGGCAAGATATTATGAAATTTTAAGAAATATGAAATTATCTGCAACAGTAGCAAATCCTATTGTAAAAGTAGAAAATTTACAAGAAAAAGTTATACAAACGTTTAATAAAAGAACAGAAGCAAAAGAGTATCATTTTGTTGTACGAAATTATGAATTAGCAGAAGATGGCATATCTAAAAAAATTAGTGATGTAGCATTTTTGTATTACATTGAAATTATAAATACAAATACCACATTTCCTATTAAATGTGAATTATATGATGTTCAAACGAATGAAAAAATACTTGATGAAAAGGATAAAACAGGAGAAATTTTTATGGAAAGATCGGTAGCTTATGAAAAACCATATAAGTTAGTTGTAACATGGGAGAAAAGTAGTCCCATATTAGCTGATCATACGGATATCAATATTAATGTTCAAGTAACACAAAAACAATAACATGGCTTACTAAAATAATAGAAAAAACAATAAAAAATAAGAAGGGAAAGTATGGATAATAAAATTGAGGAAAAACAGACGAAAAACCGTACAAAGAAAAATGAACAGCATAAAAATTTCATTATTAAAATCATATTATTAATAATATTTGTTATTATAATTCTTGTAACGGGATTCAAAAGTGGGCAAAAATTTTATATTTTAAAAAATACTAATTTTGATGCTACACAATCTTATGTCGATTCTGGAGTGGCAAGGTGGTATTTTGATGCAAGTATAAAATATTAAAATGTAGTTAAATAAAAATATAAAAGAAAGAATGTATTTATAAAATTTATAGAATATAAATTTTATAAATACATGATATAAGGAGAAATAGAAATGAAGAAGAGAAGAGTCATTTTATTCATAATGTTCATAGTTATTATATTGTTAGGAAATAAAATTTATGCAAAATATCAATATATCTTTCATCTGGAAGCATTTTCTTTATCAAGAGATGCATCTGATATATTATATTCTATTGAAAAAATACCGTCGGAAGAAAATTACACTAATCAAGATGTTATTTTAAAGATTGTTGCTAATAAAGAAATAGAACCAATTGAAGGATTTATGTTGTCAGAAGATAAAAGAACGTTAACAAGAGTTATTCCTAAAAATGAACAAAATCGAATTGTATTAGAAGATTTATCTGGAAATACAAAGGATGTGTCATATGATATTACGCATATAGATAAGGAACCACCTAGTATTATAGGAATAGAAGATGGCGAGATTTATCATGAAAACAGAAGTGTAGATTATACAGATAATATTGGTATTAAAGATATATTTATTGATAGATATGCTAAAGATTTAACACTAACAATAGAAACTGATTTTTATGATGCTAATTGGTATTATGGAATAGATGTAACAGGGAACAAAATCTTGGCTAGAATTACAGAGCATCCTAAAAATACGAAATATTATAAATATTACATAAATAATCAATTAATGGCAACAACAGAAGAAGAACAATTTACTTTTTCTTCCTTGACATATGGAACCACGTACAATGTTTTAATAGAAGCGATAGATGAAAGTGGTAATATATTGAAAAGTGCATCTAAAGTTGTAAAAACAAAATATTTTTCTAATATAGTAACAAATAGGGTAGGAGATAATTTTACAGCGAAAATATCTGGTATTGATAGTAGAGTAAAAGTTGAATATTGTGCTTTATGGAATGAAACAGTGGCACCTAAGTTTTTTTATCCGACGATTCATCCAGATGGAACATTGACAATAGGATTTGATGCAAAAGATTTAACAGGGATAACACAGAAGGGATATTATTATTTTCAAGTAAAGTTTATAGGGGAAGGTATAGAGGACTTTTTATCAATGAATATTATGTTTGGAAACTATCAAGTAAATCCTCCATTTTTAGCATCATCAAAAGAAATAGATCCTTATCAGTTAACAGAGAATGGTTATTATCAAATTATTGTAACAGATTTAGCCGGAAATAGAATAGAGAAAAATATACAAATTAGTAAGCAGATGGGCTAAAAAGATAAATGCAAAAAAGAAGCATTTCACTAGAAAAATGCCAAATTTAAGCCTGCTAAAATTCAAATTCTAGCAGACTTAAAAATCATACCTTCCATTATTTACATATGCTTTGATATAAAGCAGTAACTTCACTTATTGTATTGGCATTTTTCATATCTCTAATTACACTTTCATGATTTGCAGAATCATTTTTATAGTTATCTGAATTTTCATTAATCAATTTAGTTACATCAATAACTAATGCTTCTTTTATGTTATTCAAGCAAGTAACTTCATTTTTTTCATATTCATTCCAAGATTTTGAAGACAAAATTGTTGCTTTAGCTTTTTCAAGTGCTACTTTAACATTATCCATTTCACAGTATTTTTTAGATAAACTATCTTTTGAAGGATCTACATCAAGAGCTTTGATATCTTTTAACGTTGAGAAAATATTCGTGTACATAGCTTGTTGAACATCACTTTTTGGTTTTAAAGTAGCATATCCTGTAGTATCATTTTTCTCGAATGTAGTGATTAAATAATTTAATTCGCTTCCAGAAACACTTCCACTAAAAGACACAGGGGTTGTTAAAGTCTTTTTAGTTTCTTCAATTTTTTGATAATGAGAATAAGCTAATAACTTATCTGTATCTTTTTTTGCTTCTAAATTTTTATATTGATCTAATAGTTCTATCATGTAATTTCTTAATGCGTTGTAAATATTTACAATTTGTTGACTTCTATTATTTTTTATTTCTTCAGCAGTAATAAAATTATTAATTTTATTTAGTTCTTCATCAATTGTTGGTTGAATATGTGTGATATATAATTCATCTGATTTTTCTTGTTCTGTAGTTGTACTTTGTTGGTAAATATTCTCAATTGGTTTTACATAGTTGTTAATATCTTGTCTAGTTTTACAAGCAGAACGACAAGCAAATTTTGCTGAATCAATAACTCCTTTTGCTGAATCAGCAATAGTCTTAGACTCTTCTTTAGTTGTTACACTTTCAACTTTTGTATAAGCTTCTGTTAATGCGGTTTGTAATCTTTCTTCTTCAGCATCTGTATATTCAGTTGAATACGTATCGATTACATTCTTTTTATCTGTTTTGTATTGATTAACAAGAGTATTAATAGCTCCTAAACTATCTAATCCTATATGATAAGCATTTTGCCATTCTGTTAATTCTACTGCTGCTGCTGTATCTGCTTGTGCAACTTCTAATATTTTTGATAATTCTGCTTTTGCTTGTTCAATTATTTCTTCACTTATACCTTTTTTTTCTGATTCTTCTTCTAACATTTTATCTAATGCTTCTACTTGAGTATTATATGTTTCTTCTAGCTTAGCATTAAAATCTGCTTTTTTAGTAGCTACTACATATAAATTATCAATCTCTTTTTTAATACTGTCAACTGCTGTTTTAACATCTTCAACTTTCTCTTGACTATTGATTGTTTCTTCTCCAGCTGCTATAACTTCATCTAATGCTGCTTGTAAGGCTTCATCTAATTCTACACCCTCTTTGATTGGTGTTTGAGTATTAGTGTCTGCTGCTGGAATGTATTCTTCTACTAAGTAGATTGCATCAATTTTTGCCTTCATTAGATTAAATTCTTCTACGGTTAATTGTCCATCTTGTGCTAATATTAATAACTCAATAACATCCCCAGTGTTTGTTGCTGTTTCAATTGCTTCGCGTACTGTGTCATATTGCTCTTGTGTTAGAATTAAGCCATCTGCGTCTCCTTTATCATATAAGTCTTTTAATTCTTTTGCAACTTCTTCTTTTATTGCTACTAATAAATCTGCTTTTGCTTTTTTCACTATACTTTGTGCTTTACTTATTGTTTGTACTGTTTTTAAATCTGCTTTTGTATTTTCTATAATTTCTTTAAATTCTGTTAAATCTGCATATGATATATAGGTTCCTGGAGTATATTCATTCAATTTAGAATCGTTTGTTAACCAACTATTGAAGTCATTTATTACTTCTTCCACAGTTTGTGGTCCTCTTGGTGCTACTTTTACCAAAGCGATTTGGATTCCTTCTACTCTTTTTGCCATTCCTTCTGTTCCGGCATATGTTCCAACAGCTGGTGTTTCTTCTGTTACTGTAGATAAATCTCCTGCTTTAACCCAGTCCATCCAACCATATCCTTGACCTTGAACGTGAGCACGATACCATAATTCGTATCCTTCTAATCCTTCTACTGCAATTTGAATACCTTCTACTCTTTTAGCCATTCCTTCCGTTCCAGCATATGTTCCAACTGCTGGTGTTCCTGTTTGCATAGTATGCTCTGCAGTTACCCAGTCCATCCAACCGTATCCTTGTCCTTGAACGTGAGCACGATATTTTAATGTTACTCCTTCTGGAACAGCGATTTCGATACCTTCTACTCTTTTTGCCATAGCTGCTGTTCCAGCAAAT
>CANQTX010000030.1 GCA_947626885.1 uncultured Clostridia bacterium | reverse complement strand
ATCGTTATTAACAATATAAGGTACTCAAACTATATATATTTCAAAAAAGTGTGACATATGTTTGACTAACCTACAGTATAATATCGAAATTTTTAAGAAATTTATTTACAAATTATGAAAATGTGGTATAATATGTTACATAGAAATTGAAACGTTTGATTAAGAACTAAGTAATAAAGTAGCTTTAAAAAGAGATTCTGTGGTTGGTGAAAACAGAAAAAGCCTTTATGAAATCTACTCTTAAGATGTTTTCTAGAAAACTAGACCGAGTTGTTGCAGGTTATAGCAATATAATAAGATAAAAGCAAGGTGGTACCGCGAATATTCGCCCTTATACATTAGTATAGGGGCATTTTTTGTATAACTAGAAATTTTTTTCTTATAACAATGTTTAGAAAAAATGTTATGTGTAAATAAATTAAAGGAGGAAATTTTATGGAAATTCAAGTTGGTAAAATTTATAGACATTTTAAAGGAAATTATTATTATATTCAAGAAGTGGCATTAGATTCGGAAACAAAGGAAAGAATGGTTGTTTATAGGCCACTATATGAAAGGAATGATTCAAAGGTTTGGGTTAGAAGAGAAACAATGTTTTTTGAAGAGATTCCTTCCACTAGAGTAGATAATATTACAGGTCAAAAATATAGATTTGAATTAGTTGAAGATTTAAGTTATGACTATACAAAAAATAATTAGGAGGAATTGATAATGATAGATATTAAGATTTTAAGAGAAAATCCAGAAATGGTAAAGGAAAATATTAAGAAAAAATATCAAGATCACAAATTGGTTTTAGTAGATGAAATTTTAAAATTGGATAAAGAAAGTAGAGAATTAACTCTTAAGTGTGATGATTTGCGCATGAAGAGAAATACTATTAGTAAAGTTATTGGTGGTTTAATGGCACAGGGAAAAAAAGATGAGGCTGAAGAAAAGAAGAAAGAAGTACAAGAAATCAATGATGCTTTAGCAGCAAATGAAGGAAGAGAAGAAACATTAAAAGAAGAGATTAAAGAAAGAATGATGAAAATTCCTAATATTATGGATGCCTCTGTACCTATTGGAAAAGATGATACAGAAAATGTAGAAAATGAGAAATTTGGAGAGCCAGTGATTCCGCCTTATGAAATTCCATATCATGCAGATATTATTGCAAGTTTGAATGGAATAGATAAAGAAAGTGCTGGTAGAACAAGTGGTAACGGATTTTATTTTTTAATGGGAGATGTTGCAAGACTTCATGAAGCTATGATTGCTTATGCAAGAGATTTCATGATTCAAAAAGGATTTACTTATTGTATTCCTCCATTTATGATTAGAAGTGATGTTGTTAATGGTGTCATGAGTTTTGAAGAATTAGAAGCGATGATGTATAAAATTGAAGGAGAAGATTTATATTTAATTGGAACAAGTGAACATTCTATGATAGGAAGATTTAAAGGACAAATTGTCAAAGAAGAGGAATTACCAATTAAAATAACAGGATATTCTCCATGTTTTAGAAAAGAAGTGGGTTCTCATGGGCTAGAAGAGAGAGGACTATATCGTGTACATCAATTTGAAAAACAAGAAATGATAGTTCTATGTAAAGCAGAGGACCAAATGGATTGGTATCATAAAATGTGGCGTTATACAGTGGAATTTTTTAGAAGCTTGGATGTTCCAGTAAGGACATTAGAATGTTGTAGTGGTGATTTAGCAGATTTAAAAGTAAAATCATGTGATGTCGAAGCTTGGAGTCCACGTCAAAAGAAATATTTTGAAGTGGGAAGTTGTTCAACATTGGGAGATGCGCAAGCGAGACGATTATCAATTCGTGCGAAAGGCGAAAAAGGAAATTATTTAGTAGCAACTTTAAATAATACAGTAGTAGCAAGCCCTAGAGGATTAATTGCTGTTCTTGAAAATAATTATCAAGAAGATGGTAGCGTAAAAATTCCTGAAGTGTTATGGCCTTATATGGGAGGCACAAAAGAATTAAAACCTAAAAATTAACGAAAATAAAAAAGTATAGCAACATGTTTGTATTGCTATACTTTTTTATTGCAATGATATAAAATATATGATATAATGATCGAGTAAGTTTTTATGGTAACTAAGATTTCGGATAATGAATTTTATTAAGGAAGGTGTGAAAGTTTTTGAAACAGGCTAAAGCAAAAGGAAATGCAATTATCGTAATCGGTGGAAAATGGGGAGATGAGGGAAAAGGAAAGATAACTTCCCGATTTTCTAAAAATGCCGACATTGTTATCAGAGGAACTGGTGGAGCAAACGCTGGACATACCATTGTGTATAATGGCAAAAAAATTGCGCTTCATTTAATTCCTGGTGGAATTATGTATCCGCAAACCACATGCTTAATTGGTCAGGGGGTTGTGATAGACCCAAAAATTCTGATAGAAGAAATTAAGGCACTGGAGGAAATGGGAGTACCTGAGGTAAAAAAGAGGCTGAAAATTACTGGCCGTGCTCATATTGTTTTTCCATATCATAAGGATTTGGATGGACTTTATGAAAGTTTCAAGATGGATCCTGTAGGAACAACGAAAAGAGGTATTGGTCCAACTTACATGGATCAAGATACAAGATCTGGTATTCGGCTTTATGAGTTACTCCAACCAGTTGAAGAACTGGAGCAGCTTATAAAAGTAGCTATTACTCCTCATAATCAGCTTTTTAGAGCTAATAACATGGAGGGTGTAATGGCAGATGCTCATAAACTTGCAAAGGAGTATCATCAGTATGGAGAACTCTTAAGACCAATGTTAGAGAGGGATCCTGACGGCCTGACAAGTAGAGCCTATAAGGAAGGTAAGAGAGTGGTTGTTGAAGGTGCTCAGGCTTTTAGACTTGATAAGTTTGTTGGGGATTACCCGGATGTGACCTCTTCAAATTGCATAACAACAGGAACACTGTTAGGAGCACATTTGTCCCATAAAATGGTGGATAAGGTCATTGTTGTTGTAAAGGCACACGATTCAAGAGTCGGAAATGGTCCTTTTCCAACGGAACTTCCAGCTCATATTGCAAATGATCAAGTTATTTCCTATGATGAACCCTATGAGGGTGATATTATTAGGGAGAATGCACACGAATATGGAGCTACTACGAATCGCCCTCGTAGAGTTGGTTTCTTTGATGCAGTTATTCTGGCAACAGCAAAAGATATTTTGGGTGCAGATTACCTTTGTATCAATCATATGGATACCATAGGCGAAATAGGAAAAAAGCTTGGATCTGTGAAAATGTGTACATCGTATACATATCAGGGTAAGCTTATTCATCACTATCCGGATGATATTAGGCTTACTGGAGAAATACCAACACCTAATTATGAAGAATTCTATGGGGGTTGGACGATTCCTAGCACGGCAAGAAGTTATGATGACATTCCTGAAACCGCAAAAGAGTACATTAAGCGAATTGAAGAAGTTACTGGGATTCCAGTCAAGTATATTGGGATTGGTCCTGATAACGAAGATATAATTGAGAGGGACGTATAAATTTTTAAGGTCTGGTTATGTAAAAACTTACAATTAGTTACACAGTAGGAGCTTTGGTAGACGCGTGAGCGGATACCAATAGCTCTTTCTAATTATAATGAGATTGTAATTTACCAATAAAAATAGTATAATATATGAGAAAAAATAAAGAGGTTAAGTAAATGAGAGTAAAAAATGCAAAGTTTGAAATATCAGCGGTTAATAAAAAACAATATCCTAAAGGAGTTTTACCAGAAATTGTTTTAGTAGGAAAATCCAATGTAGGAAAATCTTCTTTTATTAATACTATGTTAAATAGAAAAAGTTTAGCTAGAACGAGTAATACTCCAGGAAAAACAAGACAAATCAATTTCTATAATATTGATGAAATATTTTATTTTGTGGATTTACCGGGATATGGGTTTAGTAAAATGTCAAAAAAAGAGAAAATAATATCTGGTAGATATATTGAAGAATACTTAGAAGAAGGAAAAAATATTGCAGTAATTGTACTATTATTAGATATTAGACATGATCCAACAGAAGATGATATGCTTATGTATGATTATATTTTAAGAAGTAATTTACCTTTTATAGTAGTAACCAACAAAGCAGATAAAATTGCAATTACAAAGGTGGACGGAGAAGTTGAGCGTATTAAAAACCAATTAGGTATTTCCTATAGTACAATACTACCGTTTTCTTCTGAAAGAAAAATATATACGGAGAAAGTTTGGGAAGAAATTGAAAAATATTTGTAGTTGTGCATAAAAAAATGAAAAATACATAAATATATACTAAGTGGAGGATATATTTATGCATAGTGAATTTGTGAAGGAATTTAAAATTTCAGATAAAAACGAAGAAGAAAAAGACGAGGAAATATTAGAAAGTTTAAAACAAGTGAAAGATACTTTAACAAATATGCATAATAATATGCAATTTGCAAGTAGTGATTTAATAGATTATTATACCTATCAAATTAAAGCAGAAGAGGCAAAGTATAGTTATTTATTAAAAGAGGCCAAAAAACGAGATTTAAATATCACATAAAGAAATTCACACTCTGTAAATAGAGTGTGAATTTTATTATGGTTATTCTACTGTTACAGATTTGGCTAAATTTCTTGGTTTATCTACATCTAAATTTTTTTCTTTGGCAATATAATAAGCAAGAAGTTGAAGTGGAATAACAGATAGAATAGGAGAGATCAATGTATTTGTTTTAGGTATCATAATAACTTCGTCAAAATCATAATTCATATCTTGATTTGTAATAATAAAAGTTTTAGCACCACGTGTAACAACCTCTTGAACATTACTAATAGATTTTTCTAATAATAGTCTGTTTGTCATAATAGAAACAACTGTAATACCATTTTCAACTAAAGCAATTGGTCCATGTTTTAATTCTCCAGAAGGATAAGCTTCTGAATGAATATAGGATATTTCTTTTAATTTTAAAGAACCTTCTAAAGCTACAGTTTCATCAATTCCTCTACCGATAAAGAAAATATCTTTCTCTTTATGAATCTTTTTAGCAAAATTTTCTATTTGAGAAGTATTTTTTAAAATGGTTTCTATTTTTTTAGGAAGTAATTGGATATCTGTTTTTAATTCTTCTATTTTATCTTGATGTATTTCTAATATTTCTGCAAAATAAATAGCCAATATAGCAAGTAGTGTAATTTGTGATGTATAAGCTTTTGTAGAAGCTACTGCAATTTCAGGTCCGGCATAGGTATAAATTGTATAGTCTGCCTCACGTGTGATAGAACTTCCTATAACATTTGATATAGCAATTGTTTTAGATCCTTTTGCTTTTGCTAATTTTAGAGCGGCAATGGTATCTGCTGTTTCACCAGATTGTGAAATAAAAATACATAGTGTTTGATTATTGATGATAGGATCTCTATAACGAAACTCTGATGCTACATCTACTTCAGAAGGAATCTGACATAGATTTTCTAGTAAATTTTTTCCTGCAAGTCCAGCATGCATAGCTGTTCCACAGGCTACAATAAAGATTTTATTAATAGAAGATAAGTATGCTTTACTTAAATTTAAATCTCCAATCATGGTTTTTGATTTTTGAAATTTGTTACCAATGGTTGCTTTAACAGATTTTGGTTGTTCGAATATTTCTTTTAACATAAAATCTGGATAACCATCTTTTTCTACAGAACCAGAATCCCACGTAATTGTATGAATTTTTTTTTGTATTGTTTGTAAATTTTCATCGTAAAACATAATACTTTCTTTTGTTAGTAGAGCAAACTCTTTATCATTTAAAAAATAAAACTCTTTTGTAAAAGGTAATATAGCTGGAATATCGGAACTAATATAATTCTCTTTATTACCTTTTCCAATTACTAAGGGACTATCTTGGCGAACAACAATCATATTATCAGGATAATCAGAACATAGTACAGCAATAGCATAACTACCTTTTAACATTTTACAAGCATCAGTAACGGCTTGTAAAAATTTTTTTTCAGAAGTAGAAGAAGTAGTATTGTCTGAATGATTATAGTAATAATGAATTAAATTTGGTATGACTTCGGTATCTGTTTCTGAAAAAAATTCGTAATGACGTGATTTCAAAAAATCCCTTAAATCTGCATAATTTTCTATAATACCATTATGAACAACAGCAAAAGTTTTGCTATTATCCATATGAGGATGTGAATTGACACTACAAGGTTTACCGTGAGTTGCCCATCTTGTGTGTGCAATTCCAACAGTACCTTGTAAGGCGTCAATACCATTTACCTCAAATAAGGCATTAACACGACCTTTATTTTTTATATTTTTGATACCATCTTTTTCAATGGTAGCAATACCAGCAGAGTCGTAACCTCTGTATTCTAGGCGTAAAAGACCTTCATTTAAAATAGGTTTTGCTTGTTTTTCACCAATATATCCAACAATTCCACACATAAAAAAACCACCTTTCAAAATTAGTATACCAAATATAGGGCAGAGAAACTGTCCGTTTATTCGTATATATAGAGGTGTAAATAAATTACTTATTAAATTTTGTTCTAATATTGCTATTAGTTTTTGCATTAATATTTGGTAGTAATCATACCACTAGAGCATCCGCCGAATATTTCGATAACTCTAGACCTCGTTAACTATATAAATAATAATATGTATTAAAATAAATAGAATAATACCATCGTATTAATATAGTCCTGGCGCTAATTTGAATATATCAAATTTTATTTTAATCAAATATTTACAACCTATACTATAATATATTAAAGTTTTTAAAAATTGTCAAATGAATTTTTTGTGTCCTCTAATATATATTGTTAGTATTACCATTGTAAAGAAAAAACGAAAAATGTGTAATTTGATTTTATTTGAATAATATGCTATAATAAAAGTATTCTATAAGAAAGGGTGATATTATATGTTGGATATAAATGAAATTCGGAAGCTAATAAAAGCAAATTCATATCCACCGATTTTTGAACCAGCACTCTGGTTTAGAAACTGTCCGAGGGCTAATTGTTACCCCTATGCATTGGATTTGAAGATCAATCAACCAATGCTTGTGGGAGACATGATTCAAAAGAGGGTAAAACAATGTTTTTGTCGGGAAGACTTCAATCATTTTTTCCAAGTGTTCGAGGAAGAACTTGATACAATAGGCTTAAAAATTGTTGATAGAATGGAAGATAATGCTGTAGGCCTAAAAGGAGATTTAAAGATCTGTATTCTTTTTTTGTACACAGGTGACTATCATTTTGTTAGGCAAGATCTTGACGAAATATGGTCTCTTAAAGGTACAGGAAGTTCTCCGAGAAATTCTTGGCGAGACGAGGAGGGCGACAAATATCCTTTAAAAGGGCCTGTGAATCCAAATCAGAAAAACGTAAACCTAATGGCATGTGTAGGAATCTCCAAAAAATAAAAATAAGCTATAGCCACTTTTGAAGTGGTTATAGCTTATTTTATGGCATATAATATATCCAACTTTTGTAAGGTAATAAAGTAATACAGGAGTAAAGTAATATAGGATATAAATTATATTGACGAAAAATCTTGAAAATGATATAATAAAAGAGCAAGGAAGGGTATTAAAAAAGAAAGGAGAAAAGGTATGAAAAATAAACTTTTAAAAAGCTGCTTATGTTGTGCACTGATTATCTTTACAGTATTAGCATCGTTGCCTGCAACAGTATTAGCTAGTCAAACAACAAAGCCCATTATTTCTATTACTTCACATGTTCAAAAGTATGGATGGCTTGACTACACAGGAGCATTAACAGGAACAACAGGTGAGTCTAAGAGAATGGAAGCTTTAGAAATTAATATTGATGTTCCTGCGGGTGTTGTATTAAAATACAGAGCACATGTTCAAAAATATGGTTGGATGGATTGGGTTACTGCAGATAATCAAAAAGGAACAAATTATATAGGAACAACAGGTCAATCAAAAAGAATTGAAGCTATACAAATGGTATTGGAAGGCTCAGATACTTATACATTAAAATACAGAGCGCATGTTCAAAAATATGGCTGGATGAATTGGGTTGTAGCTTGTGATACAATCAATAGTGCTACTCTAATAGAAGGCAATTATGCAGGAACAACGGGTGAATCAAAGAGAATAGAATCTATAGAAGTAGTTGTTGTTGAAAAATCTAAAACCAATATAGATAATCAGCAAAGCAATAAAACAGCAGAAGAGCAAGCAGAAGCACAGAGAAAAGCAGAAGAAGAAAGACAGAAAATTGAAGCGGAGGCAAAGGCGAAAGAAGAAGAAGAGAAAAGACAAATAGAAGAAGCAAGACAACAAGCTGAAGTGGAAGCACAAGCAAAAGCAGAAGAAGCTAAAAAAGCGGAAGAAGCAATGCAACAAGCTGAAGCAGAAGCAAAGGCAAAGGCAGAAGAAGCTAGAAGAGCAGAAGAAGCAATGCAACAAGCTGAAGCAGAAGCGCAAGCAAAAGCAGAAGAAGCTGAAAAAGCAAAAAAAGCTAACCAACCATTGCAAGCAAAAGCAATGGAAGAAGAAGCTAGAAAGGCAGAAGAAGCAAGACAACAAGCCGAAGCGGAAGCAAAGGCAAAAGCAGAAGAAGCTAGAAAAGCGGAAGAAGCAATGCAACAAGCTGAAGCGGAGGCACAAGCAAAAGCAGAAGAAGCTGAAAAAGCAGAGCAGGCTAGACAACGTGCTGAAGCACAAGCAAAACATGTTCATAGTTATTCTGAGTGGCAAATTATTGTTGAACCTACATGTGTGTCTAGAGGTAAAAAAACAAGAACTTGTACAACATGTGGCAAAGTCGATACACAAGATATTATTGATCCTAATGCACATAAAATCGTAAAAGCACCTGAATTGAATGAAGAAGCAACATGTACCCAGAGAGGAAGAGTAAATGGCTCTAAGTGCGCTTATTGTAATCAAGAATTCTTTAATATAACACAACCTTTAGGACATTTATGGAGTAGCGAAGTTGTAGTTGATAGAGAACCAACATGCACAGAAGCTGGTCAACAATCTATTCACTGTTTAAGAGATGGATGTACAGAAATAAAGGATGTTACTACAATAAAACCAACAGGACACGTTTTCAAATTAGTTGATACAAAAGCTACATGTTCTACAGATGGAATGAGAGGAAATGTTTGTGAAAAATGTGGATTTACTACTGATGCAGTAGTTACAGAAAAAGCAAAAGGACATAGCTTTACAAAGTATGTAAGCGATGGAAACGCAACATGTACTACAGAAGGAACAAAAACAGCAATTTGTGATAATTGCGGTGCTAAAGATACTATTACAGATGTTGGTTCCAAACTTTCTCATAAATTTCAAACGTTAAATGATAAAGTTTCACCAACTTGTGAGCAAGATGGTAGAGAGGCAAGTAAAAAATGTTCTGTTTGCGGAACCATAGAACAAGGAAAAGTGATAAAGGCTCTTGGCCATACCTATTCATTGGTGAGTGCTACTCATTCAGCTACAGAAAAAGCAGATGAGATTTTAACATGTACGAGATGTCATATGAAGTACCAAACAGGAAGTAAAGTCATTTTTGGAAAAGGACATAAATGGGATAGTACAGGAAAGTATTGTATAGAATGTTGTGGAGAAAATGGAGATCAATGTTCAAACGATAGTAAAGTTTGGTGGAGTGTTTGGAAGTCTAACAATCGATCAGGAGCTATTTGGTGGGCAGGATTTATGTGCCAATTAAATGTATGTGATGGTTTTACAAACTCTTATGGTAAAAAAGTAGATGTATTAGTAGAAGGTAGACGTGGTTCTAATGAAACGATGAGTATGAAAGCACCTGCAGCTAAAGATGGCTATGTGTTTGCTGGATGGTATGATTTAGCTACCAATCAAAAAGTAACAACAAATGGTCAATATACGAAAGTTGACAGTGCTGGTACAACCATAACTGTACATTGGAGAGATATGGATAAAGGATTTGAAGCAAGATATACACCTGCAAAATAAAGAGAAAATGCTATAACTATAAAAATTAAAAACGCTTGATATTCAAGCGTTTTTAATTTTTAAAAAAGAAATAATAAAAGTCATAAAAGGCAAGATTTATGCTATTTTTTCTTGAAAGAATGATTTTTTTATAGTAAAATAGAATACATAAAAAAGAAAAAAGTAAATGGAGAGTAAGAAATGGAAGAATTAGATTTAAAAGTAATGTATGAGCAAGATGAAATTCAAAAAAGAATTAAAGAAGTTGCAGAGCAAATAGATAACGATTATAAAGGAAAAGAAATTACTGTTATTTGTGTATTAAAAGGTGCTATATTTTTTACGGTGGATTTAGTAACAAAAATGAAAACACCAATAAAATTAGAAATGATGCAAGTTTCAAGTTATGTAGGGACAAAAAGTACAGGAAATATCACAATAAAAAAAGATTTAGAGAGTTCTATCGAAGGAAAAGATGTTTTGATTGTTGAAGATATTGTAGATACAGGGCGTACATTAAAATGTTTAAAAGATTATTTACTTTCTAAAAAGCCAAATAGTTTAAAAATAGCAGTTCTTACAGACAAAGCAGAACGAAGAGAAGTAGATATTCATGTTGATTATGTAGGATTTGTGATTCCTAATAAATTTGTTGTAGGTTATGGGTTTGATGTAGATGAAAAAGGAAGAAATCTTCCTTATATTGGCTATTTAGAAGAATAACATAAAATATAGATTAAAAGCCTAAAAACTTAAACAAGAAAGTGAGGCAATATGTTTGATATTGAAGAAGAATTGAAAAAACTTCCCAATAAACCAGGTGTTTACTTAATGCACGATAAAGACGATAATATTATTTATGTTGGAAAAGCAGTTGTACTTAAAAATAGAGTAAGACAGTATTTTAGAAAAAATAATAAAACGGCTAGAATTGAAAAAATGGTTTCTTTAATCGATCATTTTGAATATATTGTTGTGGGAAGTGAAGATGAAGCTTTAATTCTAGAATGTAATCTTATTAAAAAATATAGACCCAAATTTAATGTATTATTAAAAGATGATAAAACATATCCTTACATAAAAATAGATACTAAAGCTGAATATCCGCGTGTATACTTAACAAGAAAAATATTAAACGATGGTGGTAAGTATTTTGGACCATATCCTAGTGTAGCTAGTGCTAAAGAAATGTTGGATTTTATAAAAGAAAAGTTTCAAATAAGACAATGTAAAAAATTTAAAAATCAAGATAGAGCATGTTTGAATTATCATATAAAAAAATGTTTAGCACCTTGTATGGGTTATGTAACGCCAGAAGAATATCATAAACAAATTGACCAAATAATGTTATTACTAGATGGAAAAATTGATAAGATGATTAAGGCATTACAAAAAGAAATGACCATAGCTTCCAATCATTTAGAATTTGAAAAGGCGGCGAATATAAGAGATAGAATTCTTGCCATAGAAAGAATTTCAGAAAAGCAAAAAGTTTCAAATGTATCTGAAAATAATATTGATGTAATAGGACTATATAAAAATGAAGTAACTGTTTGTATTGAAATATTTTTTATTCGTGGTAGTAAGATGATAGGAAGGGAAAATTATTTTTTTGATGAACTAAAAGATATGGAAGCATCTGAAATTGTTTCTGGATTTATTAAACAATATTATATAGATAAAAAAGATTTTCCTAATAAAATCATGCTACGATATCAGTTAGAAGAAAAAGAAGTGTTAGAGACATGGTTATCTAATAAAGCGAATCGAAAAGTAGAATTAAAGAGTCCTCAAAAGGGAGAGAAATTGCGTTTTGTAGAGATGGCTGAAATGAATAGTAAAATTACTTTAGAAAATAAAGTACAAGATAAAACAGAAGTTTTAAAAGAATTAAAAGAAGTATTACAATTGGAGAATATTCCTATCAAAATAGAAAGTTTTGATATTTCAAATATTTCTGGAAATTTTATTGTTGCGGGAATGTGTGTTGCCCAAAAAGGGGTTATCAAAAGAAATTTATCTAGAAGATTTAAGATAAAAACAGTTTATGGTCAAGATGATCCAAGATGTATGGAAGAAGTAGTAACAAGAAGGTTAAAACATTCTCTAGATAATACAAAAAGTGGATTTGGTGAATTGCCTAATTTAATATTAGCAGATGGCGGTGTAACACAAATTAAAGCCATTAAAAATGCTTTGCACTCTGTTGGAGTAAATATTCCTGTATTTGGCATGGTAAAAGATGATAAACATACCACAAGAGCACTGATTAACGAAGAGAGAAAAGAATTCCCAATATCAGAAAATGTATTTCATTTTATAACCAATTTGCAAGATGAAGTACATAAAACAGCCATTACTTATCATCGAAAAATAAGAGATAAAGAGATGACAAAATCCAAACTAGATAGTATTGCAGGTATAGGAGAGAAAAAGAGAACAGCATTACTTAAGCAATTTGGAAGTGTAAAAAAAATTAAAGAAGCAAGTATCGAAGAGATTACTAAAGTAAAAGGAATTAACAAAGAATTGGCAGAAAAGCTAAAACAAGAATTATAATCAACAAAGGGTTATAGTGTAAGAAAAAATTTTAGTCATAATTATTTTTTCCTTGCATATATCAATAGTATGAGTAAAATAAAAAGGAGAAAATAAAAATGAAAAAGATTTGGATTCGTTTATTAATCATTTGTACAAGCATTAGTTTTATGGTATTAGCTTATTTGCTGTATCGTTTTGTAGTGGTATTGCAAAGTATATAATTAATAAGCAATAGATGTACACATATTAGAAAATTTCCCTTTAAAAATAAAAAAAGGCGAATGTTATTGGATAACATCGTCTTTTTTGTAATTGCTATTCTATTCAATGATAATGAAAAAATGACATTTTGCTTTTTTTTATAAAATATTGTATAATAAAATAGCTTATTAGTGCAATACCAATTTGGTAAAAAATATTTTAATGATGCATATACAAAGTAATGGAGAAAAGAAAATGGAAGTAGTAATTGGAAAATTTGCAGGATTTTGTCCGGGTGTTTCATATGCCGTTAGAAAAGCAAATCAAAGTGTAATGGAAAATAAAACAATATATTGTTTGGGAGAATTAGTACATAATCAGCAGGTGGTAAATAAATTAAAAGCAAAAGGTATGATAACAGTAGAAGATATAGAACAGGTACCAGATGGTGCAACAATTTTATTTCGATCACATGGTGTTGCCCAAGCTATATACGAGAGAGCTAAAGAAAAGAATTTAAAAATAATAGATTTGACATGTGGAAGAGTAAGAGCGGTTCAAAAAAAAGTTGAAAAAGAAAAAGAAAAAGCTTTTATAATTATTTTAGGAAAGAAAAATCATCCCGAGGTAATAGGTGAAAAAGGATTTGCAGGAGAAAACAGTTTTGTGATAGAAACACAAAAGGATATGTTAGATGCCTATCAGGAGTACAAGAAAACTAATTTTGAAAAAGTGTATGTTGTTGCACAAACGACTTTTTCAAATAATAATTTTGATGAACTGGTTAAACAAATTAAAAAAAGCTTTACAGGAGCAGATATTATAGTAGATAAAACCATATGTGAAGCAACAGAAAATAGACAGAAGGAAATGCAGGAAATGGCAGAAGTTTTTCATACAATGATTATTATCGGTGGAAAAAACAGTGCCAATACAAAAGCACTAGTAGAAATAGCAAAGCAAAAATGTAAAAATGTTTATCACATACAGACAGCTGAAGATTTGAAGAATATTGATTTTACCGGAATAGAAACAGTAGGTATTATGGCGGGTGCTTCAACACCAAGAGAAATAATTCTATCTGTGAAAAATAGATTGATTTGCCATTAATAGCACTGTATGTTATACTAAAAAGAAAGAAAATCAATATAAAATTGAAGGAAAGGATTATCGAACAAACGAATAAAAATGGAAATAGCAAGAGATTGGAAAGATTATGAAATTTTAGATATGGCAGATGGAGAAAAGTTAGAAAGATGGAAGGATATTATTCTAGTTAGACCAGATCCACAAATTATTTGGAAAGAGAAAACATTTCCAGAAAAATGGAAAACTTCCTATGCAAGATATAGTAGAAGTAATACTGGAGGTGGTGCTTGGCAGTATGAAAAGAAATTACCGCAGAGTTGGAAAATACATTATAAACAGTTAACCTTTCATATTAAACCAATGGGATTCAAACATACCGGCTTATTTCCAGAACAAGCTGTGAATTGGGATTGGATGATAAAAAAAATTCAATTAGAAAAAAGAAAAATTAGTGTATTAAATTTATTTGCCTATACAGGAGGAGCAACAGTAGCATGTAGCTATGCTGGTGCTTCTGTTTGTCATGTGGATAGTTCAAGAGGCATGGTAACTTGGGCAAAAGAGAATATAAATGCTTCAGGCTTAGCAGATAGACCTGTTCGTTTTATAATAGATGATGTTACAAAATTTGTACAAAGGGAAATTCGAAGAGGCAATCAATATGATGCCATTATTATGGATCCACCATCTTATGGTAGAGGAAAAAATGGAGAAGTTTGGCAATTTGAGAGAAATATTGCAGACTTGGTAGCACTCTGTGTACAAGTTTTATCAGATCATCCATTATTTTTCTTAATGAATTCTTATACAACAGGAATATCTTCCAAAGTATTAGAAAATATTTTAAATCTAAAATTAAAAGAAAGACCAGGAAACATATCATCAGGAGAAATTGGACTTCCTATGAAAAATTCTAAATTAGTGTTACCTTGTGGCATTTATGCAAGATGGGAGAAGAAGGGGCAAATATGATAAATTTAAAAATTTTGTTTGAAGATAATCACATCATTGTTGTACAAAAACCGGTCAATATTCCTTCACAAGCGGATAAAACTGGTGATGAAGATATGATTACCATCATAAAGCAATATATAAAAGAAAAATATCAAAAGCCGGGAGAGGTGTATTTAGGACTTGTTCATAGATTAGATAGACCTACAGGAGGTGTTATGGTCTTTGCTAAAACATCTAAAGCAGCCGCAAGATTAAGTGAGCAAGTAAGAGAAAAACAGATGTGTAAAAAATATTTATGTATTGTTGATGGAAAGATGGAAAAAGAAAAAGATATTTTTACCGATTATTTATTAAAAAATGAAAGAACAAATACAAGTAAAGTAGTTTCCCAAGATACAAAAAATGCAAAACAAGCTGTATTAGATTATCAAGTGTTAAAATATAATGCCATAACGCATTTATCCGTTGTAACAGTGAATTTACATACTGGTAGACATCATCAAATTCGTCTACAGTTTGCATCAAGAGGACATAGTCTTTATGGTGATCAGAAATATGGAACACGAGGAAGAGGTAAACAATTGGCTCTTTGGGCATATAGTTTAAGTTTTTTGCATCCAATCAAAAAAGAGAGGATGGAGTTTATAGATTATCCTGAAAAAGTAGGTAGTTGGAAAATCTTAGAAGAATAGAGTATAGGTTTAAAATAGATATGTCACAAGTAAATTGAAAATAAAATATTGAAAGAGAGTACCAGAAATGATATTGTTA
>CANQTX010000029.1 GCA_947626885.1 uncultured Clostridia bacterium | reverse complement strand
ACTGTTCCTTGTCCTGTTTCATTATCATAATCTACACCTGCAGAATCTGACAAATATTTATTTACATTTTCTGCTTCTATTTCTCCTGTTGCTAATCCATCTGTTACTACTCCTGCCCATGCCATTGCAACTTGCTCTCTTGCTGTGGCTTCGTCATTTTTATTTACTGCATCTTGTGCTCTTGTGATAATTCCATTATCTCCTAATACTAAACTTAAGCTAACACCTGCTAAGATTAATAATACAATGATGGTTACCACTAGGGCTACTAATGTAATACCTTTTTCATTTGAATTGTTTTTCATCTTTTTCCTCCTATTTTCTATCGAATTTTTTCGTGAAGTAGAAAACTTTACGAAAAAAAAGACAAGTAAAAGCTTTATTTTCCAATATTTTTTACTCATCTTATTATTCTATTTTTATTATCAAAATTTATAGTGAAAACCTTGACTTTGCCTAAAATTATATATATTATTTATTTAATGTATTCGTAAAGTTTTCTACTTTACGAATTTTTCCTTTAGTAGCACAAAAATATGGCATGCTTTTATTTCACACACCATATTATTATACAATCTCAAATTTTCAGCTTTTGATTTGACTATTCAATAATTAATTCATTTCATACTCTATCTCTTCAGGAAACAGGGTTAACTATTAAAGTGGGACGAGATCCGAAAACCGCTGTCATCAGTGGTAGGTAAGATAGTAGGATACATCTTTATAGCCGGGTTATACTGACCACCGTTGGCCGGCGTGTCCCCCCCTATTAGCACGAGCAAAGGTTCCACAAGCCTCCATAGTCCATTCCCAAGCATTACCGGCTACATCATATATGTTATTTGCTTTCCATGCTTCATTATAACCTGAGGTTCTCTTAGAACCACTATTATTAGCTGCAGCACCTATGCTATCGGAGTAATTTCCCCATTCTCTTGAATCTGTTATATCTTTCTGGTCTCCATAGTTAGCAATCCAATCTAACATTGCATCCCATTGACATCCCCATATCATCCCACTCGTTGTACTTTCTTCACTAAAACTTTTACAAGCTTTCGCTAAATCGTACCAACTTGTTTTACCCATAACTGTTCCACCCTTTTTTACTGTCGGATTTGTAGTAGTACCATTAAGCTCATATCTCCCTACATAAAACCCTTTATATTGTTCTATGCTGTCTATCATAGTATCATATTCTGTTACTATATCTGCTGCGCTATTGTATCCTGCTGTTTTTAAACGTTCAGTAGTGTCATAAGAAGTACTACTTAAAACGTCTGGCTCTCTAGGAACTCTATCACCTGACGTGTCTCCTGGTTTATTTCTAGTTATATCACCAACAATTTCTGATTTACTATACTTTGTATATGGTGTTGTTCCATCAAATAATTTTGCATCACCTGTTGTTGCTGCATATAAGTCACTTGGAGTAGGCACTGGTACCCATACCCATTCATTGTCATGTGAATCTACAATGACTATTCCTTCGTCTATAGTATTTCCACTATCTACCGCAAAATGATATCCTTCTGGAAGTGTAACTTGCTTCTTCGTGCCGTCATCTGACTTTTGAGTGATTGTTATTTTTTCACTAAATGTATTATCTGTATCTTTATATTGCTCTTTTAATTCTGCTATGGTTGGAGATAGTGTTGCTTCTCCTGTTATTGTTACTACTCCATTGGATTCTATTATAAAGTCTACGTTTGTATTATTATCATCACTTGTGTATGTTCCTGTTATACTTCCATCTTCTTCTCTACTGATATTACTTGCTTGTCCTCCTGTTAAGTATTGATTATTAAACTTGTTTGCAATTGTGTCAGGTGATAAATATTCACTTTTTACCAAGCTTGTATTCTTTGTCCACTCGTTTAAATAATCTGTTTCACAACTTGCCCATGCCATTGCTATATCTTCTTGCACTGTCGCTTTTCGGTTTTCTGTTACTGCTGTACTTGCTTTAGTTATGACACCATTATTCCCTAGTACTAAACTGATACTCACACCTGCTAGAATTAGCAAAACAATAATTGTTACCACTAAGGCTACTAATGTGATACCATTTTCGTTTGATTGCTTTAGTTTTCTTATTTGTTTCTGCATCTTTTGTTCCTCCTTTTACTTTCGTAAAGTTTAAAGCTTTACGAAAATAAAATTTAAGAAAACTTTTTATTTTTCAATATTTTTTGACTAATTTAGTATCTTGTTTTTTTCTTCTACAGTTTATGATAAACTCTTGACTTTACCTAAATTTATATATATTATTTATTTAGTGAATTCGTAAAGCTTTAAAATTTATGAAAATTTTGTGAAAACAATGAAATGTTCATTGTTTTTTTGGTATTCTTTTATTATAATACAATTAGATTTAAAATAAAATTTTTATAAGAGGTAATTATGATAGACATTTTACATGCCAAACAAGAATTTAAAAAATATGTTTCTCATTATGATCCATCAAATGGAAGAATTGCACTAAAAATTGGTCATATTGAAAGAGTGGCAATGCATTGCAGAACAATTGCTACTAATTTAGGTCTTAGTGACGAAGAAACCAATTTGGCAGAACTTATTGGAATTTTCCATGACATTGGTCGATTTGAACAAGTAAAAATAGCAAATACTTTCAGCGATAAAGAAAGTGGCATAAATCATGCTGAAAAAAGTATAGAAATTCTTTTCAAGAATGCCTATATTAGAAACTATATCCAAGATAATAAATATGATACCATCATTCGATTAGCTATTCTAAATCATAATCGTGCTCAAATAGATCCGAATCTTTCTAAAAAAGAATTATTATTTTCTAAAATTATTAGGGATGCTGATAAATTGGATATTTTTTATACTTTAGTATCTTCCCCTTTAAAAGATATATTTTGGTATGAAGATTTTACGTGTGAAAGAATTAATCCGCTTGTTTTAGATGATTTTAAGAATTCACAATCACTAATTAATTACGCTAATATACATAACAATGCAGATCAAATATTAATTTTCTTTGCCTATATTTATGATCTTAATTTTCCTACTTCATTAAATATAGTTGCTAGAAACGATTATTTAAATCAATTTGCAAAGCGATTGAAAAAAAAGTTTTTAAGTCCTACTATTCATGCGCAAGTTGACGAAATTTTAATGATATCTAACCAATTTTTAAAACAATATATGTATTAATTATCTTTTTGATACTCTAATATATCTCCTGGTGTACAATCTAATATTTTACAGATAGCATTTAAAGTAGAAAAGCGAATAGCTTTTCCTTTATTTGTTTTTAAAATAGATAAATTGGCTTGTGTAATTCCTATTTTTTCTGCCAATTCTTGTGATGTTATTTTTCGTTTTGCCATCATAACATCTAAATTCACAACTATCATATTTGCCTCTCCTTATATTGTTAATTCATTTTCCTTTTTATATTCTAATGCTTTTGAAAAAAGTTCTCCTAATATGTATAGCGCAATTGCCACACCAATAAATAGTATAAACATAAATACTAAAACCACAATAAAAAACACACTATTTTTTCTCACTAAAATCATTTCATATAAAGAATCGATTAACCAAAAAAATGCATTTACTACTGCTATTTTACTTGCTCGATTCAATTTCTTTATAGTATTTTCACAAAAAGGATTACTTACCTTTAAAGAATCAAATAATCCTATAAATTGATACATAATCAATAATAAACAAATCGCATTGGGATAAAACGCTATTATATTGGGGTTGATTGGCAAATTTGTCATTCTTAAAACAGTGGGAAATAAAATAAGTAGTAAAATTCCCGTTATAAATGCCATTTGCAACAAAATTTTTAAAAAATTTCCTAAACCATTTTTTCCTAAAACTTGCATCTTTTATTTTAGAGAATGTTTATTGCTAAATATTCTCCTTACTCCTTATATTCTATATTTAGATTTTTTAAGGATCTACCTATAAACCTATTTTAATGAATTTCTATTTTTTCTGTTTGATTGCTATCTAAATGACAAATATCTAATTCCGTTATACAATCTTCTTTACTTTTAAAAGAATAAGCACTTCCACCAATAAAATATGGATATCTTATCTCTAATTGCTCTTTTTCAGGATTATCAACGGTTAAATGAATTCTATATATGGAATTATTTCCGTCAAAATAAGCATATTCATGATACACATAACACAAGTATTCTAATGGCACTTCATTTCTCCAAATTTCTGTTTCTGTACCGGTATTCTCAATTTTCGATAAAGTATACGCATTTTCAATTTGATTATCTTCTCCTATTAATTTTCTAGTATAACTATAAATCCCCTCTTCTGCAGAATGAATATTTCCAAACCTTCCTAATACATGGTTTTCATTACTAGCAAAATAGAAAACTCTATGTTTTTCTCCATCACTATAATCCAAATAAGTAATAAAATCATCTGTGACAGATGTAATATAGGTTCTTCCTGTTGCTAACATTACTTTTTCAGTACCATCGATATTCGCTTTATATAAATTTCTACTACTTTGATCTGTATAATAAATATTATTATTATGAATACTAAAATAATTTTTTACATTACTAATAATGGTTTGCTTATGGCTTCCGTCTTTATGCATCACACACAAGTTTCCTTGTGGAGTTTGATTGATGGTATCATACCCTATTTGGTCTATAAAATATATATTATCTTCTGTTAACCATAATTGTAAAGAAGCTCCCTCATATATTTTCTGAACATTTCCTTGTAAATCTATTTGGTATATTCCTTTACCTCTATAATAACTTGGCATACAAAAAATGTTCTTACCATCAAAATAAATTTTTTGAACACCATCTTCCAAAACAGCTAATTTCTTATATGTTTTTTGCTCTATATCAAATATCCATATGGCATTATCAAAATCATTTACATAGACAATTACATTTCCTACTTTTGCAAACCTATCTCCTGTTTGCATACTATATCTTTTCTCTTCTTCCATTATAACTTCATCTGTTTGGTTGTTCGTTTTTTCGTTTACTCGAATACAATTGGATTCTTTCATAATGTTTTCATGATTTTGTAAATGATCTGCTTGTGATATTGTTACTGTATCTTTATTAAGAAAAATATCACTTTTTATCACTTTAAGCCATTGAAACAAAATAACTATTAAAATTATACCCAATACAATAATAATTTCTTTGTATTTTTTTATCCAATTTTTCATTCTTCTATTCCTTTTTCTATTAATTGTTTTGCTAACAATTTTGATAAATTGAAACTACGAAAGTCCATTTCCTCTTCTTTTAAAGTTGTATAAACTTGTTTTAAATATTGATTTGCTTCTTGCTTCGTTTCTGTATCTGTTTCCATATTTATTTCTAATAATCGCATTATTTGATTAACTGCATCTGTTCCTGTTTCTTTTTTCAAATATACCATATCTATTTTACCTGTTTGTATATATCTATCAATATTTCTTTTCGCAATCATTTGATCCATATTCATAAAGTTTACGATAACATACATCGTAATCATAATAGCGCCATAATATTTTATTAATTTTATTTTTTTATCTTTTACATATATGATTGTTGGAACAAGTAATAAAGCTTCTGTTATTAAAATACAATAAACAAGTAATCTTAATAATGTATAGCCATAAGCAGATTCATAGAAATGCATTCTAATAGCTGAAAATATTAGAAGCATAAATGTGAATATAATCATAATAAAGCACATACTTGTTATGTATTTACTTTTTTGATTATTGTTTTCACCTTGTTTTGCTATTAATATAGTAATTAAATTGATTACCGATACAATCATGAGTTGAAAAAAACCTTGCCTTGCATATTGCGAATAATTCATATTGGCTTCTTTTACTACAAGTGCTCTAATTTGAATAAAACAAAATAGAAAATAAATCACATTTAAAGCTCCTAAAATCATTTTAACAGTAAGGTTTTCTTCTTCTACATTAGAAATCTCTGCTTTTTTTCCTTCTGGCTTATGTTGATATCTTGTAAGTATATAGTCAAAAAAGCTAGACAAATATAAAAATACGCAAATTGTAACAATTACCTTTACGATTATGTTAGATATTCGTATATTTCTCATCATATTGATACAGAACAACCATACATTAGCAAATATCTTTCCAAATGTTTCATCTGCTGTAGACAGTAAAATAATAATTATCAAAACAACAGGAAGCGTTAAACAAATGCCTTTAAAGATTTTTTTTAAATTTTTACAATAATTTGGTTTTTGATGTAATCTTAGTATTTTTCTAATAGCATTTATTATTTTGAGAATTGTATCTTTTATATATTGTATTGGTTCAAAAATAACATCAATAAGGCTTTCAAAAATGGAACCTATTTGAGTGGTTTCCCCCAATAATTCTATTACCATTATACTAAACAAAAAAGGTATTACAAAAAGATTAATTTTATTATAAAATTGGTTATTAAAAATAAAGTATGTACTTGAAAGTAAAGCAATTGGAATAATAAATATTTTAGCTTTTACATTTTTTACTTTATTGTTTTTTTCTAATACGTAAAAAACATAATAGAGAAATGGAATAACAAATAATATCATGGATAACCCTAATGTTTTTCCTAAAAATAATATGACACTCCATATACTAAATACAAAAGCTATTAAAAAAATATGACTCATTTCTTCTCCTTTTCCTAACTCGTATGTATTTCTATTTGTATCAGCTATTGTATCTCTTTTTTTATTAATTGTCAATATTTTTTTATCGTTTTTCGATATATTTTAATAATAGGATAAATATGCCATATCTATTTATCTTCTAATCTCCAAAGCATTCTCCACCAATAATTAGTCCTGTGGTAACATCAATATAAATCTTACTACCATTTCCTAGTGCATTTTCTCTTGAAAAAACATAACATTTTCTTAAAATATTTTGATATACTTCGTTAATACAGTTATAATCCATTGTAAAAAAGTTATTTGCATATACTTCTTCTATCGTGAAGGTTTGATTTTCCTCATCTCCCGTTTCTCCTATAGTACCAGCTTCTACAAAACCAATATTTGCAATTTCTTCAGCCTCTTCTTGTGTTACTTTAATTTCTGTACTTTCAGGACGATACTGTTGAAAATCCTTTAAAAATATTGTATCTGATCGATTAGCAACTCTTTGATTAAATACCGCTCTTGCATTATCCAATGCCATTTTTTGTATTTCATCAGATGACCAATAAAAACCGTCATTAGAAAAATATTCTTTGCTATTTCCACCATTATAATCTCCATCCAGTCCCTGTCCTATTTTTAAATAATACGTATTGCCCTGCTTTGTTGGAAGATAATAGGTATCATAAATATCTGTCCAATCTAAATTTGTATCTGGTAATGGAACATAGTTTACCTGGACTTTTGTGAATGTTTTTCCTCCATCTATTGTCATATATAAATCACAAGCATTTCCTCCATTATACGGCATTGTTAAATAACCTAGCGCGTTTGTAAAAAATCGTATTTGACTATCCATTTTAAAAACATCTTCTATTCCAGTTCCCATTTCTTCCCAAGTTTTTCCACCATCAGTTGTTCTATAAATAGCTCCCTTTGCTTCTGTCATGGCTACATCTTTTATTGTTAAGAAAAATCCATTCTCTTTATCTATGAATTGTAAATCTTTTATATTTCCCTCTTTAGGAAAACAGACTGTATTCCAATTTTTACCAGCATCATCCGAATATAAAAAATAACCATTTTCTTCCATAGTATAATAAAAAATAGTTTTTTCTTGCGAAATTTGATAAGTTCCCTCAGGAAAAGCTTCATTGTTTTCTATTGATGCAAAATCTCCTGGTACTTCTATCATCGTATCTCCATCATAACTGATAAATAATTTTCCCTCTTTTATAAAATAATCATTTTCTGCCATTTGATATTGATTCTTACTTTCATTGCTTACTAATTTTTCTTGAAAATGATAGTTTTTTTGATAGTTTTTGTAAAAATTTACTATTATTACTCCTACAACAATTCCTATAATAATTATTGTTATGAAAATTTCTTTATATTTTAATAGTTTTTCTTTCATAATCTCATTCCTTTTATTATTAATTAATTTATTTATATCATATTTTAGTATCTTTTTCTACTATTAAAAAAATCTTCTTTTATATAAGATAGAATTTTTATCAAATCGCTTTTTATAGAAATATTTTATAAAATAAAATTTATTTTTTTGCAGCATTGTTAATTTCCTATAAATATGATATAGTAAAATACGTAAGGAGGTTTTTTATGCAATATAGAAAAGATAAATGGGGAAAAGATATATCTATTTTAGGATACGGATGTATGCGATTTTCTAAAAAAGAAAATCATATTGATTTAGAAAAAGCAGAAAAAGAAATCTTGTATGCAATTCATAACGGTGTTAATTATTTCGATACAGCTTACATCTATCCAGGAAGTGAAGTTGCGCTTGGTGAAATATTACATAAGAATAACATACGTGATAGTGTTTATATTGCAACAAAACTTCCACAATATTTGATTAAATCACAAAGTTCTTTGGATAAATACTTTTTTGAACAGCTAAAACGTCTAAAAACCGATCATATAGACTACTATCTTATGCACATGCTAACAGATATTGCAGCATGGGAAAAATTAAAAAAATTGGGAATTGAAGAATGGATTGCTACTAAAAAACAAGAAGGAAAAATTACTAACCTCGGCTTCTCTTTCCATGGTAATTCCGATATGTTTATAAAAATATTAAATGCTTATGATTGGGATTTTTGTCAAATACAATATAACTACATGGATGAAAATAGTCAAGCAGGTGTTAAAGGCTTGATGGCAGCTGCCAAGAAAAACATTCCTGTGATTATTATGGAACCCTTAAGAGGTGGAAAATTAGTTGATTTGCTACCTGAAGAGGCAAAAAAAATAATCAATCAATATACCATAAAAAGAACACCTGCAGAATGGGCTTTTCGATGGCTATGGAATCAGCCACAAGTAACTTGTGTCTTATCTGGAATGAATTCTATAGAGATGATAGAAGAAAATATAAACATTGCTTCAAATACAAAATTAAATGCTTTTACGCAAGAAGATTTCGAAATGATAGAAAGAGTAAAATCTGCTATCAATGCTAACATTAAAGTTAATTGTACGGGTTGTAGATATTGTATGCCTTGTCCAAAAGGAATTGATATTCCAACCGCTTTTAAATGCTATAATCAAATGTATACAGAAAATAAAAGCTCTGGAAGGATGGAATATCATCAAATAGTGGCTCTTCAAAAAGAAATGAGTGATATTCGTAATTGTATAGAATGTGGACAATGTGAATCACATTGTCCTCAACATATTGCTATCAGAAAAGAATTAAAACAGGCACAAAAAGCATTACAACCATGGTACTACCAAATAGGCGTTAAAATCATACGATTATTTAAATTTTGGTAAATCAGTCTCATATACATATAAGACCTATTGTAGCATTTGCGGAAATATGGTTCTTTCTAAAATACCATTCATATAGGCAATAATGATTCCATAATTCGTAAAAGGTATTCCCTGCTGATTTGCTATATGCATTCGGAACAGCATTTCATTGCTATTTAACATACAGCCACCACAATGAATAATAAGATGATATTTACTTAAATCTTCTGGAAAACCACCTCCACTAGTCCATTCAAAGTCTAATGCTAATCCTGTATATTCTCTTATCCATTTAGGTAATTTAACTGTACCTATGTCATCACATTGACGATGGTGAGTACATCCTTCACTAATTAAAATACGTGAGCCATTTTTTAACGTATCTAAAGCTTTTACGCCTTCTATCGTTGTCTTCAAAAGCCCTTTATATCTAGCCATTAAAATTGAAAATGAAGTTAATGGAATATCTGGAGGTACAATTTTATTTACAAATGCAAATACTTGTGAATCTGTTATAACAAGTGATGGTTTTTTATCCAAATAGGTTAACAATTCTTTCAATTCTGTTTCTTTTGCAACAATGGCTATAGCACCAGTGTCTATAATATCGCGTATTGCTAATTGCTGTGGCATAATCATTCTACCTTTAGGGGCTGCACTATCAATCGGTGTTACAAGAATGACAATATCTTTCGCTTTTATAAAATCACGAACAAAATATGTTTTTGGTTGTGAAAAATTGTTCATAAGATTTCCTATTGCCTTTTTTAATGTCTCTATTCCTTTTTTCTGAGTAGCACTTACAAAAATTACTTCTTTTGATATTTTTTCTGGTATTTTTTCTAACAAATCAACCTTGTTCTTTACAATAATATAAGGTATTCCTCTTTCTTTTATAACTGCAATCAAATTCTCTTCCAAAAGATTTAATTCTCTTTGTCCATCTGTTACTAGAATAGCAATATCACAACTTCTTAGAATCTTTTTTGTTTTTTCTACTCTTTTTTTGCCTAATACTCCCTCATCGTCAAATCCAGGCGTATCAATAATCATCACTGGACCTAAAGGTAATAATTCCATAGATTTTTTTACAGGGTCTGTTGTAGTTCCCTTCACATTACTAACCACAGATAAATCTTGATTGGTTATTGCATTAACCAAGCTACTTTTCCCTACATTTCTACAACCAAAAAAACCAATATGCAATCTTTCTCCTACAGGTGTATCATTCAATCCCATGTAAAATCTTCTCCTTTACTCATTTTTATTATTGTATTTTATATTAAAAACGAAAATCTCTTTCTCCTTGCTCTATTTTAGTTAAACGCTCTCTAACAATTTCTTTTACTTTATCTTTTCCTATATTATCTATTTCTTTTTCAATTAATGCTTCTCCTATTTTACGAGTATCTTCTGATGCATAGTCAACAAGAAATTCTTTTAATGTCATTAATGCATTCGGATGACAACAATTTTGAATTTGTCCTGATTTACAAAGACTCATAAAACGATCTCCTGTTCTTCCTTCTCGATAGCATGCAGTACAAAAAGAAGGAATATAACCAGATTTCATAAGCCAGTTAACTACTTCGTCAAGTGTTCTATTATCTGAAACATCAAATTGTTCTGTATCATGAGGGCGTTCTTCTTCCGCATATCCACCCACTGATGTTCGAGAACCGCCACTTATTTGGCTTACTCCTAAACGAATAATTTTTTCACGAATTTTGGGAGTTTCACGTGTTGAAATAATCATTCCCGTGTAGGGTACCGAAATTCTAATGCAGGCTACAATTTTACAGAACATTTCATCACTAAGAGAATTATCAAAATCTGATGGATCAATGTCATCTGCATGTTTTACTCTTGGAACACTTATGGTATGTGGTCCCACACCATGAACTGCTTCTAAATGTTCTGCATGCATTAAAAGTCCTGCAAATTCATAACGATATTTATCTAAGCCAAAAAGAACACCAATTCCAACATCATCTATACCACCTTCCATTGCTCTGTCCATTGCTTCTGTATGATATGCATAATTATGTTTTGGACCAGTTGGATGAAGATACTCATAACTTTCTTTATGGTATGTTTCTTGAAATAATATATAAGTCCCAATACCTGCTTCTTTTAATTTTCGATAGTTTTCGACAGTTGTTGCTGCAATATTAACATTAACTCTACGAATGGCTCCGTTTTTATGTTTAATAGAATAAATTGTTTTAATACAGTCTAAAATATATTCTATAGGATTATTAACAGGATCTTCTCCTGCTTCTATCGCTAAACGTTTATGCCCCATATCTTGCAAGGCTATTACTTCTTGTTTTACTTCCTCCTGTGTTAATTTTTTACGTGGAATATTTTTATTTTTAAGATGATATGGACAATAAAGACATCCATTAACACAATAATTAGAAAGATATAGTGGTGCAAACATTACAATTCTATTGCCATAAAAATCTTTTTTTATTTGCTCTGCTAAATCATAAATTTCTTTTATTTTTTCTTTATTCTCGCAAGCAAGAAGAACACTTGCTTCTCTATGATCTAGTCCTTTACGTTTTTTTGCTTTTTCTATAATTTTATCAATCAAGTCTAAATTATCTTTGTTTTTTTCAGCATAAGCCAATGTTTCTTGAATTTCACCATCATGAATAAATTCTTCGGCAATCAAAGATTTTGGATTATAGTTTATCATATATCTACCATTCCTTTCTTAACAACTATTATATACCAAATTTACATGAAAATTATATTTCTTTATAGTCACCTCTATCTGTTATAACTTCACATCCAGTGGTACTAACTCTTCTTTTCAAACAATCTATACATTGTGCAGCTTCGTCCCCTGTACAAATTTTATTATCGTAAAGCATATATTTTTTTCTTACCGTAACAGGTGATAAATTTGGCATCAGTACGTTAGCACCTGCACGAATTCCTTTTTCTCTTCCTAACGGATCAATTGTTCCTAAGGCTGTAGTAGCTGGCAAAAGTACGTTTGGCAGAGTTAATCGAATAAGCCCTAGCATAAATAATGTTAAGTCTACTGTACCAGGTAATTGATCCTTAAAAGGAGTGTCTTTATGTGGAACAAAAGGTCCTATACCTACCATATGTGGTTGCAGTTTTTTTAAGAAAATTAATTCATCGGCCAAGTTTTCTTCTGTTTGATAAGGTGAACCTACCATAAAACCTGCACCTACTTGATATCCAATTTTCTTTAAATTTTCTAAACACTGCATTCTATTATCGAAATTCATTTCCTTTGGATGAAGTTTTTCATAATGTGATTTCGTTGCTGTTTCATGACGTAATAAATATCGATCTGCTCCTGCATTTTTTAGTGCTAGATAACTCTCAAAACTTCTTTCTCCTAGTGACAAGGTAATTGCACAATCAGGATATTTTGTTTTAATACCTCTAATAATATCTGTTAATATACCATCACTATAATATTGATCTTCTCCTCCTTGCAAAACAAAAGTACGAAACCCTAATTGGTATCCTTCTTCGGCACAACTAACTATTTCCTCTTTTGTTAAGCGATACCTTTCCGCTAAAATATTACTTCGACGAATCCCACAATACAAGCAATCATTTTTGCAATAATTCGTAAATTCAATCAATCCTCTAATATAAATAACATTTCCGTAAATTTCCTCACGAACTTGCGTAGCATTTTGAAATAAATATTCACTACATTTATCCCTATTTTTTATTAATAATAAATATTCTTGTGGCGAAAGAATCGTTTCCTTATGCAATTTATCAATTAATTTATGATATATCATATTAATCACCTTTACTATTATTTTTCCATACAAATATTATGTTTTAGATTTGTAAATAGTCAAAATTTTTATAATTGTTTTAATGAAGATAAGAATATCTAATTTTAAAGAATAATTTTCTGCATAAAATACTTCCATAGTTACTCTTTCTTCATAAGTTGTGGTATCTGTAGTATTAGCTGCCCAATATCCTGTGATACCTGGTCTAACACTTTGTACCACAGTTATTTTTTCTCCAAATAATGGTACTTCTCTATCAACAATTGGTCGCGGACCAATCAAACTCATATCTCCTTTTAAAACATTAATTACCTGAGGTACTTCATCTAAATATAGTTTTCTTAAAAATTTTCCTAATCTTGTAACTCTAAAATCATTCTTCAGTTTTTGCTTTTTTTCAAATTCTTTTCTGATCTCTTCATTATTTTTCAAATATTCATCTAAAATTTCATCTGCCTCTACTACCATAGTTCTAAACTTATATATATAAAAATATTTTCCATTCTTTCCTAGTCTTACTTGTTTATAAAAAATCGAACCTTCTTCTTTTAATATTTTCCTACTGATTCCTATAATAATGGTTAGTGGTATTAAAAAAATAATACCTATGATACTAATCATAATATCCATCGTTCTTTTTATAATGTCTCTAAAGATATTATAGTTTTTATATTGTTTATTTATAGTAGACATTTCAGTAAAAGAATCATTTTTTGATTGATAATTTATATTGGTAACATTTTTCTTCATTTTCATACTCTCCACGATAAAATATACCATATATATTTTTTTTTTTCAACAATCCGTATTGCTTTTTCTAATATGCATATATAAATATATCTTGACTTTTCTATCTTATGTCAATATAATTTTACTAGTACAATTATGAAGGGGTCTTAAAATGCTTTTCTATCAAGTTATTAATCAGCAATACCATACTATCAAACAATTATTATTACAATATTTTCAAATTTCTCATCGTCTTCTTATAAAACTAAAAAAATATAAAAGAATTCACCTAAATGGAATTCCTACCTATATAGATAAAACATTGTCCATTGGTGATATTGTTACCATTTATATTGATTTTGATGAAATTTCAGAAAATATTGTTCCCACACAAATGTCACTAAATATTGTTTATGAGGATACAGAATTATTAATTCTTAATAAATCATATGGCATTCCCGTTCATCCTTCTGTTTCACATTTTAATGATAGTCTATCAAATGGTGTGCAATTTTATTTTTCTATGCAACAACTTCAAAGGAAAATAAGACCTGTAAATCGTTTAGATAAAGATACTTCTGGTCTAATAATATTTGCTAAAAATGAATATGTGCAAGAACTTTTAATTAGGCAAATGAAGGATAAAACCTTTGAAAAACGATATCTTGCTTTATTAGAAGGATTTTTAACAAATGCATCAGGAACCATTGATGCTCCTATTGTTAGAAAAAAAGATTCTATCATAGAAAGAGAGATTTCTACACAAGGTGCTACTGCCATTACCCATTATACATTATTGAAAAAATTAGAATTGCCTAATAATGGAAATCATCAAAATAGCATTCGTTCCTTGTCTTTAGTAGAGTTTAGGCTAGAAACTGGTAGAACACATCAAATACGTGTTCATTCTAGTTTTTTAGGGCATCCTATTTTAGGAGACACTTTATATGGAAATGCTTCCCCCGACATCTGCAGACAAGCATTACATGCCTATAAAATATCTTTTATTCATCCTTTTACCAAAGAACACATGATGTTTTCTATACCGTTACCAGAAGATATGAAAACCGTTATAAGACATTCGAAAATAAAATAAAGTGCTTGTTTTAAGCACTTTCTTTTGTTTTCTTTTTTTGATTAACTTTCCTTTTTTGTTTTACACTTTCTTTTGTTCTATTCTCGTCAATGACAATATCTGGTTTTTTTCCTTTAGCAACAGTATCTTCTGTTATGATGCACTTTGCAATCTTATGATTAGATGGAATATCATACATAATATCTCTCATAATATCTTCTATAATAGAACGTAATCCTCTCGCACCTGTATTTCTTTCAATAGCTTTGTCTACAATTAATGCTAGTGCTTCTGGTTCAAATTCTAATTCAACACCATCTAATTCAAATAATTTCTTATATTGTTTTACTAATGCATTTTTTGGTTTTGTAACAATATCAATTAAGGCTTCTTTTGTTAATGCCTCTAAAGTAGCTACAATAGGAAGTCTTCCCACAAATTCTGGAATTAATCCGAATTTCAGTAAATCTTGTGGTAATAATTGTTTCAGAATTTCTGTTCGATTTTCATCTTTTTTACTTTCAATTTCTGCACCGAATCCAATGGTTTTCTTTCCAATTCTATCTTTAATAATATGATCTAATCCTTCAAAAGCTCCTCCACAAATAAATAATATATTTTCTGTATGAATTTGTAAAAATTCTTGATGTGGATGCTTTCTTCCTCCCTGTGGTGGTACTGATGCTACAGTTCCTTCAATAATTTTTAATAAAGCTTGTTGTACACCTTCTCCACTAACATCTCTAGTAATAGATGGGTTCTCAGATTTTCTCGTAATTTTATCTATTTCGTCAATATAAATAATTCCTTTTTCTGCTTTTTCAATATCATAATCTGCAGACTGAATTAATTTTAATAAAATATTTTCAACATCTTCCCCTACATAACCTGCTTCTGTTAAAGTAGTAGCATCTGCTATAGCAAATGGAACATCTAAAATTTTTGCCAATGTTTGCGCTAATAATGTTTTTCCACAACCTGTAGGACCTAATAATAAAATATTACTTTTTTGTATTTCAATATCATCCATAAAATCTAAATTATTAATTCTTTTATAATGATTATAAACCGCAACTGATAAAGTCTTTTTTGCTTCTTCTTGCCCAATAACATAATCATCTAAAATTTTTTTAATCTCTTCCGGTGTTGGCATCTCTACTTGTTCAACAGTTTCTTCTGTATCATAAATCGCTTCATCAATGATATCTTGACATAAAGCAATACATTCATCACATATATATACTCCCGGTCCTGCAATAATTTTTTTAACAACTTCTTGCGGTTTTCCACAAAAAGAGCATTTCACTATTCTTTCTTGATTTTTCGCCATCTAAAAGTCAACCTTCCTTTATTCTTTTCAATTTCTCTTGTCCATAATGCCATCAATAAGACCATATTCTAAAGCTTGCTGTGCTGACATATAATTATCTCTTTCTGTATCTTTTTCAATTGTTTCTAAACTTTGACCAGTTCTTTCACTTAATAATTTATTCAATTTTTCTCTCGTTTTTACCATATGATCCGCATGAATTTTAATTTCAGTTGTTTGTCCTGAAAGACCGCCACCACCGATTAATGGTTGATGTATTAATATTTCTGCATTTGGTGTAGCAAAACGTTTTCCCTTTTCTCCTGAAGCTAATAATACAGCTCCCATACTTGCTGCTAAACCAACACAAATTGTAGACACTGGACATTTAATATAATGAATGGTATCTACAATTGCCATTCCATCTGTAATAGAACCTCCCGGGCTATTAATATATAAATAAATTTCTTTATCTGGGTCTTCTGATTCTAAAAATAATAACTGTGCTACTACTAAACTGGCAGATGTAGGATTTACATCTTCTGCTAAAAATATAATTCTATCCTTTAGTAATCTTGAGAAAATATCATAAGATCTCTCTCCTTTACTTGTTTGTTCGATAACATAAGGTACTAAACTATTTTCCAACATTTTATCATCCTTTCTTTATTTCTTTCTTATTCATAAATTACATTACTATATACTTATATACTAAATTTTACCTTTTTTCAATATGTAAGTATAAAATTTTTGTAAATTTTATACCCTTTTTTCGACAATTTTTAAAGACCACTTAATTCATGTAGGATTTACCTATCATTCGTGATCTTTATGAATAACATTTAATATATCATTATTTATCTTCCTTTTTAGTTGTTTTTTTAGTATTTTTTTTGGTTACTGTTTTCTCCTCTTTTGTTGTCTCTTCTTTTTTCTTAGAATTTACTGTTTCTGTTTTAGATGAATTTTTTTTCGTTTTTGGTTTTGTAGTTGCCTTCTTTCCTTTATTCTCCTCCGTTTCTTTAACTTCCACAACTTTTACTTTTGCATTATCTATAATAGTTGCAATAGCTTTTTCTGTTTTAATAGTATTTTCAATATGGTCAATCAAATCTTTATTTTCTTTCAATTCTTCTTCCTTACGACCATAGCTTGCAGAGAGCTCACTAAGCTTTTTATTTATTTCATCTTGGCTTGCTTCTATAGAAGCATCTTGGCAAATAGCTTCTAATACTAATCTTATCTTAATAGATTCCTTTGCTGGTTCTACGCTTTCTTTTCTAAAATCTTCTATTGTCTTACCAAGCATTTGAAGATACTGTTCTAATTGCATTCCTTGATAAGATAACCTTCTATTCATATCTTCTGCCATATGATCAATTTCTAATTCTATCATACCTGATGGAATATCTACTTCTGATGCATCAGTCACCATTTTTACAGCAGCTTCTTCTAATTCTGTTTTAGAACGTTGTGTATTTTTCTCTTCTTGCTTCGTTTTGATATCTGCTTTTAATGCATCTAACGTATCAAACTCGCTAACATCTTTTGCAAATTCATCATCAATAACAGGCAATTCCTTTTCCTTTAATTCATGAAGCGTTACTTTAAAAATAGCATTTTTTCCTGCTAACTCTTTAGAAAAATAGTCCTCTGGAAAAGTTACATGAATATCTTTCTGTTCCTCTATTTTCATTCCAATAACTTGATCTTCAAATCCAGGTATAAATGTATTACTACCTAATACTAATTCATGATTTTGTGCCTTTCCACCTTCAAATTCTACACCATCTACGGAACCTACAAAATCTATAATAGCAGTATCTTCCTTTTGAGCTACTCTATCTGTAACATTTATCATTCTTGCATTACGCTCTGCCATATTTTCTAATTCACACGTAATATCTTGTTCTGTTACAACATATTCTTTTTTCTCTAGTGCAATACCTTTATATTTTCCTAAAACAACTTCTGGTTTTGTTTGAACAACAGCAGTAAAAATTAATTCTTTCCCTTTACCAATCTGGGTAATATCTATATCCGGTCTACTAACCACTTCTATATTCTCTTCTTTAATCGCTGCATCATATATTTCTGGTACAATTTCGTTAAAAGTGTCCTCATAAAAAATTTCTGCTCCATAATATTTTTCCACAATATTCATAGGTGCTTTTCCTTTTCTAAAACCTGGTATATTAAAATATTTTGCATTTTTTTGAAAAACTTTTTTCATTCCTGCGTCAAATATTTCTGGTTCAATTGTAAATGCTAGTTTTACCTCATTTTTGTTTTCCGTCTTCTCAACTTTTACACTCATTCTTTTATTCCTCCAATTCATTCTATTCAACAATAGCCAGTATATTATATCACAATCTATTGAAAATGCAAGCATTTTTTATAGATGATTATAGCTAATCGCACAAAAAAACAATAGAATGATGTATTTTCTTATACTATCAAACTATTGTTTTTATAGAATTTCTATTAATCTTTATTAGTCACCTAATGAAATTCCGATATCTCTTGCTGTTTTTACTAAATCATGATCCATAGTAACAACTCTTACATTACTTTCTGGCGTTCCTCCTTGTACCGCTCCTATCTCTTTATTATTTCCTACCACTTCTTCTAAAGAAACACAGTCTAACTTTCCATCTTTTAATACTGTTAGTACATTAAATTTTCCTTGCACAGCAAATTCCATTGCTTTTGCTCCATATTTAGTAGAAAGAACACGATCAAAAGCGGTAGGTGTTCCACCTCTTTGCATATATCCCAATACATTGCATCTGGCGGTTAATCCAGTTAATTTCTCCAATGCTTCTGCTACTTTTTCTCCAACACCGCCTAGCTGTATGTTAATAACACCCTTTCCACCATCTCTTTCATGTACAACTGATACTTCTCCTCCTTTAGGAAAAGCACCTTCAGATACAACAACAACTGCAAAATTCTTTCCAATTGCCTGTCTTCTTTTAATTGCTTCTGCCGCTTTTTCTATATCATATGGAATCTCCGGTATTAATGCAATATCTGCTCCACCTGCGATAGCAGATTCCAAAGCAATCCATCCAGCTTCTCTTCCCATTACTTCTAATACCATAATTCTATCATGTGTTTCAGCAGTTGTATGTAAACGATCTAACGCTTCTGTTGCCACTGAAACAGCTGTATTATATCCAAATGTAATATCAGTACAAGCAACATCATTATCTATAGTTTTGGGAACTCCAATAACATTTATTCCTCGTAATGAGAAATCTCTTGCAGATTTTTGGG
Organism: uncultured Clostridia bacterium; assembly: GCA_947626885.1. Lineage (GTDB taxonomy): Bacteria > Bacillota > Clostridia > TANB77 > CAG-508 > Scatovivens. The sequence continues at coordinate 1,937 of CANQTX010000029.1, read as the reverse complement.
TACTATCGCCTCCTAAAGTAAAAATACAATCAAACCCATCTTCTTTTACGTTTTGTACACATTGTTCTGATAAATCTTTATATACTTCTTTTCCATCTTCTATGACTTTATAGTGAAATACATTCGCATTAGTAGATGAGGAAATAATTGATCCTCCTTTTGCTAATATACCAGATGCCGTATCAGCACTACTTAAACGAATATAATTATTCTTTAGTAAACCATGATAACCATCAATAAATCCATAACATTCTACATGATTACGTTCTGCTGTTTTTACAATAGCACGAATAACAGCATTAAATCCTGAAACATCTCCTCCATTAGCAAGTATTGCAACTTTTTTTACTTTTGATTCCATTTTAAAATCCCCCTCTTGTTTACTTACTTTGTTATTATATACAAATTTACCAAATAATACAAGATATTTTTCAATTATTTGTCTTTACCATTATAAGATTGATAAATATAATACAGAAAAGTAAGTATCTTTTACAGATTCTTGCCCTTTGAGAAAAGTAGTCATATATTTATAGAATCGGCATAAAGTGTATCATAAACAATATATGCTATTTTATCAATAATTGTCATTCAATGGAGGAAAATTTGTATGAAGAAAAAAATTATTTCTATTACGTTAGTATTTTTATTATTAATGCATTTTTATGCTGTATATGCTTACACTATTCCTGTATGGCATAATGATGATGGCACCACTGAAGTTAATGCAGATGCTACTGTAGATAACTTTTTAAATATAGAATCCGAAAGTGCAATATTAATTGAACAAACAACAGGTAAGGTACTTTTTGAAAAAAATTCTCATGAACAACTTAGACCTGCAAGTGTCACAAAAGTAATGACAATTTTATTAATTATGGAAGCCTTAGATAGAGGCGACATTACTCTAGAAACAAAAATCCCTTGCAGCGAAAACGCGAGAAATATGGGAGGATCTCAAATTTGGTTAAATGAAACAGAAACACTCACTGTTCATGAAATGCTAAAAGCTATTTGTGTTGTTTCTGCAAATGATTGCACTGTTGCCATGGCAGAATACCTATGTGGTAGTCAGGAGCTTTTTGTTCAAAAAATGAACGAACGTGCCAAAGAACTGGGGATGAATGATACAACATTTAAAAATTGTCATGGTATTGATGAAGATGGGCATGTAACTTCTAGCTATGATATTGCTTTAATGTCTAGAGAACTTTTACAAAATCATCCTGATATTCAAAACTATACAACTATTTGGATGGATTCTCTTCGTGATGGGCAATCAGAACTTGTTAATACGAATAAATTAATACGTACTTACGAAGGTGCAACGGGTTTAAAAACAGGTTCTACTTCTCTTGCTTTATATAATCTATCTGCTAGTGCCACTAGAGATGATTTATCCCTTATTGCTGTTATTCTTAGAGCACCTACTACTAAACTAAGATTTTCAGAAGCAAAATTACTATTAGACTATGGATTTAGTACTTATCAATATCAGAAAATGGCGATAAAGGGTGATGTCTTGCAAAGTGTTCCTGTTGCAAAAGGTATCGAAGATAGTGTCAATCTTGTGTTTGATAATAACAGTGGTGCTATCTTAAAAAAATCTGATACTTCAGAAATCACGCAGGAAATAACTATAAACGAGTCAATAGAAGCACCTATATCAACAGGAGAAACATTGGGTAAATTAGATTTCTATCAAAATAATGAATTAATAGATAGTGTTAATTTAATAGCTGAAAAAGATATCCCTAAAATGAGTTTTATGAATATGTTTCATTTTATCTCAACGTATTGGATAAATTTGTTAAGAATTTTATAAGCATTTTATTGACACAAAATAAAAAAACTAGGAAATGAAGTGACCCCCAAATAGTAGACTAATAATAAAAAACTATTTGGTAGATAGGGACTACAATTAAATGTAGTCTCTA
>CANQTX010000028.1 GCA_947626885.1 uncultured Clostridia bacterium | reverse complement strand
AGTCTATAAAAACATTATAACAAAAAAATAAAAAAGAAAGGAGTTCGTATAATGTTTATATGTTCATTATACGAGGTTAAAAAATGCAAAGAATATTAATTGTAGAAGATGATGAAAAACTGCGAAATGAATTAGAAATATTTTTAAGCCGTAATGGATATCAAGCCGAATCTTTAAAAAAATTTGATAATACCATTCAAGATATATTAAATGATAAACCTCATTTAATATTATTAGATATAAACTTACCTGGTATAGATGGAGAATTTGTTTGTAAGGAAATTAGAAAACAATCGAATATTCCCATAATGATAATAACCAGTAGAGATAACGAAGTAGATGAACTATTGAGCATCAATTATGGAGCAGATCACTATATTACAAAACCGTTTAATATTCACATTTTACTTGCAAAAATAGGTTCGTTATTAAAAAGAAGTAATATGGGAAATGCGCAAGAAAAAATTGTGACGCAAAATTTCATAATTAATTTATCTAATAGTACTTTGATAAGGGGCAATCAAGAAATTGCATTAACGAAAAATGAAATGAAAATATTAAAATATCTTAATGAAAAAAGAAATCAAATTGTTGCCAGAGAGGAAATGATGGATTACCTATGGGAAAGTGAAAGTTTTATAGATGATAATACTTTATCAGTTAATATAACCAGATTAAGAAACAAATTGCAAGAATTAGGGTTAAAAGAGTTAATAGAAACTAAAAGAGGGCAGGGATATATATTAAAACAGTAATACATGTTTGAAGAGTGTATCATGATAGAAGTGGAGGAGAGAAAATATGAATTTTACTAGTTTTATAAAGGACAAAATATTACCAATGAGTTTAATGCTATTTGGTATTATAACAATAGAGATATTTTTATTGATTTATCCGTTTGGTGTTTTCATTAAAATTTATATTCCATTAATTGTTTTAAGTCTATATAGCATTTCTATTTTTATAGAATACATACAAAAAAGAAATTATTATAAAAATGTGTATCAAATATTGGGTCAATTACCAGAAAAATATTTAATTGCAGAAGTGATGTCTCCTCCTAATTTTTTTGAAGGAAAAATTCTTAAAGAAATTATAGAGCAAATAGATAAATCAAGCCTAGAAAACGTTAATCAGTATAAATATCTTATGGAAGATTATAAAGAATATATAGAAATGTGGATTCATGAAATAAAAATACCAATAGCAACTAGTAAGATGATTATAGAAAATAATAAAATGGAAATTACCAAAAGTATAGATGAAGAATTAGATAAAGTTGAAAATTATGTAGAGCAAGCGCTTTATTATGCTAGAAGTAATACAGTGGAAAAAGATTACTACATAAAAAAATGTAGTTTAAAAGAAATAGTAAATGAAGTAATTCTCAAAAATAAAACGGCATTAATAGGAGAAAAAATAACAATTCATACACATGATTTAGATGCTATTGTTCATACCGATAGCAAATGGACAGTATTTATTTTAAATCAAATTATACAAAATAGTATAAAATACAGAAAAATAGAAGGACAATCTGAAATTGAAATCTATTCTAAAGCAGGAAAAGAGAATATAACTTTACACATGAAAGATAATGGAATGGGAATTAAAAGTGGAGAAGCTACTAGAGTATTTGAAAAAGGATTTACAGGTACAAATGGAAGAATGTTGCGTAAAAAATCTACCGGTATAGGATTGTATCTATGTAAAAAGTTATGTGATAAATTAGGAATGGGAATAGAATTAGTGTCAACTCAAGATGAAGGAACAGAGGTAAAATTTGTGTTTCCGAATAGTAGTTATATAGATATGAAATAGAAACCTTGCGAAAATGTAAGATTCGTGTAAGGAAAATCGATAGGAAATGTGAAAAAAGGGCGCTATAATATTGTTAAGTTGAAAGGAGTTTTTAATTATGGAAAGAATTTTACAAGTACAAAACGTTGAAAAGTACTATGGCAACAAATCAAACTTAACAAAGGCAATAAACAATATTAGCTTTAATGTTGACAAGGGAGAATTTGTAGGTATTATGGGAGCAAGTGGTTCAGGAAAAACAACATTATTAAATTGTATATCTACCATAGACAGGGTAACAGCAGGTCATATCATTGTTAATTGTGAAGATATTACAAAGTTAAGAGGAAACAAATTAAATCAGTTTAGAAGAGAAGAATTAGGATTTATTTTTCAAGATTTCAATTTATTAGATACCCTAACCTGTTATGAAAATATAGCATTGGCGCTAACAATTCAGAGAGTAAATGCAACAGAAATTGACAAAAGAGTAAATGAAATGGCAGAAAAACTCGAAATAAAAGAAATTTTAAAAAAATATCCTTATCAAGTATCTGGGGGACAAAAACAAAAAGTTGCTATCTGTCGAGCAATTATCACAAATCCGAAACTCGTCTTGGCAGATGAACCAACTGGAGCATTAGATTCAAAATCAGCAAGACAATTATTAGAAAATTTTGAATACCTTAATCAGAAGTTGCGAGCAACAATTTTAATGGTAACACATGATGCTTTTACAGCTTCTTATAGTAATAGAATATTATTTATCAAAGATGGAAAAATCTTTAATGAATTAATAAAAGGAAATGACACAAGAAAACAGTTTTTTGAAAGGATAATTGAAGTACAAACACTTCTCGGAGGTGATTTAAACAATGTTATTTAAGTTATCTATAAAAAATATGACAAAAAGTATAAAAGACTATAGCATATATTTTTTAACATTAGTTTTAGGTGTAGCAATCTTTTATATGTTCAATTCATTAGATAGTCAGCAAGCGATGTTAGAAGTATCACGATCAACTCATGAAATAATTATTCTTTTAATAAATATACTTGAGTTTGTATCTATATTTGTAGCAGTAGTATTAGGAGTATTAATTGTATATGCTAATTATTTCTTAATTAATAGAAGAAAAAAAGAGTTTGGTATCTATATGATACTAGGAATGGAAAAAAGACAAATATCCAAAATTATTTTATTAGAAACGATATTTGTAGGAATCATATCACTTGTAGCTGGAATTATCATTGGTGTATTTGCATCACAATTTATGTCCATATTAGTTGCAAAATTATTTGAAGCCGATATGAGTAATTTCCAATTTGTATTTTCTAGGGATAGTTGTATAAAAACTTGTATTTATTTTGCAGTAATGTATCTTGCAGTTATGTTTTTGAATACTTTCACAGTTTCAAAATACAAATTGATTAACTTATTAAATGCAACAAAGAAAAATGAAACAGTAAAAATAAGAAATCCTTTTTTAGCAATTTTAGTATTTATTGTTGGCGTAAGTATTTTAGGATATGCTTATTATATTGTAACAGTAAAAACCAATACATTAAAAGTTGAAAAAGATTTGATAAAACCCATTTTAATGGGAATATTGGGTACAATAGCAATATTTTGGTCTTTATCTGGATTTATATTAACTACAATGCAAAAAATGAAAAAACTATATTTAAAAGATACAAATATGTTTGTATTAAGACAAATTAACAACAAAATTAATACAACTGTAGTTAGTATGAGTGTTATTTGTATCATGTTATTTATGACGATTACTATTTTATCATCCAGTTTATCTTTAAGAAATTCAATGCAAAAAGATTTATTGGAAATGACACCAGTAGATTTAAATTTAACTAAAAAAGCAAATCTTCCAGAAGTATATAAAAATGCTTATGGAAAGGAAATACAGACAACAGAAGAACAAAGAGAAGATTCCAAACTTTTAATATCTGAAACGCTAAACAATTATGGGCTAGATATGAATGTATTAAAAGATATTGTAGAAATACCTATATACGTACAAGAAGACTTAACAATGGAAAAATTTTTAGGAGATCAGTTTGAAGAAATTGATAAAGAATTTCCTTATCTTATCTATTCAACACCCGAAAAAATACTAAAAGTATCTGATTATAATAAAATAGCAGAAGCTTATGGAATAGAAAAATATGAAGTAAATGATGATGAATATATTATGCTTTGTGATTTTGATAATCAAGTAGAAATAAGAAATAAAGCATTACTAGATGGGAATAATATTTTGGAAATAGCAGGAAAACAATATAAGTCAAAATACAATGAATGTAAAAAAGGATTTATAGAAATGAATGTAAGCCATGTTAACATAGGAATATTAATTGTTCCAGATAGTTGTAATTTAACAGAAGAAATGAAAGATAATTATTTTTTGATTGCCAATTATAATGCCATAACAGATGAAAAAAAAGAAGAAATAGAAAAAATATTTACTGAATCAAATTCAAATTTTGTTCAAAACTTAAATAGTAATGGAATAGAAATAGATGGAATGACAAAAATAGCAATTATTGAATCAAGTTTAGGTTTAACAACAATTATTATATTTATAGCAATATATTTAGGATTCATTTTCTTAATAGCAAGTAGTGTTATTTTAGCTTTGAAACAATTAACAGATAGTAGTGATAATAAACAAAGATATGCTATTTTAAGAAAAATAGGCTGTGATGAAAAAATGATTAATCAAGCATTATTTAGGCAAATAGGAATATTTTTTGGTGTGCCACTTGTTTTAGCCATAATACATTCTACTTTTGGAATACAGTTTGCTCTCAATTTATTATCTGGCATAGCAAAATCAAATGAATTATTACCATCAATTATAGTAACAATTATAATAATAGGTACGATATATGGTTTATATTTCTTAGCAACATATTGGGGTGGAAAAAATATCATTAAAGAAGAGGATTAAATAAAAAAATATGGCGTGATTTTTGTGAACGAATAAAAGTTTGAATAGTAGTTGAGAATAGCATAGTAATGTGTTATAATATTAACATTATTGTGCTATTTAATCTTGTTAGTGTTTTTTAATACTAGCTAGTTTGAAAATATGAGTTTTGTGACCTAATTCGTAAAAAGAAATAAAAATTATAAAATTATACGTTTTGAGTCCTTTTCAGAGTTCTTTCATTTTACGAATTTACGAATTTTTGGTTAATAAAAGACAATTTGGGGAGGAAAAATGTTCAAATTAGTATCAGAATATAAACCAACTGGTGACCAACCACAAGCAATTGAATATTTATCTAAAGGAATAATGGAAGGTAAGAAATTTCAGACACTTCTAGGGGTTACGGGTTCGGGAAAAACTTTTACAATGGCAAATGTAATTCAAAAAGTACAGAAACCAACACTCATACTAGCACACAATAAGGTGTTAGCTGGCCAGCTATATACTGAATTCAGAGAGTTCTTTCCAGAAAACCGTGTATCCTATTTTGTATCCTACTATGATTATTATCAACCAGAAGCGTATATTGCCTCTTCAGACACCTATATAGAAAAAGATGCTTCCATTAATGATGAAATTGATAAATTACGTCATGAGGCAACAGCATCATTATTTGAATCAAAAGATGTTATTATTATTGCTTCTGTATCATGTATTTATGGGTTAGGTGATCCGATTGATTATGAAAACATGATTGTTTCCCTTCGCCCAGGAATAGAATATGACAGAAATAAAATTATGCGCAAATTAATTAATATGCAATATACTAGAAATGAAATGGATTTTAAAAGGGGTACTTTCAGGGCAAAAGGGGATATTTTAGAAATTTACCCTTCTAATAAAGAAGAAAGTGCTATACGTGTAGAGTTTTGGGGAGAAGAAATAGAAAAAATATCAGAAATCAATCCTCTAACAGGAAAAACAATTGGTACGAGACAACATGTTATGATTTTTCCAAATTCTCATTATGTAACTAGTAAGGACAAGCTAGAAAGAGCATTGGTGACGATTGAAGAAGAGATGGAGGAGCGAGTAACATATTTTAAAGAAAATAAAAAACTTATCGAAGCACAAAGAATAGAAGAAAGAACAAATTTTGATATTGAAATGTTAAAAGAGACAGGATTTTGTCAGGGAATTGAAAATTATTCAAGACATATTAGTGGTAGAGAACCAGGAAGTCCACCGTTTACTTTATTTGATTATTTTGATGATGATTTTCTTCTCATAATAGATGAGTCTCATGCTACCATTCCACAAGTACGAGCTATGTATAATGGTGATAGAGCAAGAAAAGAATCTTTAGTCAATTATGGTTTTAGATTGCCATCTGCTTTTGATAATAGACCTTTAAAATTTAATGAGTTTGAAGAACGAATTCATCAGTGCATTTTTGTTAGTGCAACACCAGCTGAATATGAAAGAGAGCATGCTAAAGAAAATGTAGTAGAACAAATTATTCGTCCAACAGGACTACTAGATCCTAAAATAGATGTTAAACCAACAGAAAACCAAATTGATGATTTAATGGAACAAATTGCTTTACAAGTAGAAAAAGGAGATAGAGTACTAGTAACAACACTGACTAAAAAAATGGCAGAAGATTTAACAACTTATTTAAGAAATGCTGGAATACGTGTTAGGTATATGCATTCCGATATTAAAGCTTTAGAAAGAATGGAAATTATTAGAGATTTACGTATAGGAGAATTTGATGTTTTGGTGGGAATTAATCTTTTAAGAGAAGGATTAGATATACCAGAAGTATCGCTTGTTGCCATACTAGATGCAGATAAAGAAGGTTTCTTGCGCTCTGAACGCTCTTTAATTCAAACGATAGGACGTGCTGCTAGAAATATAGAAGGAAGTGTTATTATGTATGCAGATGAACTAACAGAGTCTATGGAAAAAGCAATTTCTGAAACAAATAGAAGAAGAAAAATTCAAGAACAATATAATTTGAAACATGGTATAACCCCGCAAACCATTCGTAAATCTATTAGAGATACTATTAAAGCAACAATTGTAGAAGATATTGAAAATGAGTATGGTATTGGTAAAGAAGATGATGTGAAAGATATTATTGCCAAACTTACTGATGAAATGCTAAAGCATGCACAAGCTATGGAATTTGAAAAAGCGGCTGAGTTAAGAGATAAGATAAAAGAATTAGAAAAAATGTTATAAAAAAATCAGAAAAAAGATAGGAGATTAAGATGGAAGAAGTAAAAAATGAATTTACACGAATAGATTCAAATAACTATGAATTGGTAGGAAAAAAAGTTGCACCAGATGGTATATTGCGAAATTTTGTTTATGATAATAAACAAGATAGATATGGCTACCTTGTAAAACGAAAACATATAGATGATGTAAGTTATTATGCTCCGTATATTTTATACCAAATGAGTCAAAAAATCGGTATAAAAACTTTTTCAAGTGAATTGGGAAATTTTATGGTATTAGATCCAGATGAGAAAAACTATTCACAATCATTTTTTGAGAGTAGTTGTGTATTCTTAGAAGATTTATCACGATATCATTCTTATGATGTGCACTATATTCCATCAGATGTTATTTATGATAAGTATGTATCTGAAAAACCAACAGAGATACAAAAAATAAGAAATCAGAAACGATCTCTATATGAGCCAATGACAATAGAAGAAATTTTGTTATCTCAACTACATATGCTAGCTGGGAAAGAGAACGAAAAAGAAGAAGAAATCAGTAGACAACAAAATAAACAACCGGAAAAACAAGAATTGATAGATAGAATTGTATTAGAATTACAGTTAGGGGCCATTGGTGAAAATGCTATAATATCCAATGGAAAAAACATATTAAAACTTGCTCCCTATTTTCTAAAAGTAAATGGTTTATTAGGAATAAATAAAAATAAAGATTGGATAGAAAAACAATTATCATTATCGGATGAAGAATATCAGTTAAGTATTGATAGAAATTTTCCATTACAATATACTATTTCATCAGATAATATGAAACAAAAACCAGAAACTATTTTTCACTATTTATTACATCATTATCCTGAAGAAACAGAAGAAGCTTATCATAAAGTAAAACAATATACATTAAAGGACTTACATATGTTGCTAGATTCTTTTACATTACTAGATAAATCACATAAAGCTTTTGCATTAAGGTTTTTTAAGGTAAGAGAAGCCTTATTAGAAAAAGTATATGAACAATATGAAACAGATAAATTTCTTAGCCAAAGATAAAAGTGATTAATGAGATAATTTCCAATAATTTACATAATATATTGACTGATTTTTTAAAATATAGTATAATGATGAAAGAAAAATAGGTAAAAAGGAGAATAGGATATGCCGCATAATGATGAAACTTCAAAAAATTATCGATATCGACTACTACCTGTAATAACGAAAGGAGAAGAAACACCCCAATATAGTGATGCTGGAAGAAGAAATATTTGGGTAAATGTATATAAGATAGGTGATTCCGAAATAGAATGTAGAAAAGGGTTATTCAAGCCAGTTTTAGGAGTAAGAGCAAGAGATTATAAGCAAAATAGGTTTTCTGCATCAAATTTTGGCGAGTTTATCGCATCTAAGGTGCTAGAAAAAATAGAAGTTCCCAGATGTGACGTAATATTAGCAGAGAAAACAATTGCACTAAAATATTCCAAGTCTAAAAGAGATGTAAAGGTACCAGGATGTATTACTTTTCTGAATTTAACAAAAGGAGATTCTCTTCTTCATGCCAATATCATTTTAGAATGGTATAGAAACACACATAATGATGCGTGTATGGAAATAATTCGTTCTAAAAAGAGAACTAATACTATCGACGAAAAAGATAATAATAATATAGAATTAGTTATTCCAGCTTTTACAACGTATGCAAAAGAAATGTTTCATGCTACAAACGGAGAATGCGAACAAGTAAAGCAGGATATTATTAATATGGTGACATTTGATTGCAAGTTTGCTAATACAGATAGGAATGATGAAAATTATGCACTCAAATTTAATCCAACAGAAAAAAAGACAAATTTGTATCCATTATTTGATAATGAATATATTTTAGGTTTATCCGAATACAAAGATAAAATTATTTCTTATACAGCGCCTCTTCTTCAAGAACATATTGACAAAAAAATGATATCAAGAATGGGTATCACTTGTCAACCTACTAATGTAGGATATCAAACTATGATGGCATATTTATTTACCACATATCCTAAAGAAACCCAAAAAGCTTACAATTGCGTAATGAAATTTACAGAATCAGATCTTGTTAATCTTATGAATCAGTGTGAAGGGTTATCAGATATTCATAAAGATTATGCTTTAAAAATCTTTCGCTCAAGAAATAAAGGGTTTCAATATGTAAAAAAAGAATATGACCATCAACATTTAGAAGATTATGTTAAATAGGGAGAAAAATGGAAAATTTATATTTAAAATGGATTGATTATAAAACAAATAAAAAATATGTGCTTGGTGCACTATGCAGAGATAAACAAAACCATAAATATTATTTTAAATTAAGCCAAGATTATTTGTCTAAAGCTAAAGAAGCTGGTTTTTCCGTAGCCGTGTTACCATTTACAGATGTTAATAAAATATATGAAAGTGATGTATTATTTGCTTTGTTTAGAATTAGAATTCCTAAAATAGAAACTTATGATGATGATGATTTACAAGCATTATTAGAAGAATATGATATGACTGAATTTGATGAATTTGAATTTTTACGTAAAACAAAAGGTAGATTGATGACCGATTATTTTATTTTAGAAGAAGAAAGGGATAATTAAAATGCAGTTTACTTTTAAAAATATCGATGAAGAATATCAAAAAGGATATTCTGAAAAGATAGGTGATATACAGCCTAAATATTGGTTTTGGAAAAAAAATAATAGTCATAGTAATGAAAAAATACTTGTAAAACGCCAACACAGTATTAGAATGAGTCCAAAATCTCAAAGAGTACCAATGTTCAATCATTTTGGAGAAGTTTTTGCGTATATTTTGGCTAAAAAAGCAAATATACAAGCGTGTCCCGTAGAAATGGTAATATTACATGATACAAAAAATAAATATACTACTACTAAAAACTTATATCCAGCATGTGCCAGTCATTATGTTGCTAAACCAGAAGAGATTATATATCCAGGAGAAATCATTGTTAATCAATTTAGAGAATTAAACTCGGAATGGTATCAAAGAATTCTTTCTAACAAAGAAAATGAAAATTTACATATCAATAGAAGATTTAATACATCAGAAGAAGATAATGTAGATATTATTTTAGCAGCGATTCAGTCTGAAACACAAAAATTCGAAGAAATATCAGGAAAAAGGTCACCTGAAAACATCCAAAAAGATATTGAGGAGAATTTAACCAATGCTATAGAAATGATTGTTTTTGATTGCATATTGGGGAATTCTGATCGACATTCTCAAAATTGGTCTATGGTATACAATAACGAAACTGGAAGTGTTAAGATGTACCCTATGTATGATAATGAAGCCATTTTAGGGCTGAGAGAGGTATATCCTAAAATAAAAGAAATTGTAAACAATGGTATGCATGATGAAGAAATTCTTTTATCTAGAATGGGTGTTGCGCCAATGCATTCAAAAGTTACATATAAAACGCTGTTAACGCATTTAATACATTATTATCCTAAATATTCTATACCTGCCATTAAAAAAATCATAGATAACATAACAATAGATGATTTGCAAAATTTGTATGATGCGGTAAATGATATTACCAAAAGAATTGAAGAAAAGGAAGAGTTAACAGAAGAAGCTGAATTGCCAAAAGAATATAAACTTTTTGGTATGAATTTATTTGAAAAACGTATAGCATTTGCTAAAAAATTAGTAAGACAATATCAGAAACCAAAAGAAGAATTAGAAAAATAGATCTAATTTATTATAGGTCTATTTTTTTATGCATTTTGAGTGGATTATTCATAAATATTATGATATAATAATAACTAATTTTCAAAGAAACAATGTAAAACAATTTACTATTGGGGGAAACAAGTTATGAATGATAAAATTATTATTAAAGGAGCTAAAGAACATAATTTAAAAAATATTGATATAGAAATACCAAAAAATAAATTAGTTGTAATAACAGGGCTTTCAGGTTCAGGAAAGTCATCTCTTGCGTTTGATACAATTTATGCTGAAGGTCAAAGAAGGTATGTAGAAAGTCTTTCAGCATATGCGAGACAATTTTTAGGTTTAATGGAGAAGCCAGAAGTAGAAAGTATTGAAGGTCTTTCTCCTGCTATTTCCATTGATCAAAAAACAACTTCTAAAAATCCACGTTCCACTGTTGGAACCGTTACAGAAATTTATGACTTTATTCGTTTATTGTATGCAAGAATTGGTGTTCCATATTGCCCTAATTGTGGTAAAAAAATTGAAAAACAAACAATTGATCAAATTGTAGATAGTGTCTTAAATTTAGAAAATGGGACCAGAATACAAGTTTTAGCACCGATTATTAGAGGAAAAAAGGGAGAATTTGCAAAATTATTGCAAGATATGCAAAAAGAGGGGTTTGTTCGTGCTAGAATTGATGGAGAAATATATGAATTATCTGATGACATTGATTTAGATAGAAATAAAAAGCATTATATTGATATTATAGTGGATAGACTAGTGATAAAAGAAGATATTCGTAATCGTTTGGCAGAATCCATTGAAACAGCTATGAAACATGCAGGCAGTTTAGTAAAAATAGCAATCCATAATGGCAATGAAAAGTTATTTAGTGGTAATTATGCTTGCCCAGATTGTAATATTAGTTTTGAAGAATTATCTCCCAGAATGTTTTCTTTTAATAATCCTTTTGGTGCTTGCCCAGAATGTGGTGGTATTGGATATTTAATGAAAATGGATGAAGATTTAATTATTCCAGATAAATCTAAAACATTATACGATGGTGTCAAGGCTTTTGGTTCTAGTACAATGAAAAGAGGCGATACTATGGCAAAAATGTATTTTGAGAGTATCGGCAAACATTATGGTGTTACTATAAAAAATAAACCTATCAAAAAACTACCACGTGAATTTTTAGAAAAAATTTTATATGGAACAGGAGAAGAAGAAATTGAGTTTGAATATACATCCGCAGCAGGTGTTCGTCATTTTACGCAACCTTTTGAAGGAGTTATTCCAACGTTAGACAGAAGATACCGTGAAACAAAGTCACAAGGTATGCGTGATTTTTACGAATTATATATGAGTAATAGTCCGTGCTATGTTTGTAATGGAGCAAGATTAAAAAAAGAAGTACTTTCTATTAAAGTAGGAGATAAAAATATTCATGCATTAACGCAAATGCCTGTTAATAAAATAAAAGAATATTTAGAAACATTACCATTAAATCAAAAAGATAGAATGATAGCGGATGTGATTTTTAAAGAAATTAATACAAGATTACAATTTTTAATGGATGTTGGTTTGGAATATTTAACATTATCGAGAAGTGCAGGCACTTTATCAGGAGGAGAAGCACAACGAATTCGACTTGCTACCCAAATAGGTTCAGGATTATCTGGTGTATTATATATTTTAGATGAGCCAAGCATTGGACTTCATCAAAGAGACAATGATAAATTATTAGCCACTTTAAAGAAGTTAAGAGATTTAGGAAATACATTAATTGTTGTAGAGCATGATGAAGATACAATGTATGCTGCAGATCAAATTATTGATATTGGGCCTGGCGCAGGTATTCATGGTGGATTTGTTATTGCGCAAGGAACAGCAGAAGAAATTAAACAAGTAGAAACTTCTATTACAGGAAAATATTTAAGTGGTAGAGAAAAAATTGCAGTACCTAAGGTAAGAAGAAATTCAAATGGGAAAAACCTTGAAATTATAAAAGCATCTGAAAATAATTTAAAAAATATAAATGTTAAAATTCCTTTGGGTGTGTTTAATTGTGTAACAGGTGTTTCTGGTTCAGGAAAATCAACACTTGTTAATGAAGTATTGTATAAATATTTGGCAAAAGAAATTAATCGTTCTAATGAAAAACCAGGAAAATGTAGTAAAATTAAAGGAATTGAAAATATTGATAAAATTATTAATATTGATCAATCTCCTATAGGAAGAACACCACGTTCAAATCCAGCAACCTATACTGGTGTATTTGATATCATTCGTGATATCTTTGCTGGAACCAATGAAGCCAAAATGAGAGGATATCAAAAAGGTAGATTTAGTTTTAATGTTGAGGGAGGGAGATGTGAGGCATGTCAAGGAGATGGCGTTTTAAAAATAGAAATGAATTTTTTGCCCGATATCTATGTACCTTGTGAAGTTTGTAAAGGAAAGCGATATAATCGAGAAACGCTAGAAGTAAAATATAAAGGAAAAAGTATTGCAGATATTTTAGATATGACGGTTGAAGAAGCTGTTACATTCTTTAACAATATTCCTCGTATTAAACAAAAAATACAAACTTTAGTAGATGTAGGATTAGGTTATATTAAACTGGGTCAACCATCTACTACTCTTTCTGGAGGAGAAGCACAGAGGGTAAAGCTTGCTACAGAATTGTCTAAAAGACCAACAGGAAAAACGCTTTATATTTTAGATGAACCAACAACAGGCTTACACATTGCTGATGTTCATAGATTAGTAAATATTTTGCAAAGATTAGTTGATACAGGTAATACAATTCTAGTTATTGAACATAATCTTGACTTAATAAAAACGGCAGACTATATCATCGATTTAGGACCAGAAGGTGGAGATAATGGCGGACAAGTAATTGCTATGGGAACACCGGAGGAAATTGTAAAAAATGACACATCATATACTGCTAAATTCTTAAAAAAATATCTAGAAATTTCATAAAAAATTCCTCTTCTATTATGATGGAAGAGGAATTTTTCTTAAATAGTGTCTATTTAAACAAGTATTTACTTAACCTACAAAAAAATCCATACTTTAATGTTTTAAGTATATCAATGTTTGTATTAACATGAGAAAGTATCAAGCTTAAAAAGTCACTACCTAAAAACAATTTTAATGTTAACTAGTTGTTTGATGTTGTGTCATCACCATTAGATTTGTTATCTTTATTCTTTTTTGACATCTCAGAAGCACCTCCTTTTGATTAATAATAGTATGAACGAAAAAAAGGGATTCTATGCAACGAATTTAATTTTTATTAAAATGTTTTTTAGATTGTATATTTTGTATTGAAGTAAAACTTTTTTTTTGATATAATGCTATATATTGAAAAGATAGGAGGATTTTCTTTCTTGAAAACATTTTTTAGCAAAGAAGCGGATAACACAGAACCAAAAAATGGAAAAAATTTTAATATTAGTTTACATGACTTTACACAATATTGTATGGAACATGCTTTACTAATTACGCTAACTATTACTATAATGGCTTTAACACATGGAAATAATATTTTTTATAACAATTTGGGTATTGATACGCAAATGTTTATAGAAAATCCTACATTTACGTATAATTGGATGGGCATAGGAAGATTTGGCTTGTTAATAGAAAGGTTTATCTTACATTTAACATCTTTTTCGCCGTATTATGCCGGAATCATTTTTTTTAGTTTTTTAGTAGCATCTAATATTGTTTTGTATTATACATTTTATAAAATAAGTCACATAGATTTCGGACTTATCAACCTTTGTATTCCATGCATTGCTTTGACAAGTCCTATTTGGGTAGAGCAATTTGTTTATATGTTACAATATGCGGAAATTGCTTGCGCTATTTTTTTAACAGCATTGGCAACATTATGGATTTTTACTTGGATAGAAAATAAGCAATGTGTGTATGCTATTTTAGGCATCATATGTTTAGTGATTAGTTTCGCTTCATATCAAACTTTTATTTGTTTGTACATTGCTTTTTGTATTTTTAGTTTTATCTTATTATTAGCAAAAAAAGATGAAAATACATCAGCTTTTATTATTATTTTGAAGCTTTTCATAACATTTTTGATTGCTTTAGTGGGGTATAGAATTTTAATAAAAATATTACCATCTAATACCGAATATATTGATAATAGCTTTTTTTGGGGTTCTTATCCATTACACTCCATCTTTGAATTGATTATAGGACATATCAAAGATGTAGTAAAAGGAAATGGAAATTACTATAATTTAGGATACACAATTGGTAGTATTGCTTTTATGAGTATCATCTTTTATCAATTTTTGAATAAGAAATATTTTCATAAGAAGAGTAATGCTATTTGGTATCTGCTTTCTGCCATAGCTTTTATAGGAACACCATTTTATATGGTATTAACGATTGGTAACGCATCTTTTATTCGAACACAATTTGTACTACCATTTACAGAAGCACTATTAATTTTGTTTGTGACATATTATGGTTGCAAACAAAAATGGGTAAAATATATAGCTATTTTTCTTGTGATTTGTATTTTTGAAGAACAAATGTATATGACACAAACATTGTATTACACAGATAAAATGCGAAATCACTTTGATATACAAACAGCACAATCTATCATAGAGGATTTAGAAGCACATGGAGCAAAAGAGGGGATGCCATTAGCGATTGTGGGACATAAAGAAGCTAAATTAAATCCCGTATGTAAAATGGGAGAAACAGTAGGTGTATCTATGTTTACATTAAATTACAATATAGAACCTTTTTATATACATAGTTCTAGTATGATAATACGATTATTAAAGTGTTTAGGATATCATTATGTAGTTGTTTCTCCAGAACAAATGTATGAAGCAAGAAAAACGGCACAAAACATGTCAGTTTGGCCAGAAGAAGGAAGTATATTACCATATCATGGTTATTATATCATCAAAATTTCAGAAGATGAATTACCATTAGAATAGCGAAAAAATAATATAGAAAAAGGAGATATAAAATATGTCGCATTTAGTTATTGGTATTGAAGGCTTGGTGGGAGCTGGAAAAACAAGTATTTGCAGAGAAATTTTGCATAAAATACCTAATAGTGTTTTATTAAATGGTGGAAATTTATACAGAGCTATTGTTTATGCCATGATGCAAAATGGTAAAAAGATAGAATCTTTAAAAAAACTTGGAAAAAATTTAGATATTAAAACTATGATGGATATATTTAACATAAACATAAAAATGGAAAATCATGAAACAATAGTATATATAGACAACGTACCTATCGAAGAAACTATTTTACAATCAAAAGAAGCTTCGCTAGCAGTTTCTACTATTGGAGGAAGTGCTGATAATCAAAATCTATTTTTATTTGCACGAAATTTAATTGATGATTTAAAGAAAGACCATCATGTAATTGTTTCTGGAAGAAGTATTATGGAAATTTATCCTGATATTGACTATCACTTTTTTATTACAGCTAGCCTAGAAGAACGTGTTAGGAGAAAATGCATACAATATGGTAATACTGAAAAAGAAGATATTATTCGTGATAATATTATTAAAAGAGATAATTTACAGAAAAAAGCAGGTTTTTATCGATTATATCCTAAAACCATAGAAATTGATGTAACAGATTGTGAATCGGTAGAAGCGTCTACAATTCTTGTTTTAGAAAATATTCACTTACCAGAATTGGTTTAGTGTTAGGAGGTATAATGGATTACATAAATGATAAATTAAATGAATTTAATCAATATCTAAAAGGAAGAAAAGTTGCTATTGTAGGAGTTGGCATTAGCAATATACCATTAATAGAGTATTTACACAATTTAAAAGCAAAAGTAACTGTTTTTGATGGAAAAGAAATTGATGATATTGATAAAAAAATAGTAGATAAAATCATTAATTTTGGAATGGATTTCTTTTTTGGTACAGGATATCTTGAAAAACTGGTTGGATTTGATATTATTTTTCGTTCACCAAGTTGCTTACCGACAACACCAGAATTAGTGGCAGAAGCTCAAAGAGGTGCCATTATTACCACAGAAGTAGAAATGGTAATTGAACTTTGTCCAGGATTGGTCATTGGTGTTACAGGAAGTGATGGTAAGACAACAACAACAACATTAATTTATGAAATTTTAAAAGCAGAAGGATATACTTGTTATGTAGGAGGGAATATTGGAACACCACTGTTTACAAAATTAGGAGAAATGTTGCCAGAAGATATTGTTGTTTTAGAATTGAGTAGTTTTCAATTAATGCATATGAAAATTAGTCCTAAAATTTCTGTTATTACCAATATTACACCAAACCATTTAAATATTCACAGTGATATGGAAGAATACATTGCGGCAAAAAAGAATATTTTTAAGTATCAAGATAAAGATGGATTGGTAATATTAAATTATGATAATGAGATTACAAGGGCTTGTGCAAAAGAGGCACCAGGAGAAGTAGTATTTTTTAGTAGCAAACATAAGATACCAAATGGTTACATTGTAGATGACAATAAAATCAAAATTTGTGAAAATAATTTGAGAAAACATGTCTTTGATACAAAGTATATGAAATTACGAGGTATGCATAACTTTGAAAATGCTTGTTGTGCTATTATTGCAACAAAATCACTCGCTTCTTTGGAGACAATTTGTAGTGTTTTAACAGAATTTAAAGGCGTTGAACATCGACTAGAATTAGTAAAAGAAACGAAAAATCGTATTAAATGGTATAATGATTCTGTCAGTTCAAGTCCTACTAGAACAATAGCAGGTTTAAATGCTTTTGCCTTAAAAAATATTATTTTAATTGCAGGAGGCTATGACAAAAATTTAGATTATACCGTTTTAGCCAAACCAATTATTGATAATTGCAAGGCACTTATTTTATTAGGGCAAACGTCAGATAAAATTGAAAAAGCAGTAAAAATGGAATTAAAAAAACGCAAGATCGAATTACCTATTTACAAATGTCAATCCTTAAAACAAACTGTTATCACAGCTAATAATATTGCTATTCAAGGGGACATTGTTCTGTTTTCTCCTGCCAGTGCTAGTTTCGATATGTTTAAGAATTTTGCTGAAAGAGGCGATATATTTAAACAATATGTAAATGAAATTGTCTAACCTTTTAGAAATAAAATTTTGGTAACTTTTGTTAATTTTGAAAAGAGGAGAAAAAATTGCAGGAAAAAAAGCAGTATAAAATGTTCAAAATAATATTATTAATAAGTGCTTTCGTATTTTTATTTTTAGTTGGTATAAAAATGGTTCCTTATTTTATTCAGATTATAACGCCAGAGGGAAGAGAAGCTTTTAAAGTCTATATTCAAAGTTTAAACACTTACGGTTTCCTTATTATTATTGGTCTTCAATTGGTTAAAATATTTTTCTTTTTCCTGCCAGGAGAACCTATAGAAATATTAGCTGGCATGTGTTATGGTACAATAGGTGGATTATTGGTTATTTACCTTGGTGTATGCATAACAAGTAGTTTGATTGTACTTTTAGTGAAAAAATTGGGAAGAAATTTCATCTATACTTTTGTCAGTCAAGAAAAAATAGAAAAAATAGAAAATATAAAACTGTTACAATCTAAAAAGTTAGAAAGCGTATTATTGGTACTTTTTATAATACCAGGAACACCTAAAGATTTATTAGTATATTTAGGTGCATTGTTACCAATACATCCTATTAAATTTATTATACTTACAACACTGATAAGATTTCCCAATATTATTTCTTCTACGATGGTAGGTGACAATTTGTTAGAAGGTAACTGGTACATGGTTATTATAGTATATATTTGTTCATTCTTATTTTCTATTATTGTAGTATGTTTTAATTATAGAAAAAATGGGAAAAAATTTTTTATCAAAAATATATAAATATTTTTATTCTCCTAGCATATAATGGTTATGAAAGGAGGATTTTTAGATGTTTTATTCTAATAATCATTATATGCAAGATTTATATTCCTACAATCAAAATCCTAATACTACATATAATAATCCCTATGGTATGAATGCTACAGTAGGAAATGTAAATAATGGAAACATAGATCCCATGACAAATTCAATGTATTATAACGATATAGCTACGATGAATCCTACTATGAATTCTGGCATGAATGCCAACGTGAATCCTATGTATATGTCGGCTAATCCATCTACTATGATGCCAAATGTCAATGGAGCACAAACTAATTTAAATAATATGTATCCTAGCGTTTATCGAATTATTCATCCTGTTGTGGGAAGAGTGGTAGCAGGAAATAATAGTCAATTTATTACAGAAGATATGCTAGATAACATGGTGGAAACAGTTTATAATATTGTAGAAGGGCAAATAGAGTATGAAGAAGATATAGAGTCAGCACCAATAGCAGAACAAGCCAATGATAGAATGGCAAGTAGTTCGAATAATAGTAGTTCGAATACAACCATAACAAGAAATTCTGTAGATACAAGAAACACTACTAATAACATGAGTCATACAACTAGTAGTAACACTAACATGAGTAATAACACACGAAGTATGAGTACTTCTAATATTAGCACAGGCAACGGTGGAAATATGCAGTCTCATAAAAATGATGCTTTATTAAGAGATTTAATTCGTATTCTTCTTATTAAAGAAATTTTATCAAAACAACCATTGCAACAGACATACACAATGCCAATGCAAAATTATTATTCACCATATTATCGTAATTCTTGTTATCAACCATATTAATTTATTGAAAATATCGATATTACTGAAAGATAAGTAACACAGAAATAAAAAGCTGTGTTGCTTTTTTTGCATAATTTTTTTATATTCCGAATATATTATTAATAAGGGGTAATCAAGTGGATTATAAGTGTATGATTAAAAATATTTTGTTAGTTATTGGTATATTAATGGGATTTATTATTATATGTAAAGTATCGCTATTTTACATTCCTTTTCTTATTGCTTATGTTATTTCGCTTATTGTTGATCCTCTCATAAAGTGGGTACACAAAAAAACAGATTTTAGTAGAAAAGTTAGTAGTGTGATTGTATTGGCAACTATTTTTGTTATAGCAGTTTCTTTAATTGCTTGGGGACTGGTTAGTCTTGTCTCTGAAGCAACCAATTTATTAAGTGGTCTTAATAGTTATATAGAAAAAGGAACAGCGCTTGTTCAAAAATTTACTGAAAAAATGGATTGGAATAAATTACAATTTTCAAAAGAAGTCGTAAATATAGGTCAAAATATTGTTAATAATTTTTTAAATACACTTACAACTTTTATCAAAAACACATTAACAAAATTCTTAAATTATATGACATCTATTCCAACATTGTTTATTTATATAGTAATTACTATTTTAGCTACGTACTTTATTACATCTGATAAATTTTATATTTTAGACAGAATGGAACATCATTTATCTAAAAAAATGATGGGAAAAATTATGAAACACACAAGAGAAATTACTTCTACGCTTGGTGGTTATTTAAAAGCAGAAATTACATTAATTGGTATTTCATTTATCATTGTTTTAATAGGACTATATTCTTTTTATTTGTTGCATATGGATATTCACTATCCACTCTTAATGGCCATTTTAATAGGTTTTATTGATGCTCTTCCAATACTGGGAACAGGCACCATTATGATTCCTTGGGCAATAATGCTCTTTTTAAACAATAATATATCATTAGCTTTTTCTATTTTGGGATTATATATTTTCATTATTGTTGTCAAGCAAATATTAGAACCTAAAATTGTTAGTCATAATATAGGGATTCATCCTATTTTTACATTAATTTCTATGTATACCGGTTTTAAGTTAGTAGGTATTGTCGGGCTTTTTATAGGTCCTATCATTTTGATTATTTTAAAAAATATTTTTGCTGAAGTAATTGATAAAGGTATTGTGAATGCTATGACAGAGGAGTAAACATTAATAAATAACTGCTGTTGGTACAAAACTATCATCTGGCATTGGTACAGTATTATTTTCTGGTTGATTTGCTTTTTCAATGGAAGTAACATGAATAATAGGCATTTCTGTATTTTTGAAATTACCTTTTGTAATTTCTCCACTTATTGTAATCCATGCATAAGTTTCAAATTCTTTAGCTTTTTCACTACAACATAAAAAACCAACCACAACCGTTTGGTGATTACCAATATCCATATCTCGTGCTAAAACAAATTGATTTTCTTCCATTCCATTAACACGATAAACATATCCTGTAAAAGAAATTTTTTGACCTATGTAAGTATTTAAATCATTATGAACAGCTTTCAAAATATTGGTATAGTTTTCTGGTGTTAATGTAGCAACTTCTGAAGAGGGAATTTGATCATCTATATAATTTTTTTCCACATTAGCGTTTTTTATAAGACTTAATATAACTATAGCAATTAAACCTAGAACAATAATACTAAAGCAAATAATTATGGTTTTTAAAATTCCTGTTCTATTGACTTTTAAATTGTAAATAAACATGCGACATTCTCCTTCATATATTCTTTTTGTTTAAGTGTATGTTTGTCAAAAACAAATATGACAAAATCTCACTAAGAAAAAACTTTGAGCCATTTTAATTTCGTTATTTTAAATATTAAATACCTTGCAAAAATTCTAAAATAGTGATATAGTAAAGCAGTATATAAAAAATAAAGTCTATATATTTAGGAGGCAAATAAAAATGGGACTTTTTAGTAAAATTTTTGGAAGTTATAGTGAAAAAGAAGTAAAACGTGTTATGCCTATTGTAGAAAAGATTAATCTTTTAGAACCAGAAATGGAAAAATTAACAGATAAAGCATTAACTGCCAAAACATCATATTTTAAAGAACAATTAGCCAATGGAAAAACATTAGATGATATATTACCTGAAGCTTTTGCTGTCGTAAGAGAAGCTTCAAAAAGAGTATTAGGAATGCGCCATTTTGATGTTCAATTAATCGGTGGTATTATACTACATCAAGGTAGAATTTCAGAAATGAAGACAGGGGAAGGAAAAACATTAGTGGCAACATTGCCAGTGTACCTAAATGCTTTAACTGGTAAGGGTGTACATGTTGTTACTGTTAATGAATATTTAGCTAAAAGAGATAGCGAATGGATGGGAAAAGTATATAAATTCTTAGGACTTAGTGTTGGTCTTGTTTTATCTAGAATGTCACATAATGAAAAACAAGAGGCCTATAGGGCAGATATTACTTATGGTACCAATAATGAATATGGATTTGATTATTTACGAGATAACATGGTGATTCATAAAGAAGAGATGGTACAAAGAGAATTAAATTATGCTATTGT
Organism: uncultured Clostridia bacterium; assembly: GCA_947626885.1. Classification (GTDB taxonomy): domain Bacteria; phylum Bacillota; class Clostridia; order TANB77; family CAG-508; genus Scatovivens. Next base: position 2,193 of record CANQTX010000028.1, on the reverse strand, counting down.
AGATGAGATTGATAGTATTTTAATTGATGAGGCTCGTACACCATTGATTATTTCTGGTAGAGCAAATAAATCATCAGAATTATATAAGAAAGCAGATAGTTTTGTTAGGAAGTTACACGCTAAAATCATTATAGAAGAAGATGTGAAAAATTTAGAACAAACAGAAGATAATGAAAAATATGACTATATTGTTGATTTAAAAGCAAAATCAGCAACACTTACACAAAAAGGTATTGAAAAAGCAGAAAGAGAATTTGGATTAGAAAATTTAAATGATATTGGAAATTCTGACATTGTCCATAATATTAATCAGGCTTTAAGAGCACATGGTATTATGAAAAAAGATATTGATTATATTGTAAAAGATGGTGAAGTGTTAATCGTAGATGAATTTACAGGAAGAATTATGTATGGAAGAAGATATAATGATGGTTTACATCAAGCTATAGAAGCAAAAGAAGGTGTCCGTATTGCAGACGAATCAAAAACATTAGCTACCATTACTTTCCAGAATTATTTTAGAATGTATGAAAAATTAGCTGGTATGACAGGTACTGCTATGACAGAAGAAAATGAGTTTAGAGAAATTTATAATTTAGATGTTATTGAAATTCCTACTAATAAACCGCTAATCAGAAAAGATCAAACAGATATTATTTATAAAAATGAATCTGGAAAATTTCAAGCAGTTATTGAGGATATTAAAGCTTGCCATGAAAAAGGGCAACCTGTTTTAGTAGGTACTGTTTCTATTGAAAATTCTGAAAAAATTAGCAAGCTTTTACATAAAGAAGGAATTGCCCATGAAGTATTAAATGCTAAGAATCATGAAAAAGAGGCAGAAATTATTGCACAAGCTGGTAAATATGGTGCTGTTACTATTGCTACCAATATGGCAGGTCGTGGTACAGATATTATGTTAGGTGGAAATAGCGAATATCTTGCAAAACAGGAAATGCGAAAATTAAAATACACAGAAGAATTAATTGAACAAGCAACAGCTTTTAATGAAACAGATGATCAAGAAATTTTAGATGCTAGAAAAAAGTTTAAAGAATTAGAAAGTAAATATGACCTTGAAATTAAAGAAGAAAAGGAAAAAGTTATTCAAGCAGGTGGCTTAAAAATTATTGGTACAGAAAGACATGAATCAAGAAGAATTGATAATCAGCTTCGTGGACGTAGTGGACGTCAAGGTGACCCTGGTGAAACAAGGTTCTATTTAGCATTGGATGATAATCTTTTAAAAATTTTTGGTGGAGATATCATTAGTAGAATTTTTGAAAAAGGAAATGTTCCAGAAGATTTACCAATTGAATTTGGGCCAATTGCTAAAACTATAGAAAGTGCTCAAAGTAAAGTAGAAGGAAAAAACTTTTCTATTCGAAAACACATTTTAAGTTATGATGATGTCATGAATATTCAAAGAGATATTATTTATTCTCAAAGAAGAAAGGTACTAGACGGAAACAGTGTTCGCGACAATATTATCGATATGATAAATGCTGCATGTGAAATGATTGTAGATACTTATCGTAGTGAAATAGGAGAAGGAACATTGAATAAGGCATCAATTTTAAATGAAATTCAAGTGACTTTAAATATTGCAGATGTAGAAGCTTTGAAGGAAACGAAAGTTGATGCAGATAAATTGCTACAAGAATTACAAGAAAAAGCGATGACTATTTATGAGCAAAAGGAAAAAGAAATTGGAGAAGAGCTTCGAGAAGTAGAGAGAGTAGTACTATTAAAAGTTGTTGATAGTAAATGGATGGATCATATTGATAATATGGATGAATTAAAGAACGGAATTGGACTAAGAGCTTATGGACAAAAAGACCCAGTGGTACAATATAGAGTAGAAGGGGGCGAAATGTTTGATGAAATGATTTCTCAAATCAAACTAGAAGTTGCCAAATTCATGCTTCATATTGTTAAAGCAGAAAACAATATGAGAAGAGAATCTAGAGTAAGTATTACTGGTGCTGGTTTAGATAACTCTGCAATGAATAATATGGATATAGCAGGAGAGAGCGTTCCTACAAAAAATGAAACAGAAAAACCACAACCAATTGTTAATAGTGGACCCAAAATAGGAAGAAACGATCCTTGTCCATGTGGAAGTGGGAAGAAATACAAGAACTGTTGTGGAAAAAACGCATAAATAAAGGGTTTGCAGATTTTTGAAAAATG
>CANQTX010000027.1 GCA_947626885.1 uncultured Clostridia bacterium | reverse complement strand
ATGGAGCAGGTAGCGGGAATCGAACCCGCATAGCCAGCTTGGAAGGCTGGAATTCTACCATTGAACTACACCTGCATATATTTCCTCTGATAGATATAAATTATAAGGTATTTAAAATCATTTGTCAAGTAATATTTTAAATATTTTTCTATTACTTGACATAATGATTTGTACTTTTTCTCCATCTATTAATTGTTTTAAATCATTCAATAAATTGCATTAATATTTTTTAATAGTAACATCTTATTTACGTTTTGGGAGGACAATTATTCTTTTTTACAAAATCTATTCCATCCTTTTTCACAGTAATAGCATATTTTATATCATCTATAACAAATTCTGTAGAAAGATTATCTTCTCTAAAAGAAATAATATGCTCTATCATATGAAAGCCATCAATTCTTAAGCATTCTCTACAAAATGTTTTCATTCCAATATAATCTGCTTTCTTATTTATAATAATATTTTTTAAACTCGCATATTGCTTTGTATTTTCTAAAAATCTAAATTTAGGCGTTACTATTTTTTCTCCATTCTTTAAAGTAACCGTTTGACTCTCTATAACATATTCCATTGGTACATATAATTCTATTTGCTCAAAGATTTTATTGGCTATTACTCTTGCTCTTTGCAAATCATGTTTATTCTCATTTTCTTCAAAAGGAATGAATGATTTTAATTTTTTTATTATATCAAATAATTCATCTATATGATACTCTTCTTCTGCAAACTCATATATAATACCATATTTGCTATCTAAAAAACCTATTTCTTCACTTTTAATATCTTTTATAGAAGCTATTTTTAATTTTAATGTGTAAGCTATATCTTCATAAGTTTCAACAAAATTTCTAATACTAAAATCTCTATTAGAAATATCTATTTTTAAAATACCTAACTCTAGATTTCTTTCTTTTAATCCATTTTTTATGATATTCATAAATTCATATACAATATTAGAAGGAATCTCAATTTCATTTGTTCTAATTTCATTTTTATTTTTTATATTATCTAATATTTCTTCAATATCTGCTTCTCTAATTGTTTCTGTCACAGACTGTTGATATAATAAATGAATATTTAGAAATTTTTTTAATTCTTCACTTACCTCTACTGGATGCGTAGTTTTTCTTTTTTTTTCTCTTAAACGCATTTGTTTACGTTCCATTTTGTTATCTTCTAATACTTTTTGTTGTATAACTTTTATATCTATTTTTTGAATATTTTTTCTATGAATGATGCTTTTTATTTTATCTATAATACTCATTGTTTCCTACTAGTCTCCTATTATTTTGCATGTTTATATTTTAAACATAAAATATAAAATTGTCAATTAAAAATTCTTATATAGAAGCATAAAAAATGTACTTAGTACAATATTATAATTATATCACTTATACTAAGTACATCTTATTTATCATTTTAAACAATTTCTATGCTTTTGTTGTTTCGTCTTTTTTAGTTTCTTCAACAACTGCTTCTGTTGCATTAACTTCTTCTTTTTTTGCTTCTTCAGTTTTTGCAACCTCTACAGCCTCTGCTACAGACTCCTCTGTAACATCTTCAAGCGTTTCTGTTTCTCCTGGAACCACTTCTTCTTTAATAACAATTTCATTTGTTTCAATTCTTGCACCAATTTTTTCTTTTGTCTTAGCTGCTTTACCGACTCTATCTCTTAAATAGTATAATTTAGCACGTCTTGCTTTACCAACTCTTACAACTTCTACTTTTTCAATCATTGGAGAATGTACTAAGAATGTTTTTTCAACACCTACACCATAAGAAATTCTTCTTACTGTAAAAGTACTATTGACACCTCCACCCTGCTTTTTAATAATAATTCCTTCGAAAACTTGGATTCTCTCTTTGTTTCCTTCTTTTATTCTTACATGAACTCTTACTGTATTACCAATACGTAATTCTGGTATTTTATTTTTCAATTGCTCATGTTCAATAGATTTTAAAATATCCATTTCTTTTCCTCCTTTTTATCCACATTTTGAAAAGAATGTTTACGCTCTTCTTTTTATTGAAAAGTCTTATTCTCTTCTTTCACTAATTTTTCTAAATATTCTTTTTCTTGTTTAGATAAATTTACATTTTTTAATAAATCTGGTCTTTTTTCTAGTGTAACTCTTATTGCTTCTTGTTTTCTCCACTCTTTTATACGTTCATGATGTCCTGATTGTAATATTTCAGGAATTTTCATATCTTGAAACACTTCTGGTCTCGTATATTGTGGATACTCTAATAATCCGTTTGAAAAACTTTCTTCTAAAGTGGAATCTTCAGTAATAACACCATCTATATATCGAGATACACTATCAATTAGTACCATTGCTGGTAATTCTCCTCCAGTTAGTATATAATCACCAATTGAAATTTCTTCATCTACTATTTTATCAATCACTCTTTGATCAATTCCCTCATAATGTCCACAAAGCAATATTAAATGTTGTTCTTTTGCTAAACTTTCCACTTTACTTTGACATAATGTTTTTCCTTGTGGCGATAGATAAATCACTTTAGCTTTCTCACTTTTTACTGCTTCATAACTATCCCATACTATATCTGGTTTTATAAGCATTCCTGCTCCACCACCATATATAGTATCATCAACTTTTTTATGTTTATCTTTTGAAAAATCTCTCATATTGACAACATTTAATTCTAATAAATTTCTTTCTATTGCTCTGCCAATAATACTTGCTTTCATTAATGTAAACATTTCTGGAAAAAGCGTTAATACATCAACCTTCATTTTCTAAAGTCCCTTAATTAGATTTACAATCATTTTACCATTCTCTAAATCAATTTGCTTAATTACTTCATCAATGCCAGGTAAAAGTTTCTGTTCTCCCATATCATTTTTTATAACATATACATCATTACTACCTGTAGAGAAAATTTCATCAACTCTGCCTAATATTTCTCCCTGTTCTGTTATTACTGTTAATCCTATCAAATCCACTATATAATATACACCCTCTGGAAGATCCCCTAAATCTTCTCTATTTATTAAAATAAATGCATTACGTAACTTTTCAGCTTCCTCTATTGTATCTATATTTTTTAACTTAAGAATTACCTGATTTTTATGATATCCTACTTTTTCAATTTCATATTCAACCATACTTTCTTTTTGCTTAACAAATACTTTAGGAATTCTTTCAAACTTAGTATTGTCATTGGTAAAAGAGTTTACTTTTACTTCACCTTTTAATCCTTTCGTATTTACAATTTGTCCTAACTCTAAATATTGGTTCATCATTTTCTCCCTTTTCATTAGAAATCAATGTATCGTATGATAGCTCTTTGGATCACATCTATTCTAATCAAGAAATTCTATCGTTACCTTTTTGTGTTCCTTTATAGCAACAGCTTTTACAATGGAACGAATTGCCTTTGCCATTTTTCCTTGCTTTCCTATTACTTTTCCCATATCATTTTTAGCAACTTTTACTTCATAACAAATTGATTTTGCGTTTGTATTTTCTGTAATAGATACTTCTTCTGGATCATCTACTAAATTTTTAATAAGTACTTCTAACATATCTTTCATTTATAGCACCTTCTTTCTGTTATTATTTAGCTGCTTTTTCAATTAATGCTTTTACTGTATCTGTTGGTTTTGCACCATTCTTTATCCATGTTGCTACTTTTTCATTATCTAACTCAATAGTAGCTGGATCTGTCATAGGATTATATGTTCCTATTTTCTCAATAATTTTACCATCTCTTGGGCTTTTTGAATCAGCTACTACTATATGATAGAAAGGAGCTTTTTTCTTTCCCATTCTTTGTAATCTTATTTTTACCATGTGACTCACCTCCTAAAATTTTTCTTTATTTATATAAATTTGGTTATCATTCATAACAAATCCAATAGAGTCGTTTTTAAAAGTTTTCGCAAATATTTCTTACATTATGTTATCAATTGTTATACTTTCTTAACATTGTTTATTTAAATTAGTTATGAATCATAATAAATTTTTATCTTTACATTTTAAAATCTTTTAAATCTTCCATATTCATATTTTTCATCATTTTTCGCATCATGCCTTTATTAGAAGTCATATCTTTCATCATTTTTTGTGTCATTTCAAAAGATTTCATAAATTTATTAATTTGTTCTACTGTTGTGCCACTACCCTTTGCAATTCTTAATCTCCTACTACCATTTAATATTTTAGGATTTCTTCTTTCTTCTGCTGTCATAGAACAAATCATTGCTTCTATTCTAACAAACTCCTTTTCATCTATTTCTACATCCTTTAATTTGTTAAAACCTGGTATCATTTTCAAAATAGAAGAAAAAGAACCCATTTTTTTCATTTGCCTTAATTGTGTTAGATAATCCTCTAAATCAAACCCTTGTTTTTTTAATTTTTTCTCTAATTTTGCTGTTTCTTCTAAATCAAATGTTTCTTCTGCTTTTTCTATAATAGAAAGTACATCTCCCATACCTAAGATTCTTGATGCCATCCTATCGGGATAAAATACTTCCATATCATTTAATTTTTCACCTGTAGCAATAAATTTAATTGGTCTACCTGTAATTTTTTTGACAGATAATGCTGCACCACCTCTTGTGTCTCCATCTAGTTTTGTAAGTACAATACCATCTATACCAAGTGCTTGATTAAATGAGTCTGCAATATTAACAGCATCTTGACCTGTCATAGCATCTACTACTAATAATATTTCATGTGGTTTAACATGCAATTTAAGATTTTTTAACTCTTGCATTAAAGCTTCATCAATCTGCAATCTACCTGCTGTATCAATAATAATAACATCATTTAACTTAGAAATTGCTTGTGAAATTGCTTGTTTGGCAATTATACATACATCCTTTGTTTCTTCATTTGTATAAACAGGAATATCTAACTGTTTTCCAATAACTTGTAACTGTTTAATTGCTGCTGGTCTATAAACATCACATGCCACTAATAATGGCTTTTTCCCTTGTTTTCTAATAAGATTGGCTAATTTTCCCGCTGTTGTTGTCTTACCAGAACCCTGTAAACCAATTAACATAATTACTGTCGGCGGATTAGGCGTAAAATTAATCTTACTTCCTTCTCCTCCTAATAAACTAACTAATTCATCTTTTACAATTTTTATAACTTGTTGCCCTGGTGTTAATGATTTTAAGACATCTGCTCCTAGAGCTTTTTCTTCAATAACTTTTACAAATTCTTTTACAATTTTATAATTAACATCCGCTTCTAATAAAGCTAATTTTACCTCTCGTAAGACTTCTTTTAAGTCTTCTTCAGTAATTCTAGCTTTTCCTTTTAATTTTCTGGTAATCTCTTGTAGTCTAGAAGATAATCCTTCAAATGCCATGATATCCTCCTAACTTTTAAGCAAAATAAAGATATTTTATTCTTTTCTTTATTTTGCTTTCCTACACTAAACAATTTAATTTGTTTTTAACATCTTCAAGAATTTTTGCTATTTCCTTATCAGATGCATTTTCTTTAATTTTTGTAATTTCTGATAAAATAATAGCAATTTTCTCTTCTTGCATTGTTGTCTTTTTCATAATTCCTAACTTTTCTTCATATTCGAAAAGTTTATTTTCCCCTTTCTTCAGATTATCTCTTACAGCTTGCCTCGTAATACCTTCATTTTCTGCTATTTCTGATAAAGATAAATCATGATTGTAGTAGTCATCTAGTAATCTACTTTGTTTTGCTGTTAATAATTTTCCATAAGTATCTAACAAAATACTAATTTGTACATTTTTTTCCATATGACCACTCCTTATGTGTAATGCTAATATACTTTACACTATTTTAGCAAATTTGTCAAGAGGTTTTGAAGATTTTTGGCCATATTTTTCCAATATATATTAAAATTTACGCTTACAAAAAAGATAGAGAGCTAAAAGTTCTCTATCTATCAATATTATCTTATTGAATTAATTGTTCTCCTGAAGAAGTATCATATTGTCTATATATTTTTTTCTTTGTCGTTAGATCTACAACGCCGTCCCTTTCAATCACATTTCTTGTATGAAAGTTAATAATAACATGAACATCCTCTATATCTTTAACTCCTAATCCAGATTTTAATGTTTCTGATGTAAAATAATAATAATTACTTATATTACTATCTCCTCCATCTGAAACTCCTGATGAACGCTGCCATGAACTAATACCAGACATATTATTTAATTCACTAATAATATTTTCAAATGCTACTTTACCTTCAAAATTTCCTGTACATTTTTGTGCTCCTGATATTGTACTTTCAATATAATCATCTAAGCTTTTAGTAGTATTTCCATTTTCTTTCCAACTATCATATTCTTCTGTTACTTGATTTACCCTTGCTTGAATGACTTTCATCTCTGCTACAAAATTTTGAACTTGCATCATCTTATAAGCTTCTATTCCTGTATGAACACTTATTGTAGCCAATATTAATATAATTGCTATTGTTACTGCTAATGATATAAGTGTAATACCTTTGTTTCTTCTCATTCTGTATACCTTTCTTTCCTATTTTCTTTTGTCTACTATTTTATTGTTGTTGTGAAAATAAATCATACATATAACTATTATAGTCAAAAGCTTCTTGCACTTGAGGCATTCCATAATCATTGCCAAATGTTTCAACTGTTGCTGAAGTAATTACAGGATATTCTGCAAAAGCTTCAATTCCTGTTTCTTCTTCTTCTGCTACATCTTCTACTGTTTCGTCTGCTACTTCAGCTGTAGCACTATCTGTAGATTGTGCTGAAGCAATCGGTTGCTCGTTATATATTTTTTCTAATATGTCCAAACCTTCTATAATTCTTCCAAATCCTGCATAAACACCATTCAATACTCTAGCATCATCACTTAACATAATACCAATTTGTGCATTACCAGAATTATAACTTTCATCTGATAATTCATGTGATAATTGCGTATAATCATTTCTAATTAATGAAATAACGCCCTTTTCGTGTCTTAATGTATTTTGATCATAACCATTTGCAACAAATTCGCCCACAATACTATATTTATAATCTTCATCTGTTCCTGCTTCAATAGAATTGTCTAATAAGCTTATAGTAGGATCTTCAGCTTCTCCTTCAGAATTTCTTCCTACATATAAACATATTTCATCTTTTCCATATATTACTTTATTGTTATAGTATCCTGTTTGTATCAATTTAATAAAATTAGCAACTGTATTAGGTGCATATTCAGGATATAATTCCATCTTTACAGTGCCATAATTTTGTATATCAAAAGTTACTTCTGGATGTACAATATCTTGCGTTTTTGCTAAATATGTTTTATAAGTATACGTTCCTAATAAACTAATCGCTACTACACATAGAATTATCCATACTACCATTTTTATTTCTTTACTCATTTTTTTCCTCCACTTTAATGTATTCTATTTTAAATTTAAAAATTTCATAGCTTCCACTATATTTTTCACACCTATTATATCCAATTTAAAACTTTCTTTCAATACTTTTTTATTACTTTCTGGAATAATACAAGTTTTATAGCCTAATTTTTCACTTTCTTTTATACGTTTTTCTATCATATTAACAGCTCTTACTTCTCCTGTTAATCCTACTTCTCCTATAATAACCACATCTTCTTTAATACTAATATTTTTAAAACTAGAAGCTGCTGCTATTATAATGCCTAAATCTAAAGCTGGTTCATTAATTTTAATACCACCTACAAGATTAATATAAACATCTTGCGAACCAAAATTCATTCCGGCTCTCTTTTCCAAAACTGCCATTAATAATGTTAAACGGTTATAATCTACACCACTTGCATTTCTTCTTGGTATTCCGAAAACTGTTGGTGTAGATAAAGCTTGCAATTCTAGTACTAATGGTCTTGTCCCCTCCAAACTAACTACAATTACAGATCCAGATGGATTTCCATCCTCTCTATTTGAAATTAATATAGAAGAAGGATTTGTAATTTCTACTAATCCATCATTTTGCATTTCAAACATACCTATTTCATTTGTAGATCCAAATCGATTTTTAACACCTCTTAAAATTCTATAAGAAAAATAACGTTCTCCTTCTAAATAAAGTACCGTATCTACCATATGTTCTAATACTCTTGGTCCAGCTATATTACCATCTTTGGTAACATGTCCAATAATAACAGTTGTAATTCCTTTTTGTTTACACATCTTCATAATTCTTGCAGTAATTTCTCTTACTTGACTAACACTACCAGCCGCTGATGTTATTTCTTCTGCATACATAGTTTGTACAGAATCAATAATAATAAATTTTGCATTCGTCTTTTCTAATGCCTCTTCTACATAATCAATATCTGTCTCAGCTAAAAATAATAAACGATCATTTTGAACACCCAATCTATCTGCTCTTAGTTTAATTTGTTCTGCAGACTCTTCGCCAGAAACATATAAAATATTATCTTCTAGCTTTATACGCTGACAAATTTGAAGAATTAACGTTGACTTTCCTATACCTGGCTCTCCCCCCAATAATGTCAAAGATCCTGTCACAAAGCCTCCGCCCAATACTCTATCTAATTCACCAATACCCGTTTTTATACGAAAAGTTTCTTTTCTCTCAATTTTCTTTAATGAAACAACTTCGCCACGTTGTTTCAATTTATCCTTTGAAGCACTAATATTTTTCATAATTTTTTCTTCATAAAACGTATTCCATTCATTACAAGATGGACATCTTCCAAGCCATTTACTAGACTCGTATCCACATCCACTACATACAAAAACTGTACTATTTTTTTTCGCCATCTTTATTCCTCTCTTTGTCCTTTTCGGGACGTTAGTTAATGGACATTTTTGTCCTTTCCTACACATATGTTATGCTACCATCATGCTCTTTCTATAATTTTTCGATTGAGACATAAAATTCTTGATAATTGTGTTTTAGAAATACCTTTCATTTTTTTTAATTGTCTTATGTAATCATTTCTAATTTCTACATTATATTGACTAATTTCTTGCACATTACTTATATGAAATTTTTCTTCAATAATTTTTTTTACTTGTTCATCGCTTAATTTATATAAAAATTCATATTCTAATACATATTCATAATCATTTGCATCAATTAAATGAAATTTTTTAAATTTTCGCTTTGATTGTATTATATTTTTATCAAACATTTTTAAAATATTTTCTGTATCTGCCAAATAAGGTTGACTCATATATTCTGCATAGCTACTCCATCTATAATTCTCTGTTAAACAAATTTTAGCATGTTCGGGATTCTTATGAATATATCTAATAACATTTAATAAATATGATTGACTTTCTACACATTTACTATTATACCTATTTTGAAATACATGACCGACCCTCTCATACTTTTTATTCAAATATAAAGCATATGAAATTCCTACACTCTGCAATAGATTAGATATATTGTTTTGCAGAACATGGATTAGTAAATGAACATGATTATTCATCAAACAATACGCATATAATTGGTACTCGTATTTTTCTTTAGCCAATTTTAATATTTTTAAAAATTTTTCATAATCTAATATGTCTCGAAATATCTCTTCTTTATTAATACCTCTTAACATAATATGATACACATTGGTACCACTTATACTTCTCGCACATCTTGGCAATCAATCACCTCGCTTTGTTGAAAATTATCCCCCTGTATTAATTTGCCCTTTTTTTAATATACGTACCTTTTTGGACAAAAATGTCCATTAACTAACGTCCCAAAATGGTCAAAGTTCTCACAATAATCCTTTTTTTATTAATTTTTCTAAAACAATGATATACATAGCATGACTCCATGTAAGACCAATAACCCAAGCTGGTTTCATCGTTTCGTTATTGACTTGTTCTCCTAAGAAACCATGTTCTGATGCTGAATTGGTAACAAAGGAAAAACATTCAAGTGCTTTCTTGTTATCTCCCGCTTCTAAATAATAACATGCCATCCATAAATTTGCAATAGGCCAAGGATTATATCCTCCCATATATTTATCATTTTCATAACGAACATAACCACCAGTATAAGTCCTTAATGTCATATTAATTTTTTCAACTGTATTTTGGATATTTTTTTCTTTTGGTGTAAACATTTTAAAAGGTGTTACCGTTCCTATAATGCTTACATCGATTCTTCTGTCCACTGTGTTTCTTATAAATGTCTTTTCTTTTTTGTCATAAAATGTATGTAATGTATATTCTTTTATCTCTAATAATTGTTGTTCTAAAATTTTTGTTTGCTTGCCAATTGCTTCTATTTTCAATCGATTATTTTCAAAAGAATCTTTTACTGCTTTATATATTTTTAGCATTGTTTCAAAAGCCGCAAATATGGTAGCAACAGAATAAATCGATATACCTTCAAATTCTTCCCATAAGTCATAACTTTTCTGAAATTTATGTGTATCTTTTAATATATCATCCATATACTTCTCTAAAAACACTACAGCATTCTCACACATTTTTAAATTGTCTTTTAAAAATTGTTTATCTTTACATCGCTTATAATGTTCATAAACTCCATAAACAACACTTGCTGTTTCATCTACTTGATAACCCCAGCATGGTGCTAATCTGCCATCTGTGTAAAAACGTTGTTCCCACATACCATTTTTGCTTTGAGTTTTTTTGCAAAACTCAGAATAAAATTTTTTTGTTTCCTGTTTCATACCTATAATATCTAGCGCTTTTGCTATAAAAACTGCATCTCTTGTCCAACAATATGAATATCTTCCACATTTTGTTTTGTCTTCATCTACTTCAATTCCTGCTGATATACCTCCTGTTTCTTGGTTAATGAACATAGGAAATAGTAAAATACTTCTTTTATAAATTTTTTTGATTTTCCCATTGATATCTTTTTTCTCTAAACACAATGTATCATGATCTTTTAAAAATTTTTTCCAGTACTTTTTTGTATCTTCTTTTGCTTTCTTCATATCAATTTTTCTAATTCTATTGATTTCATTATCTAATTGATTTACAACACACTTTTCTTTATTGTTATTCACGTAAATATATAAATCTAATGTCACTTCTTCTCCCGGTTTTATTAATTTTAAGTCATAACTAATAGCAGAATTTGCTGACATACCAATATAATCCTTGCCTCCAATTGTTCCACTCATAAAATTATCATCTACATTATTAATCTGATAACTCTCCAATTTTTGCTTAGAAAATGTACATACTGAAAAATCATGGTTATATTGAATAAGGCAATCATCTTTTATATAACCACAGGTATCATTATTTAAATTCGTTAATATCTTTGCATATGCTAAAAAATGAATATGTAAATCAATTGTGTTTCTATTTGTAATTTTATAACTTCTTACTAATACATTTTCATTTTCTAGAATAAAATCTGTTTGTAAAATTTGTACATTAAAATAAGTATTGATAATTTCTGTTTGTATCATATTAACATCTTTTGTATACTCCTGATGATATAAGTTATTAATATCATTATGCAAATATACTAATGCAGAATCATTAATTTTTAATCCTGTATGAAATGTATCTAAAAGTTGCTTATAATCTGCCGCCCCATAGAATAATCTAATTAATTCTCCTTTATCAGTAAAACTAGCTGTAACTTTTTGATTTCCAATAATTCCATGATTAAAATACTTTTCTCTCATCTCTAATATTCTCCGTTCTCTTTCTATTATTTGATTAAATTTTGAATTTGCTTTTGAATATCTTTTACTCTCTCATCTAATTTTCTTAATTCACTATCTTTTGAGTCTAATGACTTATCTATGATAGCCGTCTCAATATCTGTAATATTATCTTTTAACTGTTCTATTCTATCTAATAAATCTAATTTGTCAAATTCCTCCATATAACGCTTTACTGTTTCTGTTTTTTCTAATAATACAACATCTTCTTTTAATTCATAACAATCACCAAAACTTGGTATTGTCACTTTACACTCACTTGTTTCTTCGATTCTTTCTTTTAATACCTTTTGTCCTTCTTTCTCACCATGTACTAAAAATATATGTTTAGGTGGATTTGTAAAAGAATAAACAAAATTTAATAACCAAGTTTGGTCTGCATGTCCTGAATAACCTTCTATATATTCAATGCGAGCATTCACTGCAATTTCTTCTCCGAAAATTTTTACCTTTTTAGCACCTTCCACAATGCTTCTTCCCAAAGTACCTGGTGCTTGATAACCCACAAATAAAATTGTACTTTTCGGATTCCATAAATTATGTTTTAGATGATGCTTAATTCTTCCCACATCACACATTCCACTGGCTGACAAAATAATAGCAGGTGAAAAATCTTCATTTAATGCTTTAGATTCATCCGCTGTTTGTGTAAACTGCAGTCCTCGAAATTCCAATGGGTTATCTCCTCTTTTAATTTTTTCTTGAATTTCATCTTCAAACAATTCTGTATTCTTTTTAAAAACTTCTGTAGCAGAAATGGCAAGTGGGCTATCTACATAAACTGGTACTTTCATTAAAGTGTCATATTTTCTTGCAAATTCTGGATCATTGTGACCTATATCATCTTTTAATTTATCTAATTCATATAATATTTCCTGTGTTCTTCCTACTGCAAATGATGGAATAATCACTCTTCCCCCATTGTCTAATGTTTCTGATACAATATCTAAAAACATTTTCGCCTTATCATCATTTCTTACATGTAATCTGTTACCATAAGTAGATTCCATAATTAAATAATCTGCATTACTAATCATGGTTGGAGAATCTAATAATGGTAAATCATTATTTCCCAAATCTCCTGTAAAAACTACTTTTACTGTTTTTCCTTCTTCAATGGCCCATATCTCAATAATAGCAGAACCTAACATATGGCCTGCATCATTAAAGCGAACACTAATATTATCATCTATTTCTACAATATCATCATATGATACCGGTTCAAATAATTCTAAACAACGATAAGCTTCTTCTGCCGTATACAATGGCGGTAATGGTTGTTTACTCTCTCTCATTCTTTTTCTATTTTTCCATTCTATTTCTACTTCTTGAATATGGCCACTATCTGGAAGCATAATACCACATAAATCACATGTTGCTTTGGTAGCATAAATTTTTCCTCGATATCCTTCATTATATAATTTAGGAATTCTGCCAGAATGATCAATATGAGCATGTGTTAAAAGCATAAAATCTATGTCATGAATATCATATACAAACGGATCTGAATTTTCCATTTCTTCCGCCATTTTTCCTTGATACATACCACAATCTACTAAAAATTTTTTCCCTGCAGCTTCTACTAAAAAATTAGAACCTGTTACTGTTTTTGTTGCTCCTAAAAATGTTATTTTCATTTGTAACCTCCATTCTGCTGGTAATGTATTACCAATACTTAATTAAAAATCTTTATCATTTTTTTATATTTTACTTCTAGTTTCTTATGGGAAGCATTGATTTTTTTTCTTCCTTGTTTTTCAAAAATTTCATTATCATATACTTTAATCATTAAGTAATTTTCATCTTGTTCTAAATATAGTTTTATTCCTTCTAAATTAATAATTTTAGTATCTAACGCATATTTAATAATTTCATAATTCAGTGCAATATCCATACTAATAATTTTTATAATGCCTGATTTACAAGCAATCGTAATTAATTTCTTCATAATTTTATCAATAGCATTATTTAAAATCTCTACATCTTTGATACAAGTTTGTGCATCTATAAATATCGTTTTATAATAGCGAAGTTCATATAACATATCTACTAATTCGTCACGTGTTGTTAAGTGACTAATTTTTTTATTCATAAATTTTAAAAATTCTTTCTGCAAAGCAATCATCTCTTCTTGTATACTCTTTTTATTATTTGCTATTTCTTGATATTCTTCTAATTCATGTTTCTCTTTTAGAAAATGATTTGGTTTTATTAAACATGCAATTTCAGAAATTTCGTTTAAATATGTTTCTCGATCTTTTTGCATCATATTTCTAAATATTCTTAAACTAGAAATTCTTTTATCTGCTTCCAATTGTTCATTCTTTTTCACAAATTGTTTTATCAATATTTTTTCATCATTTAACATAAGATCGATTTTTTCAACCTGCTTTGTCAATTTTAATTTTCTATTTTTAGCATCTTGTAAAAATTTTTCTTTGTTTTCCATCTGCTTTAATCTCTTGATTTTTTCATCTAAGATATTTTGTAAATTTTTCTTTTCTTTTCCATTAGCTATTAAAAATAAAATTTGACATAATTTTTTAAAATACCCATTGGTACCAGTAATCGATTTTAAATAGGTTTTCAGTTCTAATAAAAAATCTCTTTTATTAGAACTATAGTTTCTCCAATCTGTTAAAAATTTATCTCCCAATATCATTAATAAATTTTGGTAAATTAATTGATGTATCAGATTAATATCTTCTTTAAGCGTTATATCCCATGACCATCCATTAAAATTGTTCAAGATTTCTAGATTATTGCTATCAAATCCATCTACTAAAACATTTTGAAATATACTTTTAAAAACAAAATTGGGAGACATATAATAATATTTTGGGATAATATCAGAAACAGCATATAAAAAAGCTACCTCAGTTGGATAAGCTAAAATACTTCTTTCTTTCTCATTCGTAAGAGCTTTCACATGATGATTGGCAAGCAAATTAGCCTGATCTGTATCAGGCTCTACTGTTTTTATATTATCACAATATAATTTTATTGTATCAATTATTTCAAATAAAAATACTTCTTTATTTCTTACAACTCTTTTTACTTCTTTATAGTCCTCATATGAATTTTCAATTTTATATATCATACTTAAAAGGAGATTTTTTACATTAGATGAAAAATATTTAGAATCTAAAATTGTTTCTAACTCTTCATTATAATCTTTTAATTTAGAAAATAATCCCATAAAACCTCCATTCATTCATACCCTATTGGTTATTTTTTCTCCTTTTTTAATATCTTATCTATAATTTTAAATTGTTTACGCTTTTGTTTCTTCCACAGGTTTTGCCATTTTTAATTCTTCCCATCGCTCTTTTGTTATTAATACTTGTCTTGGTTTACTACCTTCATATCCAGAAATAATGCCTCTTGCTTCCATTTGATCAATAATTCTACCTGCTCTAGCATATCCCACTTTAAATCTTCTTTGTATAAAAGAGGTAGAAGCTTGTCCTATTTCAATAACTGTTTCTATTGCTTCCATTAAAAATGGATCAGTATCATCTTCTTCAGCATCTTCAGCTATTTCCTTATCTGACTTATTAGCCTTTTCTATCTCTTCCAAAATATCTTCGCTATAAGATGCCACTCCATTCGATTTTACAAAATCTACTATTCTTTCTACTTCTTCATCTGATACAAAAGTACCTTGTACTCTAATAGGCTTTGAAGCACTTGCTGGATAAAATAACATATCTCCTTTACCTAACAGTTTTTCAGCCCCTACTTGATCTAAAATTGTTCTTGAATCAATTTGTGAAGAAACTGCAA
Organism: uncultured Clostridia bacterium; assembly: GCA_947626885.1. Taxonomy (GTDB): domain Bacteria; phylum Bacillota; class Clostridia; order TANB77; family CAG-508; genus Scatovivens. The sequence goes on along the minus strand of CANQTX010000027.1, from coordinate 9,290 downwards.
AAGCAATCCTTGATGGTACATTAGCTTTAATTAACCCAGTAATAACATCAACAGATGGCCTTTGTGTAGCAATTACTAAGTGCATTCCTGCCGCTCTTGCTTTCTGCGCTAAACGACAAATTGCGTCTTCCACATCTTTTGCTGCTACCATCATTAAATCTGCCAACTCATCTATAATAATGACAATTTGTGGTAATTTTCCTATTCCTGTTTCCTCATCTTTTTCTATTGTTGCATTATATCCTTTTAAATCTCTAACACCTTTTTGAGCAAATAAATTATAACGATTATCCATTTCCTGTACAGCCCATGCTAAAGCACCTGCAGCTTTTCTTGGATCTGTAACAACTGGTATTAGTAAATGTGGTATTCCATTATAAACAGATAACTCAACCACTTTTGGATCTACCATAACTAATTTTACTTCACTGGGTTTTGCATTGTAGATAAAACTCGTAATAATTGTATTGATACATACAGATTTACCAGAACCAGTAGATCCTGCAATAAGTACATGTGGCATTTTTGCTATATCTGCTACCACAACATTTCCTGCAACATCCTTTCCTAAAGCAACACTTAACTTAGATTTATTATTTTCAAATTCATCACTTTCTATTACATCTCTTAAAGGCACTGACTCTTTTTCTTTGTTAGGAATCTCTATTCCAACTGCTTGTTTTCCTGGAATAGGTGCCTCTATTCTAATACTTTCAGCTGCTAAATTTAATGCTATATCATCTGCTAAATTTGCTATTTTATTAACTCTCACACCTTCAGCAGGTTTTAATTCATATCGTGTAATGGCAGGACCTACAGAAATATTTTCTACCTTAGCAGAAACACCAAAACTATATAATGTTCTTTGCAATTTGGTTGCCTTCTCTGTTAATGCTTTTGCTCCTCCTTTAACAGACTTTTTATTCCCTCTACTTAATATTTCTACTGGTGGATATTCATATTGTTCATCCTCAACAGAAAGTGTATGTTCTAATTTCAAAACAGCTTTTGTTTTATCTTCTTTTTCTTGTTCCACAGTTGCAAAAAGTGCATCTTCAGCATTTTTAGCTGTATTCTTGTAAATGTTGGCTTCAATTTCATCCGGGTTATCTTTTTCTGCTTTATCCTCTAATTTTGTTTTCTTATGGAAAAAGCCTGTTTTACTTGCTTTTTCAGAATCATCCTTTGACATTTCCTGTTGATTTAAATGAATCGTAATTTGATCTTCATCAATGGCGGGAGGCTCACCTTTTCTTTTCTTTCCTGTTACCATTTGTGTATCTCCATTCATGTCTTGATTATCATTTCTTATATTTTCTCTTTTGGCTCTTCTTTCCTCTCTTCTCGCATTTAATGCTTCATTACGTTCTTCTCTCTTATCATTAACATCATCTAAAAATTCTAATAATATTTCAGATGGTCTCAAGCCAAATGTAAATACACAAAGAATAACAACAATTCCCGCGGTAGCTATTGCTGCTCCAAACATTCCTAATAATTTAATTAATGGATAGGCAATAACAACTCCTACCGTACCACCACCTATATTTTTTACACCTAAATCATATGCACTCTCTATAATCTCATGAAAAGTCAAGTCCATATTGATAACGCCTTTAGAAATTTGATAGATAGACATTGTAGCTGCAATACATGATAATAACACGATATATTGTACAAGTTTCGATACGAAATAATTTCTATCATCTTTAGCAATGCATATCGCAATAAACATAGTTCCTATCGGAATAATATATTTAATAAATCCCAAAATTCCTCCTAGAGCAGGACTTAAAATTTCTCCGATAGCTCCTTTTTCGCCATAAATTAAAACAAATAATAATATGCTAATAACAAACAAACTAATAACAGCTAAATCTATATTAAATCCCGTTTGATTTTTTCTATTATTTTTTGTACTTCTTTTTCGTTTTCTTCCCAATTCCAACATCCTCCATTTTTTCAAGCCATTTTATTGCATTATCAGTATATATTTATAAAAGCCAGAATCAGAACCTACCGTTCATTTATTTTGATTCTGGCTTTTATAAAGTTTACTTAAGCTCTTTTCTATTATTTTTTATTACTTCTAAAGCACTTTGAAGAGCTACTTCTGCTTCACTTAAATTTTTGCCTAATTCTTCGATATTATCTTCTAATTTTGCTAAAATGTTATCTGCATATGTATTTGTTCCTTCTGTAATTTCTCGGTACATTTTATTAGCATCTGCTATAATTTCCGTTTTTTTATCATAAGCTTTTTTGGTAATTTCATGCTCATCAATCATAGATATAATTCTATTTTCTGCTTCTTTTACAATATCATCTGCATCTTTTTGAGCTTCAGCAATAATTCTTTCACGTTCTTCTTTAATCCATTTTGCTTGTTTTAATTCATCTGGAAATTTTAGTCTTATTTCTTTTATAATATCCAATATTTGTTCTTTATCAACAACACTTTTATCTGTAAAAGGCACTGTCTTACTTCTTTCTAAAATATCTTCCAATGTTTCTAGTAATGTAAAGATTTCCATCTTTTACCCCTTTCGATTTAAAAACAGAAGAAATACTCTTCCATATTTTCTTATATCATAAATATCAACCAATTGATGATTTAAATGTTCTATAATTTTTTCTTTATTATCTGTTTCTACAACAATAATACCATTATCCTGTAATAACTGATTCCTTATTATTTGTTCTATCGCTTTTTCTACGGCATTTGTTGCATAAGGTGGATCTAATAGTATTATGTCAAATCTCTTCTGTTGCATTTTTAATTCTTGTAATGCCTTTTCATAATGGCAATGCAATACAACTGTTTCTTCTTCTGTTCTTGTTTTTTGTATGTTTTTTTGAATAACATGAATTGCTTCACGCGAAGAGTCACATAATACAGCTTCTTTAGCACCTCTACTTAATGCTTCTAAAGCTAGTGCACCACTACCAGAAAATAAATCTAAAACAATGCTATTTTCTATTTTTGTATTAATAATATTAAATAGCGATTCCTTTACTCTATCCATAGTAGGTCTCGTATTTAGCCCTTCTAAAGTATATAGCTTTGTTCCTCTCATTTTGCCACTAATGATTCTCATAACTCTCCTATTAAACCATTTAATGATACACTTATATTTTATGCTAAAAAAAGAATAAGTCAATATGATTTACTTAATTGTAATGCATACTTAATGTTTTTGTAATATATTAGTTAGAACAGATAGATAGATTTATTAATTAAAATAAAAAGAGATGTATCTCTACATCCCCATTGCTATCTCATTTATTCTTCTTCTTTTTTATTGTCTTGTAATAATTCCAATTGTGATATTAATAAAGCTTCCATTTTTGCTTTATATACCTCAAATTGTCTTTTCAATTCTTCCGTTCTTCTTCTTATCTCAAATTCTTCTTTTGTAATTCCTTCTACTGCTCTTTTGGCTTCACTTTGTGCATCTCTTATAATTTGATCAGCTTGTTTTTGTGCTGTACTTTTTATATCTTCAGCAGTAGTTTGTGCCATCACTAATGTATTTTGCAATGTATGTTCTACATTTCTATAATGTTCTAAATCTCTTTTAGATTGTTCTAACTTTTCTTTAAATTCATTGTTTTCTTTATATAGCTTTTCATATTCTAAAGTAAGTTGATCTAAAAAATCATCAACTTCTTCCACATTATACCCCTTTATTGTTTTTGTAAATCTTTTGTTCTCGATATCTAAAGGTGTTAACATATTAGTTCCTCCTATTTTGTTATTTTATCCATGAAGCAGAAAATTTGTTTTCGATTTTCTCCTTTGTCATTTCATTAACAATATCATAATTATATGGAGCAATAACAAATATTGAATTAGAAACTTTTTCAATGTTGCCATCTAAAGCCTTTACAGCTCCACTAACAACATCTACAATTCTTCTTGCAACATCTTTGCTTACATATTCTAAGTTAATCACAACAGCATTTTTTTCTTTTAATTGCATAACTATCTCATCTGCTTGATCAAAATTAGTTGGTTTTGCTATTTTCATTTTAATCTGCTGTGGTTGTGGTATAGACACAACTTTATTTTTCCTTTTAAATATACCTAAGGAATCATTGTTGTTTTCTTCTTCCTCTTCATAATCGTATGAATATTCTGTGTTATCAATATCATCCTCATATTCTTCTTGCGCACTGTCATTTTCTCCCCAGAAGTAGTTTATTATTTTTCTAATTGATGCTGAACCCGCCATTTTTTCAAAACCTCCTAATTTCTTTTCATTCGTAGTTTAACATGTATATAGTATCTAACTTTTTTCACTTATTGTCAAGAGTTTTTTGGGATTTTTTAGTAATGTTATCAAAAGTATATCTTTTTGTAATTTTTACGTAATATTTTTGTACTATTTTGTAATATTTTGCTTTTTTCTGTAAAACTTTTTTTCTAAATAGCTTTATTATTATTTCTCTCAAATGATAAACTAGAAATATTACTATCTTTTCATTTAATGCAAAATAATTTCATCATATAATTTTAAGCTATTTCTTTCCGCAATCTCTTCTTCTGTATATCCCATTTCTAATAATTCTTCATCTGTATAGTTATTGACAATAGAAAATGTATCATTTTGTCTCAATACTTTTACGAGAATTTTTTCTGCATATCCTGCTTTATTTCTCTCAACATACGTTTTATCATCTTCTTCAATAATAGCAGCATTGCTAATTTTCCATCCAGAATATTTCCACCAAATGATATCAAAAGAAATTTTCCTATAAGCAATTAAATCTGCTACATCTTTTTCTATCTCAAAAACAATTATTCTGTTACCATCATCCTCTTCTTTTATATAAACAATATTAGTATCTACTTCATTAGCTGTAGAAAGTCTAATAGTAACCGTATCCCCCACATTAGCAACAGATGCTCTTTCTGAATTCATGATAGTAGCAATATAGCAATGAAAATTATTAACTAATTTTCCTTTTTCTTCATTTGGAGGAATGGTTGATCCTACTTTTAAATTAAATCCCTTTAGTAAATCACTTGAAAGATAATCAAAATTTTCTATTCCCAATACCTCTTCAAGCCCGTCCACTCTATAAGATACCATACCTGATATAGGAGCATATATAATCTCAGATCCTTCTTCAAGCTCTGCTTCTAAAGCCTCTCGTTGGCTAGTTAATGTTTTTACATACGAATCTGATGGACTTAATGCTCCTTTTATTTTGGTCTTTTTAGATATATATGCATCAATTTCTTTTTTATGCTCTTGAATTTTCTCCATATCATTTAAATCATACATAGAATTGACAACATTTTCTATTTGTTTTTCCAAACTAACAATATCACTTGTTGGTAATAATGCACCACTATTTTCTAGAGCAATATTAATTTCTTCGTCTAAATGCTCGATTTGCTTTACAATAGCTTCCTCTCCATTAGAATAATAACGAAAAATAGCTTCCCCTTTTGCTGCTCTTTGGTTATCAGAAACAATTGGCACCATACCATTTTTATGATTTTCTCCTTGTAAAACTGTCTCCTCTCTAATAACATATCCTTCCGTAGGTTCTTCATAAGATAAAGATCCATTTGCTACAATAAATATATCTGTTGGATTTTTTAATATTTTAGTACTATTGGTAACAAGAAATATAAGTAGTATCATAAAGACCATAATTCCTATCACTTTTATTCTATTGATAACTGCCTGTTGCTTGTCTTTCACTTTATACCCTCCAAAATAATATTGACATTATTTGGCAAACCTAGGCTTGCATCTAGCCATGTAATTTCTTTATTTTTTCTAAACCAAGTTAATTGTCTTTTAGCATATCTTCTAGATTGCTGCTTAATTTTTTCTATCATTTCCTCTTTGGTTGTTACACCTTTCAAGTATTCAACCACCTCTTTATAGCCTAATCCTTGCATTGCCGTTGGAAATGTTTTATATTTCTCACAAATTTTTTTTACTTCTTCTATCAATCCATTTTCTATCATTCTATCAACTCTTTGATTAATTCTATGATATAAAACTTCTCTTTCCATATAAAGACCAAAAACGCGAAAATCATATTGGATTTCTTTACTTTTTGATAAAAGCTCTTGTTCCGTTTTGGTTTTTCCTGTACTATGATAAATTTCTAATACACGTATAATTCGTTTTTTATCATTTCGACTAATCTTTTGCATTGCTTTTTCATCAATACAGCAAGCTTTTTCATACAGGTATTGCAACCCCTCTGCCGTTTCAGCTTGTTTCATCAATTGTTTTCTATATAATGCATCAAACTCCATTTCTGAATAATTTATGTCATAAATTAAACTATTCACATAAAGTCCTGTGCCTCCTACCACAATAGGTAATTTTCCTTTTTGTAAAATTTCTTCTATTGCTACTTGACTATCTCGTTTAAAATCACAAACTGTATATCTTTCCGCAGGAGATACAAAATCTATTAAATAATGCTTTATTCCTTGTGCTTCTTCTGGCATTACTTTTGCTGTTCCAATATCCATATCTTTGTAAATTTGCATGGAATCTGCTGATACAATTTCGCCATTTTGACTTTTGGCTACTTCAATGGATAATGCTGTTTTCCCAGACGCTGTAGGACCTACTATTACTAAGACTTTTGGTTTCATAAGTTTTTAACATCTCCATCACTATTTTTGTAATTTCTTCTCTTTTTTACTTTCTGCTAAATTTTCTTTCCAAATCATATTTTGTCATTTTGATAGCTGTTGGTCTACCATGTGGACATGTAAATGGATTGGGTAAAGCTAATAGTTTTTGTAGTAAACTATCAACTTCTTTCTCGTCTAGTTTCATCTTTGCTTTCACTGCTGCTTTACAAGCAACAGTTGCTATAAATTTATCTTCTTTTTCTTGTCTAGCTGTCACAGCAACCGTATCTATTTCATCTAAAATATCTAAAAATAATTGTTTTGTATTTAAGTTTTCACACATACTAGGAACTGCAGTTAATTTTATAGTATTTTCTCCAAACTCTTCAAATGAAAAACCTGCTTTAGCAAACATGCCTATATTTTCTCTCGCAATTGCCATTTCTTTATGGGTTAAAGTAATAACATCCGGAAGTAATAAAAATTGTTCATCTTTCATGGTTTCATTATAATAATTGGTTTTTACTTTTTCATACATAATTCTTTCATGTGCTGCATGCTGATCTATCAAGTATATTTCATTTTTGATTTCTATAATAATATAAGTATTAAATGCAATTCCCAAAAATTTGTATGGTATTTCTGGAAATTCTTCTTGATTATCAAAAACACTTTCATTTTCACTGGTAGCATATGTAAAGTCACCAGATGCATTTATTTTAGCGTTTTCCTCTTTTTCCAATTTCTTTTCTTTTCTCACAGAAATAGGATCAATACCAAAAGTTTTTTTATACATCACATCAAATTCTGGATTATCTTCTGTTACATTTTCCTTTAAAGCTTGTCTTACTTTTACCGTATCTACCATTTGCGTATTATCAAGTTTCAATTTCTCTTCCATAAATTTCTCAGCAACTGTTGCAAAACTATCTTCCTTTTTAATGTCTTGTTCATGGTAGTTACTTTCCTTTGCATGTATTTTTTCTTCTGTTTGCATAGCATCTAATACTTGTGTATCCTGCTGATGATTTTCTAATGTCGTATTTTCTTCTAATTTTTGTGTATGATTTTCTATAGAATCATTGCCTTCTGTTACATTAATTTCTCCTGTATCACTAGAAATTGAAGTACCTTCTATTATTACTGTTTTATCTATCTCTGCATGATTCACCAAATTTTGCGTAACTGCTTTATCATCCACTTCATCAGTTTGTTTCTCTTCTATATTTTCTTGTTTGCCTTTATCTTCTTTATCTTGTTCAACTTCTTCATTTTTTTCCTCTTTCTTATCCGTTTCCTCAATAAGCTGTTCCACTGGCATAGCAGATGTTGGCGCTATGCCCAACTCTGCTAGTCCTTGTCTAAATTTAAAAATTTCTTCTAAATGATTATTATTTCTTTCTTCTTCTGTTTCATCTGGTTCTTTAATAAGCTTATGAAATAAACCAGAAATTCCCTTTTTTTCATTGGTTTCTTCTATATTCATTTCATTATCTGTATTATTAATAGAATCATAGGTAGCTTTATCTTCATTTACCAACATGGTAGACATATCATTGGCTTTTTCTGCTTCTGTTTCTTTTTCAACATTTTCTACTAATTCTGATTTAGCCAATCCTGACTTGATAGCATGATAAATGGCTTTAAAAACTTTTCCTTCTTCCTCAAATCTTACCTCTAATTTAGCAGGATGAACATTAACATCCACCATTTTAGGGTTCATGATAACATTTAAAATCACAAAGCCATATCTTCCTACAGGAATCATTCCTTTGTATGCCTGTTCTGCTGCTGCTGTCAAATTTTTATCTTTAATATATCTATCATTTACAAAAAATAACTGATGACTCCTATTTCCTCTTGCTATTACAGGCTTTCCAATAACGCCAGATACTTTTATATCTTCATAAGTATAATCAATTTCTATAATTTCACTAGCAATATCTTTTCCATAAATGCTATAAATAACTGTTTTTAAATCACCATTGCCACTTGTTTGTACAATTGTTTTCCCATTATTTATTAACTTAATGGCAACATCTTTATGCATTAAAGCAATTCTTGTAACAGCATCTTCTATGTAACCTGCTTCTGTATAATCTTTTTTTAAGAATTTATATCTTACTGGTGTATTATAAAATAGGTTTTGAACCGTTAGTGTTGTTCCTACAGAACGCACAGTTTCTTCTTTTTCTAATACTTTTCCACCTTCTATAACAATTTTATGAGCTATTTCTTCATTAGCCTTTCTAGAAATCATTTCCACATTAGCAATAGCTGCAATACTAGCTAATGCCTCACCTCTAAATCCCATTGACGTAATAATTTCTAAATCTTCTGCTTTTCTAATTTTACTGGTAGCATGTCGTTCAAAAGCTATTTCCATATCATCTTCTGCAATTCCATCACCATCATCGGTTACTCTTATGAAAGAAATTCCTCCATTTTTAATTTCTACGGTTATATTTTTAGCCCCTGCATCTATAGAATTTTCTACCATTTCTTTAATAACAGAAGCTGGTCTTTCAATTACTTCTCCCGCTGCTATTTTGTTAATTGTTAGGTCATCTAATAGAACAATATTTCCCATTATCTTTCCTCGTATAATGAACATATAAACATTATACGAACTCCTTTCTTTTTTATTTTTTTGTTATAATGTTTTTATAGACTC
>CANQTX010000026.1 GCA_947626885.1 uncultured Clostridia bacterium | reverse complement strand
CAATTGAATTGTATGAATTTACTTGAATTTTTCTAACAAATTTTCTAACAAATTTCTTATTTGTTATTAAATGGGTCAATAGCTCAGGTGGATAGAGCACAGGCCTTCTAAGACACTGTTCACCATTTTTTATATTCGCTTACATCAAGGCTTACAGGGTTTTAGATAATGAATATCTAAAAAAATATCTAAAAAATTTATTACTTTGAAAACTTTATAAATTGCTGACCGAATATGGGTCAGTAGCTCAGTTGGATAGAGCACGGGCCTTCTAAGCCCGGGGTCGGGGGTTCGAACCCCTCCTGGCTCACCATTTACCAACGGTTTCAGCAATTTATAATTTTTATATTTTGTAAAATATCTAAAAAAAAGGGCAATTATTTTTTAGATATTTAATAAAAACAGATGGTATATACGTTTATGTATATACTATTTTTTATGCACTAATTTTTGCTATTTTTCTGATATTCTTTCTTTTAACAATAAATCTTCTTGCTTTTTTAGTTTCGGCTTGTTGAGGCTTATCTTTGCCTTTATGTATTAGAGTTTCATATTGATTTGCTACATTTTGTTTTATTCTATCATCAGGATGTGAATATCTTTTTGTTACAGATAAATTTCCATGTCCTAAAAATTCTCCAATAGCTTTTAAATCAGTACCATTCGCATTTAATTCTGTTCCTAATGTATGTCTTAAATCATGGTATCTAATTTCTTTTAGATTATTTCTTCTTAATATTTTTAAGAATCTATGTGTTATATGATTTGGCTTTATAATATCACCATCATCTTTAACACATACATAATCTAAATAATTATTATTATATGCTTTCTTAAATATTTGTTTATTTAATTCTATTCTTTCTTTTTTCTCTAGTAATGCTTTTTTTACATCTGCATATAATGGTAATTTTCTATTACTATGAATACTTTTTGTTCTATCTTTTGCAACTAATTTTCCTTCAACTAATTTATTAGCACAGCCTGAAACTTGAACAACAGTATGATTAATATATATAAAATTATTTTCAAAATCTATAGCACTCCATTTTAATCCTACTGCCTCACTTCGCCTAAGTCCATAATATGCTGCAAGTAAAACTGGAATTTCAATCACATCATTTTTTACAATATTTAATAATTGATTTAATTCTTCCATTGTATAAGTATTTGCCATAAATACTTCTTCTTTTAAATGCTCAATTCCTTTTGTTGGTTTTGACATAATATTTTTCTTGTCTAGCAATTCATAGGCTACACTTATTTGATTTCTGAAATGTTTTATTGTTGTATTTTTTAATTTACATTCTATAGATAAATATGTGAAAAATTTATCTAATAATTCTGGTGTTATTTCATAAACTTTATAAATATATTGTTTTTTTTTGTCTTTTCTATTACTGGGATTTTCTTGTTCATCTTCGTTTTGTTCTTCATTAATATTATCTCTTTTAGATGAACCAAAAAATTCTTTCATGTGAACATTTATATTTGCTTTATAACCAGCATAAGTATCATATTCGTACTTTCTTTTTACACTAACTTCTTCTAATCGCATATTCATAAAGTCAATAAATTCCATATCCAGTTGAACCTCTATGCCAGTTCGTTTAGGTTTTAATCTTTCTTTCATTTCATCTTCAAATTTTTGTCTAATAATTTCTGCTTTTTCTCTTGCCAATTTTTTATTCCCAGGTTTTACTTTAACACTTGTACTTTTCCATTTTGTTCTCCATTTATCAGTTATATCTTTATAACTTAATACTGCTTGATATATTCCTCCTTTCTCTTGCAAACTAACAGTTACATTTATTTCAATTTGTTGTAATCCAGTATTTATCATTTATTTCTCCTCTCTGATAAAATGGCTGAATTACTATACTAACCACGTTAATATCATAACGTAAATTAGTAAATAAATCAGCCCTTTTTTTAATTTTTCATTAAATATTCGATTACACTTATTTTTGGAATAATGTAGTTGCTTCCAATTTTTTTATTATATATTTCTTTATTTCTTAATAATTTATATATTTTATTAGTTCCTACTTTATTGCCTAACATTTGTTTTAACTGCTTTGGAGTTACTACATCACCATATTCCTTAAACATTTCCATAGTATAATCTGTTGTTATATTATTCATAGAAGCCTTCTTTCATAAAAATTAAACTTTGAAATTTAATAAGTTTAATTCCATTTGATCTTTTTAGGTACAGCATAAGAAACTTTATCTTTCATTTCTTCTTTTAGTCTGTACTCTTTGGTTCTATCATGAAATTTATAAATACTAAGATTCCAATTTCTAAAAGCACGATTACTTATAGTTCTTCTGCCAGATAATTCAGCAGATGCTTGTCTATGCAATATCTCCAATACTGCATCTATTTGTTGATTATTTGCTGCTTTTTCATTTCTTCTTTTTTTATTATATTTAACTTTTCTATTTTGTTGTTCGATTTTATTTATTTCTTTTCTTCTATTTTTTTCTTCTTTATATCTAATATCTGTTTTTATTATTTTTGAAACATATTGCTTACTCACATTTAATTTATTTGAAATTGCTATAGTATTTAATTTTTGTTCATAATAGAAAGCAATAATCTTTTCTTTCTTAGTCATATCAACCCTTTCCATTAAAAATGGTTGACTTTTTATACATCACTTTTTAAACATAGCAATATCTTATAGATCACGAGTTAAGTAATCTATATAGTCTGAAAAATCTTTTCCATGTAACTCTGATAGTTTAGGTGTATGATAAAATTTAGTTTTAGATTTTTTCTGTAGTTTTCTCAATTTTATTGTATTTATAGTTGCTAGAATACTCAAAGCAATACAGCCAAGCATTAATAATATTATTAAAATTTTCATATTACATTAACTCCAAACTACTTAAAATTTTTTCAGCTTTTTCGTTTATTTGCTGCTCATTATATAAGTAGTACATGAGCCAAATTGTTTCAACTAACTGCTTGGCTGTCATTTTCTTTGAGTCAGATGTTTTTTCTTTTCGTAAATGATTAAATGCTACTACAGCATAATTAACAAAAGTTTTAAAATCCATTTGGAATGACCTCACTTTCATTTTTATTGAAGAATATTTTTTACCCTTCTATAAGGTCAATTCCAAAACGGTATCAAAAATGTTGCACTTTTTAAAAATTTTTCAAAATTTTTTATTTTTTTCTATTTTTTGTTAATACTTTATATATTTGAAGCCTGATTTCTTGCTCACAATCTTTATTATGCTTTCCAAAAACATAAGATTTTTTTCTAATACTACTTTCAAATTGTTTAATGATTTTACACACTTCATCATCTGATAAACTGAAATTATTAAATAGATTATCTTTCATTTTTCATTTTCTCCTTCACTTTTTTTATTTTATTTTTTATAGATTTATCTCTCCTCCAGATAGTAGTTCTATCAACGTTTAATAGAGCAGCAACTTCATTTACTTCATAGCTTTCTACATATAATAAAAACACCACTAACTTTTCATTAAAAGTCAATGGTGTTATAAAGTCTTTTAAACAGGCTTCGAGAGCAAGTTTTTCTAATGTTTTCACAACTTTTTCTTTCTCATATTGTGAGTATGGTTTAAGGTCAGATATATCCCTTAATATTTTTGTTTCTAAAATTTTATCAACAAGATTAGTGCTTTGTTCATCAATTAATAATTCTTCTGGGATTTCATCACTATCCAAACATAATAATTCATTTTGTTGTACTTTTGTAAAGTTTCTAATAAATTTAAGAGATGTCTTTCTTATTATTCCACAGATGAAGGATATTTCATCATCAGAAAGATCATCTCGTAAGTAGTCTTTCATAGACATAACCTCCGATTTCAAATTTAGAAACTTGTCCTAAAAATTGAAATTTGAAGTTAGGCACTACAAAAGAACTACCCTCCTTTCCACGCAAAAAAATTTGCCTTCCAATAAAATTCAAAATATATATAAATACTACATATAATGTGAGTTTATTAGTACAAAAGAACTTTATTTTGTCAACAAAATTCAATTCATAGACAAATTTCAGAATGATTATACATAAAGCATAAATAAAATGTCTGTCGAAAATGGAAGGTTAACTGCAATTTTCTTGTCAAAAGCCAAAAAGTAGCTAAAATAAAAGACTTTATTTAAAAAATTTTTTTAATGTGGTAAAAAAAACAAATTTATGTTAAAATTATGAGAGTAAAAAAGGGGGAAAAATAGAATATTATGAAAGCTCTTTATGTTGTTAATGTTATTGATTAAAAATATGAAGATACAAGATTGAAAGAACAAGATAGAAATAATTTACTAAAATAGTAGAAGTTTTTTTAATTAAGAATATCTAATTATAATAGTAAGTATTTAATTTTAAGGGTTGTTATTAGAGAAATAGCAACTCTTTTTTGCTGTTATCTAACCTATTTATATTCATAAACGAGTAATATTAATGAGTATTATTAAAAAGGTAAATTTTGTATAATGCAAATAGTTGTAGAATGAATAATAGGAGGTGTATATATGAGTGCAATAGATAGGTTGTATTTCATCAACAACAAGACAATAAAGAAAACAGTTAATATAGAAGATACTCTATATAGAAAATTAATGAAATTTACTCAAAAGAATTATGATGCTACATTTAGTCAGATCGTTAATGTATGTATCGAAGAATACATAGAAAAAGATAAACCATCCTTTTATGAAAAGCCACGACTAGAAACAGTTACATATAGAAGCATAATGATAAGAAAAGAAAATCTAAAAAACTTACAGCAAATGTATAAGAAAACAGGAATATCTGTAACAAGATTATTAAATGGTGCTATAAAAGAATTTCTAAATAAATATGATAATAAAAGATAAGTTGATATATCTTAATCAACTTACCTTATATTATAAAAACAAATGATAGTTTATTATGTAATAGCTTATATAATAAACTATTTTAATTTATCTAATTCAATTATAGATTTTTGTCCTAAATAATAAGCAAGACAATACTGATATGTCATAGAATCTACTGCTGTCTTTTTATACTCATTTAATAGTTTTCTTTGTTCTTCATTTAAGCTAGATAATAATTGTTTATTTATCTTAGTAAGTTTTTGCTCATTTTCTAAATATCCTGTTATTCCAAGTAATGTAGGCAAGTTATTATCTACTTTTTCCCATACATAATCTAGGTCTAACTCACTAAATAAATAATCTTCAAAATTTTTAGAGATTTCTTTTTTGTTAATCATAGAATTTTTCTCCTTAGCTTTTAAATCATCATTTAAAAATTTTTGGATGAAACTCGTAACTGTTTTAGGTGCTTTAGCACTAGTCGAAATATAATCTCCTTGTATTCTAAAAAATATTGTAAATCCTTGTAACCTATTATCAATGAAAATAGGAAAAAACATTTGTGCTGAATAATCTGTAGAATCTTCTTTGATGATTTGTTTTAAATTATCATTTAGAATAATAAACAAGTCATCTGAATATTCTTTGTCTTTCCATTCTGCTACTAAGTCTTGCATATCTTGACTTAATTCTTTATTTAAGTAATCTTCATCTATATAGTTAATAATAGTAGAATATATGATTTTGTTCAGATCAGACACAAGAAAATTAGAATTAAGAACTTTAAAATTAGTTGTATGTATATAATTTAAGGCTTTTCCAAGCAACTCCATGAATCTCCCTCCCTTCCTAACATTTTTTTCCATTATATATTAAAGCAAATTATAAATCAACCTATTTTCGTGTATCAGTACACGATATAGTTAAGTTATATAAAATAAATGTTTTAAGTATAATATTCGTGAAAAGGTTAGAAACTAATAATTGGGAGGTGTAATATGAGTGCAATAGATAGGTTATATAAAAAAGACAATTATACTATTCAAAAAAGTATTAATCTAGAAGATAGATTATATACAGAATTAAAACAAATTGTTGATAACGAATATGATGCTACTATTAGCGATATTGTAAATATTTGTATAGAAGATTTAATTTCTAGTGGAAATATAAAGTATTATGCTAAACCAAAGGATGAAATAACTATTTACAGAAGTGTTATGATTAGAAAAGAAAATGTTGAGGCTTTGAATAAAATAACTCAAGAAACTGGCATTTCACTTACTAGATTAGTAAATATATCAATGAAAGTATTTTTAGATAAATATAATAAATAGTTTTAAAAAAATATTAATTCAAAAACAAATTAAAAAAAAACAGGTTTTATTAATTTTAAAATAAGCCTGTTTTTAATTATCTTCCAAAGTATATTTTATAGACATATTAATTAATTTATATATTGAAATATCATAATCCTTTTTAAATTTCTCTAATTTATTCCACATAGATTCTCTTAACCTGATACTTCGTGAAATAGAAAGTTCATTTTCTGGTTTTTTATAATATATAACTGTGTCATTTTCTAATTTAAAATTTTCTACACAAGCATCTATCAATTTATTTATAGATACATCTAGCTCATTTTCTGAAATCTTTTTAAGCTCATCATATAAACTTTCTTCTATCTCAATATTCTTATTAATCCATTTTTCTTTAAGATAAAATCTATAAAAACCTTTTTGCATGACACTCACATCCCATCCATTATGTTTATTGTATGTTATTGTTTTAATAATTATATAAAATATGCAAAAAAGTTTTAACTGTTAGCTTTTTATATTTTTCCTACTATATATAGTAGGAAATTTGTCAGGATAAAGACATGAAAAATTTTTTTTATATCTTTATCTTGTTGATATATTAAGCTTTTTTTAATGTTGACATATCAAAATTACGCATTAATTTAAATATCTTTATCAGCTCTCCTTCTGGATTTCTTGATATGCTTTTCCTTATTCTTTTTAGACTTCTATTATCTTTTTCTTTAGCTATGTTTAGAATCTTTAAGCAGAATTTTTTTATAATTTGTAAATTAAATAGTGCTTTCTTATTTACTGTTGTATTGTCATCACACTTAAAGGTAAAATCCATTTGCCAGTGTAATTTATTCTCAACGTTCCAATGTTTTCTTATTGCATATGCAAATTGCACTATATTTAGTAATAAACTTGAAATATAATATCTGTTCTCCTCTGTTTTTGTTCCATCTGGTTTTTCTATTGTTTTCCTTATCATTCCAATACTTTTTAATCCGTCCCATTTTTTATATTCTGCATACCATTTAACATCTTCTGTTTGATAATATTCATATGTTATTATTGCATTATGATTTTTCTCTCTTGATAGCTGATAACCTCCCTTATATCCTGACTGAATTACTAACAATTTATCTTCATCAAAATAATCTTGGACATCTTTGTAGAAATTTCCTTGATTTGCTTTTAATGCTACACAATAATCTCCTTTTTGCTTTATTACAGCGTTTATATTTTCTTTTTGTGTGTTTAATGCATCCCATGTACAAATTACATTTTTTAAATTTAATCTCTTTATTACTTCTGGTATTGCCGTTATTTCATTTGTCTTTTCTTCAATCATTTCTTGGTCTATGCACATTTGCAATCTGTCAGAATATACATTTAAAACATTTAATGGTTTTATATCATCTGTTACAAAACTTTTCTTTCTTGAACTTCCTTTGTCTACTTTTCCATCAAAAGATAAGATATCTTTAAAATTTACATCTTCCCAAAATTGTATTTCTTCTACAAAATCCACGAATAATTTACTTAATTCATTGCTATCAAGCATACTTATAACTCTTTCGTAAGTTTTTGATGATGGAATTCCTCCTGTCAACTTTAAAAATTTCCTTAAGAATACTTTTTGCTCTTTTGCAAAATCTTCAATTTCATCCCATTCATTACAATCTGCTAAAACTGCAAGTATAACAACTACAACTATATCCCATATTTTATATACAACTTTTCCTTTTTGCCTTTCATCTTTTAACATCATCGTTTTTTCCTTTAATTCCTTCAATTTGGTTATTTCTATTTCTTTTATTTCCATTTTTCTTTTGCTCCATTTTGATGATATTATATCGTTTTTTTTATATATTGAAAAGATATTTTTATTGATTTTTATATTATTTTCACGTTTTCAAAAATTTTTTCATGTCTTTATCCTGGAAATTTGTAAAAAACTATTTACATTTTTGCAAAAAAGTGATATATTGTATTAGGTATAAATTTATTTATTCATAAAAAATAAAAAATTTATAAAAATTTAACAAAGGAGGGTAGTGTAGTAAAGTATAGTATTCAAAAATTATAGTATTCACCAAAAGTGATGTAAAATAGAGTTTTGGGTAAACTTAAACCCTAAAAATAATATTAGAAAAGGAGAAAAAAGATGAAAACAAAAAACTTATTTAAACTTGCACTAGTTATGGTACTTATATGTGCATTTGCATTTGGATTTAATACTACTGTTAAAGCAACCACTACTTTAGAAAATTTAACTGATGATTCAGGTATAACAAAAACTGATAATGGTAGCTCATCATATACTTTAAAAGTAAATACGCTAACTACCATAAACCTACAAATAAAAAATGGTGAAAAAGTTACTTTAGATTTGAATGGTAATTCACTAGATAATACAAGTACAGAAGGAATGCCTACTATATTAGTTGAGCAAGGTGCTGAATTAACTATTATAGACAGTGTCGGAGGTGGATATATTCGTAGAGATATGGTAATTCCAAATTTTGAAGGTAGTCAACCAGTTATTAGAAACAATGGTACTTTAACTATACAAGGAGGAACAATATTAACATCAGATCAAAGCTGTTATGGTATTGAGAATAATGGAAAATTAACTATTAGTGGTGGAGGAATAACTGTATCAACTAAAACAACTTATGGTATATATAATACTACAAGTGGAGAAGTTAATATTACTGATGGTCGTTTTCAACAAGGTTCAGTACCTAATGTGCCAGCACCAGATAGTCCTTTGATAGTAAATCAAGGAAAATTAAATGTAACAGGTGGAACATTTCTTAATACAACTGGAAATAAAGTGCCATCAATAGCTGATGTCACAGGTGGTACTGCAAGTGTTACTGGTGGAAAGTTTGTTTATCAAGATCCAAATAATAATTACGCTCAAGAAAATCAAGATATGAGTACTCTTATACCAGACAATTTTGAATTAGATAGTAACGGAAATGTAGTAGAAAAACAAGAACCAACAGAACAACAACCAACAGAACAAGAACCAACAGAACAACAACCAACAGAACAAGAACCTGCAGAACAAGAACCTGCTGACCAAGAATCTGCAAATGAAGAATTAGATGATGAACCAAAAACTGGAGATGCTTATTCAATTTCTGTTGGATTAGTAAGTTTATTATCATTAGCAGGAATAGTAATGAGTAAAAAATTTATAAAATAAAAATGACATAGTAATTTATTTTATATTATAAAAAGACCTAGTATTGGATTTATTATTTTCATATTAGGTCTTTTATTAAAAAACATAATATTATATAGTAAGTTATGGATTTGAATAAATTAAAATGAAGGGAAAATCAGTATGGGGAAACATGAAGCCAAAAGAACCAAAAAAAAAGATAAAAGTATAACTAGAAAAAAGATAAGTAAAATGATTTTTGTAATTTGTATAATTATATTTGTATGTGCAGGAATATATATTGGATATAATTTTATCATAACATCAAGAGATAAAAAAGATATAAAAACAATACAAGAATATATGGATATAGTACCTACGAAAGTTGATGAACAAGTAGAAAAAATAAGAGAGATGCAGAAAAATAATAAAGATATTAAAGCATGGATAAAAATAGATGACACTAAAATAGATTATCCAGTAGTTCAAGGAGAAGATAATGAATATTATTTAACTCATAGTTATAAAAATGAAAAAAATAAATATGGTTCTATATTTTTGAAAAGCCAAAGCATAATTAATAATTCAAATTCTAATTTAATTCTATATGGACATAATATGAAAGATGGAGAGATGTTTGGGCAACTATTAAATTATGCAAAAAAAGATTATTATGAGAAACATAAAACAATTACTTTTGTAACAGATGAAGAAGTTAGAGAATATGAGATTTTTGCAGCATTTAAATCAAGAGTATTTTATAAAAAAGAAAAAAATGTATTTAGATTTTATGATGGAATAAATTTTGAAAACGAAGAAGAATATAATTCTTATATAGAAAATGTAAAAAAGATTCAACTATACGATACAGGCACTACAGCAGAATTTGGTGAGCAACTACTTACTATGATAACTTGTGAATATTCTCAGAAAAATGGAAGAATGGTAGTAGTCGCAAAAAGAATAAAATAATATAACGTAAAAATTAGTAGGAAATTAGCTCCTACTAATTTTTACTTCTTTTTAGATAAACGATTTAAGCACATTTTTCAATTTTTTCTATATAAAATAATTCTTCAAAAATATACTCTAGAATATTAACTACAATACTATTCCCAGCCTGTTTATATAATTGACTATCTGATATACTAGTAGCTTTTGCTTTATAAAAATCTTTATCATCAAAGCCCATTAATCTCCAAACTTCTAATGGTGTTAATTTTCTGATTTTTAATAACTGTTTTCCATCTTCTGATATAAGCACAGTTGCACTTGATGTTGTCATTCCACAAGATGTAGTTTGGGTAGGTGCAATATTTGTAATCTCTTTATTATTAAATGGATTAAACATTTTGATTTCTGATTTATTAATATTTTCCAATGTAGCCATATTAGGAGAAGTTAATATAGTATTTGATACTTTCTGACCAACTCTCCCTCTTTTAGTAATATTATTTGGATATGATATATTAATAGAATCACCCAATCTTGCTTCTACATATCCTTTTTTCGTACCTTCTCTAACTAATACAAACGGTTTATCATTTTCATTAGTTGTTCCAGAAGTGATATTTTTTATAAGTTTATTATTTTTCATTATTAATTTTCCAATCGCTTTTTCAGAAAGATAATATTTTTCATCCACATTTTTTTCTAATAAATCTTTAAGTTCCCACATTAAGGGAACTTTTGGTGGAAAACAAAAATTACTTTTTACAAAATCATTACGAATTGAAACAATAAAAATTCGTTCTCTGTTTTGTGGAATTCCGATAATCCCTTGAATTTAGTATTTTCCAATAATTCGTATATCCCAGGTCAGATAAGTCATTTAATATAGATTCAAATTGATTCTTAAATCTCTTACTTGTAAGATTTTTCACATTCTCTATTATACTATACTTTGGTCTTTTTTCTTTTAGTATTTTATAACCTTCATAGTATAATCCACTTCGTGTTTCTCCTTCTTTTATTCCTTTCATTCTACCTGCAATAGAAATATCTTGACATGGAAATCCCCATGTTAAAATATCAAAATCTGGTAATGTACTTACATCTATTTTTGTTATATCTCCGTAATTTTTTGTTTCTGGAACATTGTGTATTGCACAGTAGCTTTTTATTGAAAAGCTGTCTATTTCAGAAAATCCTACAAGTTCATAGGGTATATTCAATCGTTCAAGTGCTTTTTCAAAAGCACCGATTCCTGAAAAAAGACTAAATAATTTTAGCAATATAATTCCTCCTTTGCATGAAAAAAAGACCCCAAAATTGAATTTGAGGTCAAATAAGACTATTTAAAATTGACTATATAACTTGTCAATTTCTTTCTTTTTATCTAAAACATATTTTTCTAAATCAGTTCCAGATATATTTTTTAATTTATTATTGTTTTCATCAAACAATTCATATTCCTTGTCATCTACCAAATATAATGTGTAGAATTGATGTTTTTCATTATATGCAGTATATTTTTTAGGAATATATATTTTTTCCTTTGTATAAGGTAAGTTTATACAAAAACACTCGTTATCAGATAATTTATAATCAATACGATTGCCACCAAATTTTATACTGTGTATAAAGAGTTCACTACTAGACAATTTTTCTTCTTTAATGGTATCAAGATGATTTAATTCTCTTTGTAAATCAAGTATTTCAGTTTTTAATTTGTTATAATAAATTCTATCAGATCGAGATTGCTTAATTAATTTTTTTGCATCCTCTACAGAATGTATTTTTAATTCATCTTGCAATTTTAAAAATATTTTAGTTTCTTTTGGTAGAACATAATCAGGATTCATTTCTTTATATGACATAGCATATTCATAATCTTTAAATAATTTTATATAATCTTGTGCTTTTTCAGTTGTTTCTATTAATTTTTCAAAAGTAGTTTTAATTTTTTTAAATTCTATATTTTTATTTTTTATTTCTAATCTTTTTATCTCAATAGACTTTTCTATATCATCAAAAGACCTAATATTATATTTATCTAAAAATTCTAATTGTTGCTTTAATTTATAATATCTCTTAATTTCTTGATATTTAGTTTTTTGATATTCAGTATAAGTTTTACCTTCTGTAGATAACTGACTTTTTTCTATTGCTATTTTTGATTCATTTACTTTTCTAAATAGAGTATCATTAAACTCATTTACTAAAACCTTTATACTTCGTAGTTTAACATTGTTTTGATTCTTATACATCTCGTATAAATTTTGCTGACTATATTTCACATTAATCGTGCTTAAACGAGCAAATTTTTTCATACCTAATATTTTAACTGCTAAATGTTTTCCTCTTTTTATCTCATATCCTAATATTGAAAGTTCTTCTAAAAGTTCTTCTACACTATTACATTTTGGAATTAAAACATCTAAATCATATTTAATTTTTTCTTTCCAAGTTTGCTCTTTATATTGATAATAATAATCTTTATTTTTTATTTTACTAAATGTTCTTTTAGGCATGATATAGCAGCCATACTCAGCAGCGATTTTATCACTAATATCACTTAAACCATATAATCCTTCTTTTGCATTTCCTAATCTATCATCTAATTTTCTTCCATTTAAGTTTATAGCATTAATAGATATATGATTGTGAATATGTCCTCGATCAATATGAGTGCTTATTACACATTGAAAATCTGGATATAATTCTTCACAGAGTTTCTTACCAATCTGATTTGCCTGTTCTGGTGTTATTTCATCATTAGGAGAAAAACTTTGAATAATATGATAAGCCACTCTGTTTCCTGTCATTTCAAATTTATTTTGTATTTTTAAATATTCGGATAATGCAGTTTCTACATTACAATTAATAGAAGAAGCTACAGCAACTTTTTCTCCATAATTCTTTTCATCTAGGATATATTCTAATAATTCTTTTGGGGAACCATAATGAGGCATCCTTTTAGTATAGGGCATATTTATTCCTCCTGTTTATCTTTATTTCTATTTATAGATTGCCAAACTTGTAAATCCAGCTTTTCATCAATTAACTTTAGCATCTCTTTTTGATTATTAATAATATTAAACATTATAGATTTAATATTAGAAATATCAATACTATCTAATTGTGTTGCATACTTACATATATTTCGTATTTCTTTAGTTATCTTCTTTAATTCTTTCGTATTTTTAGCATAGGCATCATATATTTTCATTTGATTATCTAAATCAATATGAGTTATTTTTTCATAAATAGCAGCATCTATTAAGTATTTCGATAAATTTTTATATCCATAAATTTTAGCCTTTGTTTTAACCAAGATTTCTTCATCTTCTGTTACTCTAGCTTTTATTATTTTAGTTCTATTTTTTGAATCTTCATTCATTTAATCTATTCCTCCAGAAAAAAATGATAGGAATTTTTTATATTCCTATCATTTTTTATTAGTTTGCAAACTTAATATCATATTTTTGCACACACTCATTTACAATTTGTTTTAGTGTGAGCAAATCTTCATCTTTGGTACTAATTAATTTGGACCTTATTCGATTAACAGAAAGTCTAATTGCATTAGATGAGCAATTATATTTTTTTGCTAAATCACATTGTCTATATTCTTTTTCTCCTAACTTCAAATTATAAAGCAATATAAATCGTTCTGCTTGTGTGGTAGTTTTATTTTCTAATCTATTAACGATATTACATACTTCTTGTTTTTGATAGTCATTTAAAAGCCTCTTTTCAGCTATTGTTATCAGTTGATAAACAATATTACTTCTTTCATCAAAATCCAAATATTTTCACCTCCATTTTACAAGAAAAAAATATATACGTATATACTAAATATGGTATAACGTATTTTCTAGTATTTGTCAGCCCTTTCCTCTAAAAAATATCATAAGGAAATCCTCTTTTTATATATTCTTCTGTCAATTCCATTTTATATTCTTCTAATAGTTTTAAATATTTTTGTTTAAAACAATTCTTACATAGCCATTCGATTCCTTCTTTTGAAATCATAATTTGTTTGTTCTCATTACAATATTTATATTTTCCATCAGTCGCTTTGTTCATTTTAGCAATGGCTTTTCTAATAGTATCATATTTTCTATTAAAATATTTTACTAAATCCTTTCGAGGTACATCTGTGTTCCATAGGACTTTTGGTTCAACAGATAATAGTTTTTCATATTGATTTATTCTAGCAATAAAAAAGTCTATATCTGCATCTATAAAAGATTTTGCATTATTAAAATAAACCAATGTTAACCAATAATAACCTTCAATTAAAATATAATATCTTTTTCCATTAGCTTTTTTGCACTTCCATCTACAAGAAGGATGTTTTTCTTCCATAAAATCAGCAGCTCTCCTTAAATCTTTATGAGTAATCTCTTTATTAGATTTGGTTTTCATATTTAGCTGCTTAAATTTTTTTAGGATGCTAGTGTAAGATAAAAAAAACTTTTCTGTTTCTTTTTCTGAATTAGTAATCATAATTTATAATTTCATCTTCCTTATTTGGAGAATCAATCCATTTATTGTATATATAATTATAATTTTCTCCTATTAATTCTGCTAATTTTGAAAAGCATCTTTCTCTAACAAGAGAATCAGCATCTCCACCTAGTAATTGATATACATGACTACCTTTTTTAGAATTTAGTAAATTATTCAAATCTAAAAATGTAGCTGTAGATGACAATGTTGTTCCTACATCATCACTTGGATAATTATCAATATACCAATTTTTAATTGATATATCTAATTTTTTAATAATATCTCTTAAATTTTTATTATTTTCTTCTACTATACGAGTAATGATTTCTTTTGCTCTCCATTTAATATTTAATTGATCAGATTTACTTATCTTATAGCCAAAAACAGTTTTATCACACTTATTTATCAAATTATTAATTGCATTATCTAAAATATCATCTAAATATCTTAATTTATCTTCACTCCACTTAGAATAATCAATATATTCCTCTATAAAAACAGGTTCTGAATTTTTCACAACAAATAATTTGATTCCTGATTGAGTATATTCATAATTTAAAAAACATTTCATTTTTATTTTTCTCCTATCGCTTTTTGTTGATTAATATATTTTCTATTACTAACTTTTTCAATCCATGTATTGAATCCATCTGGTTCATTATAATTTAATTTGGTTAGTAACCTTCGTTCATATATCGAATACCACCCAGCATCTATTTCTTCTTGTGTGGCATTATCTGGTATCATTTCTTTATGATGTTCTGGGCAAAAGAATGTATGATTAACTTCTTTTACTATATTTTTGTAAAATAACTTTATTATCTTCTTATATTCTTTCAGATCATCAATTTTTAATTCGTTAAAATTAACAAAATCATATTTAATTTGTTCACGAACATTAACTGTATTAGTTCTTATACAAACTTGTATGTTTTCATCAATATATAATCTAAAAAATACTTCAAATTTTTTTATTGTAAATATATACTTTCTACCTTTATTTAAGGATATTTTACTTTTATATTTTTCTTTATATAAATTATAAATCTTTTCTATTTCTTTTTTATTAAAATTTTCTATTTGCTCTTTTAAATCCATAAACACCTCCTAAAAAAATATTAATGATAGCGAAAGCAAATCATTAATAAAAAGCAAAATTTTATTTTGCGTCGAATAGGTAGGGCATTTTTTTGTGCCCTCTATTCGCCAGCATGGTCCAATGGACCACAAATCGCTGTTTAGGGAAAAATCCCTAATACCCTTTTAGCCCTCTGGGAGAATTTTTTTTGATTAAAATTTTAAAAAAAGTAGGACATTTTTGTACTACTTTTTTAAAATTTTTAATTATAATCGTAATCATTTTCATTATCATTTTGCAAATCGTTTTCGTTAGATTTTTCATACGAATTTATCCTAGAACAAAAATTTTTATAGCTTTCTATGTTACTAAATAATCTAAAAAATTCTCCATTTTTATGAACTAAATAATTAGGCCCATCCTTGCAAACTTCATACTTATTTTCTCTATTTATAACATCTTCTACTGATTGAATATCTAAGGACTTTTCAATTAGTTTTGCATTTTTTCCAATATAAATATCAAAATCAATTTCAATACAATCTAAAATCATATCTCTTTTCTGGTCCATACTTTTCGATACTAATGTATAACCACTATCACCAAAATCCCAAGAATAATGATTCTTACCAGAAAAAATTGTAATTGTATGATTTGCACCTTTTGTAATACGAATTAAATTTTCATCTCCTTCAAAGCAGCCTAATTTTATTAAATCTAAAGATGAATTTTCCTTTATTTTTAATACAACACATTCTTTATTATTAGTTTCAATATCAACCAAATCACACAACCTTTTAGTTTCATTTTTTATTGATTTATCAATGCTTTTTATATCAAATAATTTTTGCAATTCAGAAACTTCTATTGGAGATTCTCCATAATAGTCCGTTGCTTCTTGTATATTATCCCACCAAGTTAATCCTTTATAATTATTATATTCAAAAAGAAAAAGATTTTCATTTTTTCCATTTATAGCTGCTAGATGTTGCCACTCAGAATAGGTATTAGTATCATTTAAAATTTCAACTAACCCATATTTTTCTAAAAATTCTTTAAATATATTAAATTCCTTTTCATTTGTTACTTTTATAACATTTCTTCCAGATAAAAATTCTATCCAGTTATAATTATAAGTTTTCAATTAAGTTCCTCCTAATATTCAAATTCATCTTCTTTATTTATTTGTAAATTCTGTTCGATAATTTGTTTTTCGTATGGTAAGTTATAATATTTATAAGCATCTTGAATTAGCCCTTCATAGTTTTCTTTAAAAGGACTTTCTGCTGTAATTTTTTTAGTAGAATTATCGTATTGCATACAAATTTCTTTTGTATCATTCCTATAAAATTTCCAAGAACCATTTGCATCAGTTCTTTCAATATTAAAATAAAAATAGTTATCTTTCACAATTCCTTTTTCATCAAAGTCATGTAATAATTTTATAAAATTAGAATCACCAATTTGTTTAGAATAATCATATTTTATAAATTCCTCTAGTTCTGTAGGTGTCATCATTTTTGCATTTTCATTTATGAATTTAATATTATCTTCGCAAATTGTAGCAGTTTCATCCCAATCTTCAAACTCATAAAGTCTAGAATTAGGAACATTCCATTCTTTATCCATATCCCATTTCATATATTCATCTGGAGATAATATATTAAAATCATAATCGGTAAAACAAAATTTTATTTCTCCAGTTTTTTGGTAACAATCTATAAATAATTTTCCATCATTATTATCTTGTGCTTCAAAGATATAGTAATTCTCAGACCCTTTATCATGCCATAATCCCTCACGGACTTCCTCTAATATATCTTGACTAAATACCATATCTTTCATATCAAAATTTATGTCAAAAAATTTACTAATTTTTTCTCTAATATCTCCAAAATGTAAATATTTCAAATTTGTTTTTATATAATCAATTCCATATCTTGCTCGTGAAATCATCCTCTCACCATAATTCCATTGAAAGTATTTTGCAATTAAGAATGTATTATCTTTTTCATCATGAATACGAATATAAATTTGACTTCTTTGGCCCATTTGCATCACTCTCCTTCGCTTTGATTAGTCAAAAATAGATATGGAATATTATACAATCCCATATCTATTTTTAGTGTTATTTTATAAATAACTTATTTCATTTTCAGCCTGTTCTTTTATAGCTTTTTCTTGAATACTATTCCATTTTTCATAAATGGATTCTATATTTTCTGTTACTACTTTGATTCCGTTCCATGCACTTGTATCTACAGTAATCTGTGAGTTGTCTTGTAAAGTAATTATTGTTAAATACTTTCCATCTGACACATCTTCTGTATAAACATTTGAATATTTTATATTCAATTTATCCAGTATTTCTTCATACATAGAAGATAAATGGTTTAATCCTTCATCACAATCGCTACCATAATCCATTAAATCTTTTATATTGTTTTCTCTAAAATAATCAATTACTTGTGAAAGCGATAAATCATAATATTTTTCTTTATTATTCATATTGTTAATCCTTTCTAATAATCGTAGTCATAGTCATCATTATTAATTATTTCATCAAGTGTGTCATGTTTTTCTTGTGCTTCAATTCTAGCTTTATATATAAGATCGGTGTTAAGTTTATTTAACATTGAACCTATATTATCTGTAAATACAACTATTTCTTTAATAGTAGGTGGATTTTCCATATCGTTTCGATTTTTTACAGCCTGTTCAACATATTCATTTTTATCAAAAGAGTTAGTATAATTCTGTATTTCATTAATTATATTTGATGCTTTATTACTCGAAATATTAACATCAAAAGAAAATGAATTGCCATAGGTTATATTTCGCTCTAATTTAAGAAATATATCGTTATTAGATGTAACTTTCCAACCACAATCTTCAATAATATTTTTTAATTTATTAAGTGATATACTATCAATATTTACTAATTCTCTCTCATGAAAATAATCTCTATCAATTTTTAATTCCTTAAATATTCTATCTACATCAGAGTGCCAAGATGGTGTCCAGCAATTTTGCAATATTTCGGATTCTAACTGTCGAAAATTATAATTATAATATGCTTTGAAACCACCAATATCGTAATGAGCAATATCTCCACAGGCATTTGTAAAGAAGTTATACATTTCTTTTGTTAAATTTTCTAACGAATCACTTTTTTGTAATTTCCTATATGCTTTTACAATCTTTGAAAAAGGATATACTGTATTACCACAATATAGTATATCTGATTTTAACTTTTTATCATCAATACATTTTTGAATTATAAGTCTATCTTTATATTCATCACCAGTTAAACCAAGATTTTCTATTATAGCTTTTTCTTTTTGTATGATTGCATTAGAACCATATAAAGTAATATATTTATCTTTTATTTCTAATCGTATATTATTCATACTTTTATTTGTTTCCTCCTTAAATTTAGTCAAAAAAAAAGATATTTTTTTAATATCTAATCAAACATTTCATCAGTTATATCTTTTGATGATTCAATATTTTCGATTTGTTCACACCAGACTTCTGCTATAAAATCTTCACCTAAATCTAAATCATATTCACATTCACCATTCTTATAAGTTAATATTCCATTATTATCACTACCATAATCTTCATCTGCAAATTCTATTTTAATAGTTTCATCTGGATATGCTTTTGATAACTTACTGAATATATTTGCTGGTGTAGCCCATGCTGTTTCAAAAATCATTGTATTTTCATTACAAGAGAACCTACTAGCACCCCATTTTGTACCCCAATTTTCAATGCACCAATCGTACCATGTATCACAACCATACTGCCTAATATTATTTATATAAGTATCACCAAGCTGTTCTAATGATGTAATTCCTAACTTTCTAGCTTCTTCATCTGGGATAAATTTTTTTGCACTTTCTTCGATATTTTTAAAGTGTCCTGATGAATAATAATGGCTAATAGCATTAAGATAATTTCCATATATGACATTTTCTTTTGTTTTTAAAAGATTACAGATTTCCTTTTGAGTTTTTTTATCTTTTTTACAAAGAGCATAAAAAATAGCTGAATCAGTTATACTACCACTTGTAAGATTTAATGTCTTAGGCATAGGTATAATTTTATTAAAATCTATTGTTCCATTTTCAAAATAGTTTTCTTTAATATTTTTCATAGTTTTTTCAGAAACTGTAACTACATTTTTTACCCAATTAGGCATATTTTTTCCTCCATTCCTTTAATAATCATAGTCCATATCATCTTGATTTGGTTCTTCATTTTCATTTGATAGTTCAATAGCTTGTGCTTGAATCATAGGATTATCTTTAGCATTTGTATAGGCATCTACTATATCTTGATTTAATAAATGAAAATTCTTTTTCTCTGTTTTTTGTTTATCATCAATGTAATCATAAGTGTAAGATATTGCAATTTGTTCATCCATTCTTAAATCCTTAGGATTTATTCCCATATCAATACATAATAATGCTTGTTGAAAATATTTTTCATCTTCCTTTTTTAAAGCAGTTAATTGATTATACATAATAGTAAGAAACTGCCTTTTTGTAATTTCACCCATATATTGTTCCTTTATCTGGTCTAATATTTTCTCATAATGAGAAGGTGGAACTCTTGTTGGTTGTTTTGTATCTGGATCAACATAGGTGTATGTCATATCACTTATTGTTTTACACATATCTTTTAGTTTCATTTGTGTAAAATCATCATATTGTTTTCTCAAAATTTTTCCTCCTTTTTTATAAATATAGTTAAATATCGTAAGATATTGTATCATTATTTTTTTCTAGCAGACTAATATCAATTTCTTCTCCAAATGATTTTAACTCTAATATATCTTCTTTAGATACTTCATAATTCCATTTTCCATTTTCATCATATAATTCATCATGAGTATCCTCTAAATCATTTTCAATTCCTTCATTCATTTCAGTATCTTTAAATAGTTCTTGATATGTTTCATAAACTCCAAATGAAGAAAAATACTTTTGATATTCCTCATAGTTTTCTATTGTTATTTCATCTAAATCTATTTTATCTAATGTTTCATTATCAACAATAGCAGAAACAATTTTATCCTCGCCTTCTAAAAGTATTTGATTTAAGTTAAGCGATAGAAATTGTTTGCATACTCGTTCATAAACTCTATCTTTATGGTCTTTTATCATATATTCTGGTGGTGTAATACCTGTAGATTTCATTGCCTGTAATAGGGTGCAATCTTTTGGCATATATAAATCTCTTTCAACTGTAAGACCAAATGGTAACCTTAAATTTTCTAATTCTGATAGCATTACATATCCAAGTTCAGCCATTTCAGGATCTCCAAGATGACAGTAACCAAACATTTCATAATCGCCATCTTCTAATTTATTAGCTTCTGTAATTAGCCAAGTACCATGTCCAACAGGATTAAAAAATTTTACAATAACTTTTGCATCTCCTCCTAGTCCATCTTGACTTCCAATAGGATATTCCTTAAAAATTTCTTCTAATTCTTTAGTAATTAATTTCACTTATTGAATCCTCCTTAATTAAATTATCTTTCATTACTTTTTCAAATATTAATTCATGATATTTGTTTAAAAAGTTTTTAGACAAATCTTTTAATTTGTTGTAATAACTTTCAAAATCTTCTAATGATTCTCTTATTGAAAAAGCATTTTTATAATCCTGACCTTCTCTATGAAGATCAATTTCCTCATCTACTGAAAAGTTATCTACAATATTCTGTAGTTCTTTATCTATTTTTTTGGCATCATAAATATCTTGATAAACTTCATTAAAATATATAGTTTCTACCATATCAACGCCACCATCAGTCCAGCTCTCAATTTCAATTTGATTATATATTCCATTTTCACTATAAATATTTACATTAAAACCAAAAGATTCAAATGTTTTTCTTATATTATCTAATAATAATTCTTCTTTTTTTGTTTGAATGTAATCTGATACTTCAAGAGTGTCTAATTTTACATATTTATCAGTATTCTCGCCAAAAGTTTCTTTGGTATTGTTTACACACTCATTATAATCTGACACTAATATTTGATTAGGTTTCAAAATATATGTACCATTGCAGCATACTATTTTTACATCCTCATCAGTTAAGTTTTTAATATAATTACTATCACTTGTATATATATAATCTCCGTTATTATCTTTAAAAAATTTGAATTGATTTTCTGTTCGAGCATAATCAAAATATTTTTGATTCTTTTTCTCATCTATATAAGGGTTTTCTTGGGAATCTGCTGTATAAGTCATTACATCATCATGATATTCAAAATACTCATCATTAAAATCTCTTATCATTGCATCAAATAGTAAAGGTTCTTTTAAATCTTTTAACATATCGTAAATAGCTTTGCCATAACAATCTAAGCCCATTCCACCATTAAATTCAGTTGATTTTTGTATTTCAAACTGATTATTTTTATCTTTTGTAATTATAAATATAGTTCCTCTGTGCAATCTTTTCTCCTTTCCATTTCATTTGATTTTTTTAGTATTTGATTTACTTCTTCTTGTATTTCATCTTCTGAATACATATCAAAATCTATATCGCAATCATCAAATGTCAAATATCCATTTTCTAATAATTCATGGCTATAACTATAACTTTCTCCATATTTTTCAAAATCAAAATAGCTAGTAACACCTAATTCTTCTAATTTTTCATATAAACCAGTTTCCTCAGCCATTGTATAACCCATTTTTAAATTTAATGAAAAGTCTTTGCAAGATTCAATTCCATCAAAATCATATTGCCAATAATGTATAGAATCAGCTTGTAAGCAAATATTAATAAGTTCATCCACAGAGTAGTGTTCTTCACCAGCTGTTTCTATATAACCAGCAATAGCTTCTTTTTGAAAAGTATTTAAGCTGTTGTATATAATAGCTAAATTATTCAGATCTTTTAAATTACTCCATTGTATAGATTCATAAGGGAACGGAACCTCATCAACATCTGCTATTTCGTATTCTTCATGTTCTTCATCTATTTTTACAACATCTTTTAAGTAACTTTCAATCTTTTCTGGACTTTGAGGTAAGTCTATCCATCCTCCAGTTATATATCCTTCATTGTAATATGCTAAATTTTGAGTAAAAACACTAAATACTTTTTGCATTACAAATCCTCCTTACAATCATAATCTAAATCATTTTTGTTTTGATTTTTAGTAATATCTTTTTGAATTTCTAAATTCTCTATATTAAGTTGTTCTACTATATACTCTTTCAATTCATCTACAGTAGTTACATCAGCACACTCATCAAAAAAGCCATCTATAAGTATAAAGTCTGTTTTTCCATTTATAGTACCTTCTATTACATCTCCCAGCTTTCCATCTGACATAGTTTGTATAGCAAAAGAAGGATTATATTGTGAAAATAAATTTTCAAAAGAATCCTCCTTATTTATTTGTTTAGCAAAAGCATTTATTTCTTCTGCTTTTTTATTTGTACCCATACAGACTTGTGCTGTGTCTATTCCGATTTCTGCTTTCTTAAATTCAGTTCCAACTTTATATGAATATTTGCTAATATCAACTAATTTTGATAAACTATCTACATTTTTTATTAGAATAGAAAAGTCTAATCCTTGCACTCTAAATTTTTCACCTTTATATTCTTGCATTTCATCTACTTCTCTAATTAAAAATTCTACAATCCAATCTTTTTTGTCAGAAAAATCTTTTTCATATCTACACCAAACATCTTGTAAATAATGTGGATCACTAACAACAAGTTTGCTTAAATTTTTTATAATTCCTTTACACTTCAAATTTTTATCCTCCTAGCTTAAATAAAAAGTAACTTATTTAATCATTCTAAGCTACTTTTTCTACATAATTTTCTTGATAAAGAAGATTACAACAATCTTCTTTATTGGGATTAACATTATCTCGCCAGTAATTGTAATGCTCTGTAACATCTTCACATACAGTTAATTCTTTGAATCCTGTTATAAACTCTAATTGTTTCTTTTTTACTTCTAGAGGTAGATGTAAGTAATTACTTTGCTTTAATGTATATTGAGAAAAATCAATTTCTTTAAACCATCTTTTGATAAAAGTATTAACTCTTAAAAATTCAACTAATGCTTTATCGCATTTTATAGAATTAAGAATATCAAAATCTATTAATTCAAAAATAAAAGGAGATATGCGTAATTGAACATCATATCCCAACTTATATAATTTTTCTATTGCAGCTATTCTTCTTGATGTACTAGGTGCTTTTTCATATTGAAAAGCAGTTTCATCATCTGTACTAGTAATAGATATTTGTATATGTGCTAAATCTTTATCTAATATTTCCAGATATTTATCACTTGCCACCATATCTGATTTAGTTACAATTAAATAATGTATTCTTCTTTTATTTAGAAGTTGTATTGTTTTGTAAGTAACTCTATAAGCATTTTCAAATGCTTGGAAACAATCGGTCATTCCACCTAATCTAACAACAGTACCAGCCTCAATTTTATTAATTTGTTTTTCTATTTTATTTATGTCAGCAACTCTTGGATTTAATGGATTCCATAAATTTCTGAAATCTAATAATGATTTAGCATAACAGTAACTACAGTTATGACTACAGCCACATCCATAGGTATCAAGCCTAATAGGATATTTACACTTACTTAATTCATTATTTCCTGATGGTTGCTTATAAAAACTTTTAAATTCTAATGCTATAAAAATCCCTCCTTTTTTATTTTTTTACACATAAAAAAAGCAATAGATTTAATGAATCTATTACTTTTTACTTTATTTATATTTTTATTTAGATAACACAAAATTGTAATTTGTATTATAAATCTAGTAATCTACCATTATCATTCCATTCGCCATACATTACACCTTTTTTTGTGT
>CANQTX010000025.1 GCA_947626885.1 uncultured Clostridia bacterium | reverse complement strand
TGGCGACCTGGAACGGGCTCGAACCGTCGACCTCCGCCGTGACAGGGCGGCATTCTAACCAACTGAACTACCAGGCCAAAAAATGGTGGTCGCTATAGGGATCGAACCTATGACCTCCTGCTTGTAAGGCAGATGCTCTCCCAGCTGAGCTAAGCGACCATTCATCTCGTTAGTGTATCTCACTGACGAGATTTATTGTACTATATATCTTGAATTTTGTCAACACTTTTTTGAATATTTTACCTTGATTTTTCATGTTTTTCTATTGTAATTAGTTACTTATTGCTGTAATACTTCTATTGCTTTATTTAACTGTGTATCTTCTTCTGAAGATTCATCCAATTCTACTACATAGTCTGGTTCTATACCAACTTTATTAATTTTAGTTTCATTTGGCGTAAAATATTCATCAACTGTTAGTTTCAAAACACTTCCATCTGATAACATGTATACATTTTGAATAACACCTTTACCATAAGTTGTCGTTCCTACTGTTAAGGCTTCTCCATTATCTTTTAATGCTCCCACTAATATTTCTGAAGCGCTTGCAGAATATTCATTTACCAAAACTACTATATCCATATCTATGATATTATCTGATACAGATTTAGTTACTTCCCTATTATCTTTTGCATCTTTTGTAATCAATAATGTCTTATCTTTTGGAACAATCATATCTAATATTTCTAAAGATTCATCTACTATTCCACCTGTGTTATTTCTTAAATCTAATATTAATTTTTGTGCACCTTGCGTTTTTAGGTCTTCATATGCTTTTTTAAATTCTTCTGCACAACCTTCATCAAAAGTAATTAATTGAATATATCCAATATGGTTTTCTAACATTCTTGATTCAACATGATATATTTTAATATCTTGCTTTTCTATCTCAAAATCCTTGTATTCATTTTCTCTTAAAATTTTAATATTAACTTTGGTTCCCTTTTCTCCTTTAATCATATTAGAAACTATATCTGTATTTTCTCCTATAACACTCTTACCATCTACTTCAACAATAATATCTCCTGATAAGAGTCCAGCAGATTCTGCTGGTGTCCCTTTTATAGGCGATACTATTACAATATTACCATTTTTATCTAAAGATATATAAACACCTATACCAGTATAATTTCCCAAAGCGTCTGATTGAAATTCTTCCCATTCACTTGCTGTCATATATTGTGAATATTCATCTCCTAATCCTTTTACATATCCTTTTAAGGTTTCATCTAATATTTTTTGTTCATCGATTTCTCCCTTAAAATGATTATCAATCATAGCTCGAAAATTTTCTAAATTAGCGGCTATCGCATCAATATTTTCATTACTTTTTTCTGAAGAAGATGTTTTTACTACATTTACTATATCTGGTGTATGATGTATGAAATAATATACCGTAGCTTCAAAAGAAGCAATACCTACTATACAACATACTACTAATAATATCAGAATAAATTTATAAATTAATTGTTTTTTTTCATATGAATCCATAACCCCTCCTTGTACTTTAAAAACAAAGTATTAATGATATAGATTAATACTTTGTTTCTCATTTTAGTTTTTCTTATCAATATGATAGCGAATTGATTTATGTATTCTTAACATACTATTGTCATTTATAGCATGTAGAAGATACTATGGTAAATAAGCTGTTGGATTTGTACGTTTTCCTCCAACAAATACTTCAAAATGTAAATGATATCCTGTTGAGTTTCCTGTTGTTCCCACGCTCATAATTTGCTGTCCTTGTGAAACTCTCTGTCCTTCTTGTACCAATCTTGTTCCTGGTGAACCATGTGCATATAACGTCATCGTACCATCTTCATGATCTATAATAATATATTCTCCATAACTAATATACTTCCCCGCTGAATTTTTCCTTGCCATAGATGTTACAACAACACCACTTTTTACTGCTAAAATCGGTGTTCCTCCACTACAAGCAAAATCTACACCTGTATGTCCTGCATACCCATAGTATCCTGTTGTAATATTTGCTTTTGTTCTTCCTGATAACGGACTAATATACCCTGCTGCACTTGGTGCTACTGTAGCAGTAGTTCTATTATTCTTTTTGGCTAATGCAGCTATCCTTGCTTGAATATCTTTTTTATCTTTTTCAAATTCTTCTAATTGTTCTTGTAAAGCCTTTTCTTCTTCTGTTAAATTATTAACTAAAGCATTTTTTTCTCTCACAGATACATCTAAAGAATTTCTTTTTACTTCCATGGTTGTTTTAGCATTTTGTACTTCTGACTTTGTACTCTCTAATTGTTCTTTTTCCAATTGAATTTGTGATCGTGTTCTTTCTATATCATCTAATAAATCCTGATCAAACTCAGCTAATTGAGATATGAGATAAAATTTTGAAATAAAATCAGCTAACCCATCAGAACTTAATAACATATCTAAATAAGATGTAGAACCAGATTCATACAAAGCAATTAATCTTTTATTAAGTAATTCTTGTTGTTCTTGATATTTTATTTCTTGTTCTTGAATACCATTTTGCTTTTCATCTATTTGTGTATTTAAAACTGTCATTTGTGTTTCTAATTCTCCTATTTCATCTTCATAAGAACTAATTTGAGAATTTAATCTGTTAATTTGAGATAAAGTCGTTGTCATTTGCGATTTTACACCAGCAATTTCT
Source organism: uncultured Clostridia bacterium (assembly GCA_947626885.1). Taxonomy (GTDB): domain Bacteria; phylum Bacillota; class Clostridia; order TANB77; family CAG-508; genus Scatovivens. Next base: position 22,421 of record CANQTX010000025.1, on the reverse strand, counting down.
GAATTTGTTTCTGCAATTTGATTATCAATACTTCTTTGTTGGGCTTGTAAATCTGATTTTGTATCTGCAAAAGATATTTTTCCACAAGCTATAAGTACAACTATTATCATGATAATACTAATATATGCAGTTTTTTTCAACTTATTATTCATCTTTTCCTCCGTTATTCTATTACTCATTTTCAATAGTATTTTTTGAAATATTACTTTCGTTATCTTCACTCGTATTTAATTCTACTATTGTATTTTCTACATTTTCATGTTCATTTGTTTCTTGATTATTTTTTACTGGTTCATTTTCATAAGAAGTAATATAGTTTAAAGGGTCTACGTATTCTCCATTAACTCTTACCTCAAAATGGGCATGTGGTCCTGTAGAATATCCTGTTGAACCAACCTTTAAAACAGGACTTCCTTGAGTAACAATATCTCCTACATGAACTAATATTTCAGAACCATGTGCATATAATGTAACAATACCTCCTCCATGATCTATCATTACCATATTTCCATAAGCTTTGTTATATCCTGCATATGTAACAATTCCATCATTTGCTGCAATAAAATTTGCGCCTATCGGTGCTCCAATATCTGTTCCTGTATGTAATTTATATACACCAGTAATTGGGTGCGTCCTCATACCAAACTGCGATGTAATTCTAGTATATCCTGGTACCGGCCATGCCATAACACCACCAATATAGCTCTCACTCACATTAGCTACTGCTAATTTTCTAATTTCTGTTTCAATTTCTTTTATTTGTGTCTGATACTCTTCTACCATTTGCTGTAATGCTAGCTCTTCTTCTGTTAAATTCTTTACTTTTTTATCTTTTATAATAATCATGTTCGATAATGCTATACTATCTTTTTCTATGGTTTCTCTAGAAGCTGCTAAAATATTTTTTTTAGTTTCTAGTGTATCTTTTATTTTTTTATTATAATTTTTCTCCGTTTCTACTTTTTCTAATAACGATTCATCTGATTCTGCAATTTCTGAGATAATATACCAATTCGATAAAAACTCTGTAATACCTTTGGAATTTAATAATATTTCTAGAAAAGAAGTTTTCCCCATTTCGTACATAGCAACTAATCTTTTTTCTAGTAAATTTTTTTGCTTTTCATATCTTGTATTTGATTTTTCTAATTCTTTTTCTGCCTTTTCTATATATGATAATAATTCCTTTTCTTGTGTGGTTAATGTTTCTATGCCCATTTGCTTATCATAAATTTGCTGTGTTAATTCCGCTACTTCTAAGACTGTACTTGATAATTCATTCTCTATAAATTCAATTTGTGTATTTGACTGATCAATTTCCCCTTCTAAATTAGATTTTTCTAGTTTTAAAGTATCTAAGTCTTTTTCTTCTTCAGTCATACTTTCTTGCTCTTCTCCACTTGCATCTTCTATTTCATTTGGTTCTGCAAAAACATACGTACAAGATAAACAAAGTATTACTAAAATTATAACAGTAACTTTAATAACCTTCTTTACTGTCATGTTTATACCTCCAAATATTTTCTCATTGATATAGAACTTCCTATCATACCAATTCCAATTCCTAATGCCGCATATACAATTGCAATTAATTTAGCTAACTCTACAAATTGTAATAAAGACACGCCCATAGACTGTAAAACTGTAGATTGCTCAATTTTTTGTATTACTAAATCATAAGTAACACCTACAATAAGAAGTGTAATGACTGCCGCTACAATCCCAATAATAATACCCTCTACAATGAATGGCCATCTAATAAAACTATTGGTTGCTCCCACATATTTCATGATAGATATTTCTTTTCTTCTTGCATGCACTGTTAATTTTATTGTATTAGAAATAATCGTTACAGCAATAACTAATAATATAATGAAAATAATACCTATGGTAATTCTAACACCATTAACAATTTTAATTAAAATTTCAATGGTATGATTACTTGTCGTAATATTTTTTACAATAGATGGTTCTTCCATATTTTCCTCTCCAATTTCGGCAGCTATTTCTTCATCAACTGCCTCATCAGATAACATTTGTTTTCCTATTTCTATGATTTCAGCTTGTACTTCATCATTTTTTTCCAAATCTGTTAATGTAACAACAAAAGAAGCTGGTAATATGTTATTTTCTCCCTCAATGCCTTCCAAAGCTCTTTGATAATTTTTTAACTGTTCTTTAAAAGATTCTAGCGCCTTTTCTTTTGTTTTAAAAGATACAGTATTTACACCATCTAATGCTTTTATTTTTGATTCCATTTCATCTAATTGTTCATCTGTTGCAAAATCATAAATAAATACTTCCATTCCTTGTTTCATTTGTACCTGTTTTAGCACAGAATTGATATTTTCTCCTATAGAAAAGAAAATTCCAAACAAAAACATAGCACATATCATTGTTACAATGGATATGGTTGTTGATTTTTTATTTTTGAAAACATTTCTAAAACCTTCATTAATTAAATATCCCAAACCACTATACCTCACTATTATAACCACCTTTTTTATCATCTCTTATAATGATACCTTTATCAATTTGTATCACTCTTTTTTTCATTTTATTAACTATGTCTTTTGCGTGTGTTGCCATAACAACGGTTGTTCCTCTAGCATTGATATCATTTAATAAATTCATAATATCCCAAGCTGTTTCTGGATCCAAATTTCCAGTTGGCTCATCTGCTATAATCATTGAAGGATTATTTACAAGTGCTCTTGCAAGTGCCACTCTCTGTTGCTCTCCTCCTGATAACTCGTTTGGATACATTCTAGCTTTATCACTTAATCCTACTAAAGATAAAACCATTGGAACTTGTCTTCTGATATGTTTTGGTGTTGCTTTTACAATATACATAGCAAAAGCAACATTTTCATATACCGTTTTATCTGGTAATAGTCTAAAATCTTGAAAAACAACTCCCATGCTTCTACGCAAATAAGGAACCCTCTTAGGTTTTAAAAAAGTAATATCTTTACTATTAATAATAATATTGCCTTCTGTTGCTTCTTCTTCTTTTAGTATTAATTTAATTAATGTTGACTTACCCGAACCAGATGTTCCTACTAGAAAGGCAAACTCCCCTTTATCTATACTAAAAGTAGCATTATGTACTGCCTCTGTACCAGTCTCATATATTTTACTTACATTTTTGAATTCTATCATTGACTTAATTGGCTTCCTTTCTTTTAGCTTAAATTTTATGCTCGTATCCCATTTTAATCTTAAATCTTATTTTACTTACTCATCATAACAGTAAATAAAAAAAAAATCAATACTGAATCCTTCCAAATTAGACTTTTTTTTCTATTTTTTTAAAATTTTATTATATTTTTCACTCTTTTTCTTAATTTTTCACAAAAGAAATAAAAAAATGTCAAAATTGTTTTTATATATCATAAAAAAACTAATATAATCCATAAATTTAATTTATCGATTATATTAGTTTTATCTTTTCGTAATATGCTTATTTTATCAAACCTTTTTATTTCTAATGTTTTTGCATATGTCTTCTGCTGTTAATCCATAATATGTTAATAATTCCATTGCTTTACCTGATCTACCAAAGCAATCCTTCATTCCCATTCTTGTTAATTTTGCTGGACATGCATCTGTTAACACCTCTGAGATTGCTGTACCTAATCCACCAATCATATTATGTTCTTCTATAGAAATTAATTTGTTTGTTTCTTTGGCACATTTTATAATAATATCTTTATCAATAGGTTTAATGGTATGAATATCAACAACTCTTACATCTATTCCTTCTGTTTTTAACATCTTTTGTGCCTTAAGTGCTTCTGCTACAACCATTCCTGTAGCAAAAATAGTGGCATCTTTTCCCTCTCCCAATTGTACTGCTTTTCCAAATTCAAATTTTGTTCCTTCTTCATAAATCAAAGGCGTATTCGCTCTTCCAAATCTTAAGTATACTGGTCCATCAATGTTACTTGCTTCCTCTACAGCCCATCTCGTTTGCGTATCATCTGAAGGACAAAGAATTGTCATATTAGGAAGACCTCTCATTAAATTAATATCTTCTAGCATTTGATGTGTTGCACCATCTTCTCCTACTGTAACACCAGCATGTGTTCCACAAATTTTAACATTTAATTTAGGATAACAGATACTGTTTCTAATTTGGTCATACGCCCTACCTGTGGCAAAAACAGCAAAAGTTGCGGCAAATGGTATTTTTCCACAAGTAGCAAGTCCTGCTGCTGTTGCTAACATATCTTGTTCTGCTATTCCCATATCAAAAAATCTATCTGCTACTTCTTTTGCAAATATATTTGTTTTTGTTGCATTTGATAAATCTGCATCTAATACAACAATATCCTTTCTCTTTTTTCCAAGTTCTGTAATAGCTTCACCAAAACTCTGTCTTGTCGCTTTTTTAATTTCAAGATTCATATACTATTCTCCATATTTTTTATTTTATTGTTTAAAGTATTTATATTTGACTATTTTTTAAATATTGCCTATAAATAACATCATTTATAAACATCAGTAATTCTATTTTTCGCTCTACTGCATAAATTCTTTTATTGCTAAATGATATTCCTCTTCATTTGGTGCTTTTCCATGCCAAGATACCTCATTTTCCATATAAGATACCCCTTTTCCTTTAATTGTTTTAGCAATAATTGCTGTTGGCTGTCCTTTTACTTTTTTTGCTTCATTAAAAGCTTCTATTATCTCTTCAAAATTATGTCCATCTATGGTGATAACATGAAATCCAAAGCTTTCCAATTTTTTATCAATCGGATACGGATTCATAACCTCATTTACTTTGCCATCTATTTGTAAATTATTATTATCTATAATTAAACAAACATTATCCAATTGGTAATGGCTAGATGTCATTGCTGCTTCCCAAATTTGCCCTTCTTCTATTTCTCCATCACCACATATACAATATACTCTATAATCTTTATTGTCTAGTTTTCCTGCTATTGCCATTCCATTTGCTACAGAAAGGCCCTGTCCTAAAGAACCTGACGTCATATCTACTCCGGATATTTTATTCATATCCGGATGTCCTTGTAAATAACTATCTAGCTTTCTAAATCCTTTTAAATCCTCTTTCGGAATAAATCCCTTTTCGGCTAATGCCGCATATAATGCTGTAGAACAATGTCCTTTTGATAAGACTAATCTATCTCTATCTGGATTGTTTGGTTCTTCAACAGTAATCCTTAATTCTAAAAAATACAATACTGTTATAATATCAGCTATAGAAAGAGCCCCTCCTGGATGACCAGAAGAAGCGCTATATACCATTTCTATAATGTTTCTTCGAATACTTAAAGCTTTCTCTTTTAAATTTTCTATTGAAATTTCTTGTTTATTCATACATTTCAATTCCTTTTTATATATTTAGGATTTTTAATAAATTAAAGAATTTAGATTATAAAATATAATTCTTACTATCATTATTAAACTATATTCCCCAATTTATTAGGTGTACCCATAGACCCTTTTATAATGGAAAAATTCCGAACAAATACCCTACTGGAATATACCATGCAATAATTGCACCGCCAATCATATATCCCCACCAAGGAACAGATGTTAATGTTAATTTTATCCAAGACCATGCACTAGAACCTACGGTTTGTATATTATTCCAACCAAATATATCTGTCAAACTTTTACCAAATATCTTAACATTACTGAAATCCATTCCAAAAACATTCGTTACATCGAATTCCCATCCTAAAATACTGATAATGTTTGATTTATCTGGTAATTCTGAAACAATGGATACTTGATAACTTTCTATTTCATTTGCCTTAAATTTTATTTGACAATCTCTTTCTTCATCTGGCTTCATATTAAGAAACTCTATATATTTTGTGCTTGCAAGCAATCCTTGTTTACTATATAAATCTACTTGTGCATAGCAACGGTCAATCAAGTTTTCAGAAGTATTCTTTAATTTAAAACGCAAATAACCATTTACATTACTGGCTCTACCATTTATATCTTCAATATTCATATCATAAGAACCACTACTGGTTTCTCCTGTCATAACGCCATACATATTATCTATTAATCCGTTTTCTAATACATAGGATAAAAAGATAAATCCTACTAATAATAATGCGTATATTAAGAATGTTCTCATTCTTTCCATACTTATTTCCCCTTTAATTCCTCATTTTGACATTTTCATTATACAATAATCCTTATCTTTTGTAAACATTTATACAGAAAAATCCCGGTAAATCATAATACTTTTTATAATTTAATAGCCTTATTTAAGTGCAAAGAATATATATATACCTCTGTTACCTTTTTATGTAAAGCATTTTCTAACGCTTGTTGATAAATCATCAGTTGTTTTTGATATTTATCCACTAAATATTTCTCATTACCTTGCTGAATACAATCTGTTTTATAATCCACTAAAATAATATTATCTTCATTGTCTATACAATATAAGTCAATAATACCTTGTACAAGAAGAGTTCCTTCTTTTGCTTCTTTAAAAACTTCAGAAGCAGACATTTGCATGCAAAAAGCTTTTTCTTTTTCAATGATTTTAGCTTGCTGTATTTTTTTAGCTAATGCCGATTTTAATAATACCTGCACATTTAATAAATTAATATATTGTGCTTCCTCTTCTTTAATAGTATGATTTTTTATCAATTCTTGCCTTAGTACTTCTAAATCTTTTATAGAATAATCTTTATGGAAATCTACTCGTTGTAGGAATAAATGCATCAAAGTTCCATATCTTGTTCCTAACATAGTTTCATTTTCTAATGTTACAAAATTAGGGAAAGTTTCAGTAAACCCTATCTTCTTATCCATTAATTTTTCGAAATCTATTCCTTCTGTTTGCATTTGTTTTATCTTACTTACCGTGCTTTTAATAGGAAGTTTTGTACGTAATACATGAGGATACTGCCAGTTTAATTTTTGTTCTAACATACTAAAATCTGTTTTTTGCTTAAAGTCAAATTGTCTAATAAATTCTCCTTGTCCAGATTTCTCTTCTAAAATTTCCTTTGGATCACATCTATGGATAGTAATAATATCTTTTGTAGAGTGATTTAAAAACACCAACATTAACCAATCTAAATATGATGTATATTTTTTGATTACTATTGGATTAATGTTTCCTGTTTCCGACTGATACGTTCGCAAAACATCTTTTTTTTGCTCTATGCTTTTTTCATAATTGGTGACAATTCCTGTTATAATAATTTTTTCTTTTGCTCTTGTTAATGCCACATATAATACTCTCATTTCTTCTGCTATTGCTTCCGTTTTTGAAACAATTTTAATAGCTTCTTTTGCTGCTGTAGAATACTGTATTTGTCTATGATAATTCATATATTCTGGTCCTATACCGATTGTTTGATGTAATAGTAAGTGAGCATTTAAGTCCTGGAGATTCATTTGCTTGGCTGTACTTGATAAAAACACAATAGGAAATTCCAATCCTTTGCTCTTATGAATACTCATAATTCTAACAACATTTTCATTTTCACCAATTATTTTAGCGGATGACATATCTCCATTACTAACTTTTAGTCTCTCTATGAATCTTATAAAATAAAATAATCCTTTAAAACTAGTTTTTTCATATTCTTTTGCCCTTTCAAATAGCATTTTTAAATTTGCTTGCCTTAATGCACCATTTGGCATAAGACCAACATAATAATAGAAACCCGTATCTGTATAAATCTTCCAAACCAATTCTGCTAAAGATAAATAATCACTTTCTACTCTCCATTTTTGCAAGAGATCTAGAAATTTTTCAATTTTTTCTTGTAATGTACCATTTAATTGTTCTTTTGCTGTTAATAAACTATCATAAAAACTAGTATGTTGATGGCATAATCGAATTTCTAATATTTCATTATCTGTAAAATTTCCTATCTCTGAACGCAATACAGAAACTAATGGGATATCATCAATAGGATTATCTAATATTTTTAACACATTTAACATAGTTTGTACTTCAATAGTATCTAAATACTCATTCGAACTATCTGAAAAAACGGGTATATTTCTTTTGAGTAATTCTTGTTCATATATTGGTGCCAATTTAGCAGTAGAACGTAGTAAAATAACAATATCTTTATACATAACTTCTCTATATCCTGCTTTTTTATCTTTAATTTTCGTTTTAGAAAGAATCAATGTTTCAATTCTTTTAGCCACAAATTTTGCTTCAATTTCTTCTTTTTCTAACTGCTTCCTCTCTTCTTCGTTTTCTTTCACCACATCAATATATGACGCTTCTGTTGTAGAAGCGCTAGTAACTTCTTCCATCATTTCTTCTTTCTTTTCAGATAAATCGATAATATCGCATTCTGCTATTCCTAATTCATTATTGATTTCAACAAAATCCGCTCCAAAATTTAAATACTCTTCTTTTGTATAATCTATATCTCCTAACGTTTTACTCATAATAGATTCAAAAACTAGGTTTGTAAGATCCAAGATATTTTTTCTACTTCTAAAATTTTTAAAGAGTTGTATTTTTAATCCTTGATCATTTCTATTTAGTGCATATGTTTCATATTTTTGTAAAAACAAATCCGGACATGCTTGGCGAAATTTATAAATACTTTGTTTTACATCTCCTACCATAAAAATATTATTGCCACGAGAAATCGTATTCAAAATTAATTCTTGTACTTGATTACTATCTTGATATTCATCTATGGCTATCTCTTCAAATGTATCTTGATATTTCTTTGCAACCTCAGTTGGTTCGTATACATTCTTATCATTCTTCTTCACTAAAATTTTTAATGCATAATGCTCAATATCATTAAAATCAATTATATTACGTTCACGCTTTTTTTCTTGAAATTCTTCAGAAAATTGATTAATCACTTGTTGCAAGATCATTAATATCTCATGCATATTATAAATATCTTGGTAAGCCTCTTCTGAATCATAAATTAAAATTTTATTAATCAACTTCATGATTTTACTTTTGACACTATTTCTTATTACCTTAGCTTCATTTTTTAAGTCTATTGTTATCTTTTTATCAATTGGCCATGTTCTAAATTTCATGCTATTCGCATATGAAAAAGCAGCATCCCAAGAAGTTTCTGTATAAGTATATAATGTTTTTAATATATCTATATCTTGTGATAAAGTAACAGCATATTTTTCTAATTCCGAAAATTGAGTAACCTTTTGTCTAATTTCCTTAATACTATTTATACCATCAATAATCTCTTCTTGTAAATTTTTTAATAAAATTTCTCCCCATATACTTTCTGAAAAATCTTTCTTCTCATGTGTATTTTGAAACATATCAATTTTTTCTGCTAACCATTCATTGGGAAAAGGTGCACTTTGTATAAAACGATATATTTTTAATATCATTTCTTTAAGAGGTTCATCTCCTCTATAACCCGTATATGTATCTATTAATTTTGCAAAATCTTCATTTTCTTCTTCATATAATTTTTCAAATACATCTTCTAGCACTTCTTGTTTTAATATTTCTATTTCCTCTTCTGTTCCAATACGGAAATTAGCAGATAAATCTATTTCAAAAAAGTTATTTTTAATAACTTCTAAACAAAAAGCATGAATGGTACAAATATGTGATTTTCCCAAAAGAATAATTTGCTTTTGCAAATTTTCGTCTTCTGGTTCCGCATCAAGTCTTTTATAAATTGCTTCTAGCACTCTTTCTCTCATTTCCGAAGCAGCTGCGTTGGTAAAAGTAACAACTAATAATTTATCTATATCTATTCCATCATGAATGATTTTTTGAATAATGCGCTCAACTAAAACAGCTGTTTTTCCACTTCCTGCTGCAGCAGCTACTAAAATATTTGAATTTTTTTGATGAATAGCATTTTTCTGTTCTTCTGTCCAATCCATTGCTTTCTCCTATTCTTTTTCTTAATTTAAACTCATCCTTTAAGACATTATACTCATTTTTATTTTGTATTGCAATATTTATTTTTCTCGTATTGTTAGTATATTGGAATAAATTTAGACATATCACATCTTTTACGATTTCAATTTATTACATAAAATTACATCACATTGTTTATAAAAAATGAATTTCAAGCAAAAAAGAGGCTTTTCCAGCCCCTTTTGATTAATCCATTTTATTCTGCATTTTTAGAATATATTCCGTTATGACAAATCCCTTCTAATGTATGACACACTTCTTTTGAATCTATTTGTTGATGATTATTTGCTAAATCTCCTACGGTTAACATACCAACGATTTTATTATCTTGCATGACTGGTATTCTTCTAATTTGTAAACTTGCCATTAAATCTGTTGCCTCATTAATATCAGATTCAGAATCACAACAACATACCTTACAAGTCATTACCTCTGACACAGGTGTTGTTTTTACATCTTTATCACATGCAACTGTTCTTAAAGTAACATCCCTATCTGTTAAAATTCCAACAACATTTTTGTTATTATCACAAACCGGTATACAACCTACATGATTATCATTCATTAATTTGGCTGCATCATATACCGTACTTTCTGGACTACAGTAACATACATCTGCACTCATACATTCCTTTACTTTCATACAATCCTCCTATTTTTACGAATATACTTTTGTTTTTTAAACTATTTTTATTTTTTACAAATTAGCATAAAATATACAAAAATTTTCCCCTACATTTTCTTTGTATACTTTTTCATTTCTCGTTTATACTAAAATAAAAGTAGATGTTTTATACAAATAACAAATATCTACACTGCAATTTTAACAATTCCTTATAGTATATAAAGGATTTTTGTATAATTTCTAAAAAGAAAAAGGAGAATTGACTATGGATGATTTAACAATTTTAAACGAAATTCACAAAGGTGTTACTATGGGTATGGCCTCTTTAGAAGAGGTTTCTAGTAAATGTTCTGACCAAGAATTAAAAGATGATTTAAGTTTTCAATACAACACATATTTAAATACTTTAGATCAAGTTAATCAAATGTTTCAAAAAGCTGGAAAAATTCCTGATGATACACCTATGGGACAAAAAATCATGGGATGGACTGGCATCCAATTTAACACAATGAATGATACGAGTAATACAAATATTTCCGAACTTTTGATACAAGGGTATGATATGGGTATTATTAAAGGTGTAAAACTTTTAAATCAAAGTCCTGAAGCTTCTCAAGAAGTTAAAGATGTTTTGAATGGTTTTATTACATTACAAGAAAATAACATTAATAGACTTAAAAAATTTTTATAATGCTTACCTAAAAAAACATACTGATTATTGGAATCAGTATGTTTTTTTGTGCGATATTTTTTACTCTATTCTGTTTTATTTTCTTCAGTTATATCATCAGATGGTTTTTCTCCAGTAGATGGTATTACTTCTGTTTCTTGTTCATGACATACACTGCACTCTCTATGTTTTAATCCTTGTTCCACAGCAGTTGCTTCTTTTTCAGTTATCCAATCTCCCCAAGAATGTTGTCCTGTTGCCTTTATTATTTTAGTTGGTCCTTTTTCTCCACAATTCTTACATTTTGTTTCTACACTACCATCTTTTTTACAAGTTGGTAAAACTCTTGTTGATTCTATTTCTTCATACTCATGAGAACATGTTGTCGGATTATTTGTATTTGTATTGTTATCTCCGCTAGTATTATGGTTTGTATTTGTATCTGGTTTTAATTTATCAACATTCTTTGTCTCTTCTGTATGGCACACACTACAAGTCCTTTTTTGTAATCCTTCCTTTTCTGTAGTAGGTTTTGTTACTGTTTCCCATTCTGTCCATGTATGTTCTTTTTTAGGAATTACTTGTGTTTGTGTATCACCACAAGAACATCTTAGCGTTCTTGAACCTTCTTGTGTACAAGTTGCCTCTATCTCACTCTTTTTTACGACTTCTGTATATTCATGCGTATGTTTTGCTGAAGCTGTATTACCATAACTAAAATATGCCACATTCATGTCGACATTGCCAGATATGCCTGGCACACTTCCCCTACTTGTATACTGCCACATATTAAAACTTCCTTTGTAGTCTGTTTGCGTCGTATAATGTGCTAACCAAAATTTACAACCAAATGATCCTCTCGACATTCTTGTTGAAATATCATTTTTATTTGCATACATCATTGGTTCATAACCAGCAGAGCTAATATAATTTAAATAAGTTTGTGCATTTCTTGTTGCTTGACCACCATCTACACCGGCACATCTATAGGCTCCAAAATCTTCAAAATCATATACAACTGGATATGTAATTCTATAAGCAGCTATTTTGCTTACTACCCATGCTGCTTCTTCTAATGCTTCTGTTTCATTAACTGCAGTTGAATAAAAATAAATTCCTACTTTAATTCCATTAGCAGTAGCACCTGAAACATTTGTTTTAAAATAAGCATCTTCATATATACTGCCCGCTGTTTGCCCTCTAAATCCACAACGAATCATGGCAAAATCTACTCCACTTGCAGCAACTTGTGCCCAATTAATTCTTCCTTGATGCGCAGATACATCTATTCCATTAGAATGTTGTCCTTCATTTTGAAACATCTTATTGGCTTGTTCTTGATTAATAGAATTTCCCCCTGTTTTTTTATTTCTTTCTGCATCTTCTGAAGAATTAGCAGCTGCCACTTTAGACTTTGGTATTTTTACTTTCTGATCTTTAAAAGTAACTTCTTTTTCTTCATCCTGATTTTCCTCAGCTACTATTTCTTCTACATGTTCGTCCGTATCTTGTGCCACCTTTATTTCTTCTTCAACAACACTTTCTATTCTATCTTCTGCAATATCTTCTGCATCTGCATAATTTTGTGAAGTTGTAACTACTTGCCTATTCATCATTATATATGAGGCAGTACATATGCCAGATACTGTTATAATTGCTATAAATACAATTAGAATTTTTGTTTTTAAAGAAAATTGCATAAAATTATTAAAACCATTTCTCATTTTCTTACCCTCGTTCTGATTAACTTCATTTTTATTATACTTCTAATTACTTTAGTGGTCAACCCTATTTTCTTAATTCTGCTCCTAATGTTTTTTCCAATTCTGCTATAATTTCTTTCATTGTGTTGTTAATTTCTTCATCTGTCAAAGTTCTGTCTTTACTTCTAAATTTCAAACTATAAGCTACACTTTTCTTTTGATTTCCCAATTTTTCATTTCTATACACATCAAATAATTCTACAGATTCTAATATTTTCTTACCTTTCTTTATAATCGTTCTTTCTATTTGTGCTACTTCAATTTTTTCATCAATTAACATAGCAATATCTCTTTCAACAGCAGGATATTTAGGTACTTCTGTATATTTTCTTTCTACTTTTGCATATTTTACGAGTTTGTCTAAACTTATTTCAGCCACATAAACTCTTTTTTCTATTCCATAATTATCACAAACCATAGGATGAATTTCTCCTAACACCGCTATTCTATCTTTTCCTACTGTTATTTTGGCTGTTTTTCCAGGATGATAAGATGGATTCTCTGTTTCAGAAGATATTTCATATCTTATAACAGAAGCAGAAGCTAATACTGTTTCTACCAATCCTTTTAAAGTATAAAAATCTACTGTATCTCCATAAATACCTATTGTTACCATCATTTCTTCTAATGGTATTTCCCCCTTTTCAATTTGATTTTCTGTATTGCGATAGGTCCTTGAAATATCAAACAATCCCACATTCTTATTCTTCTTATTATCATTAATCATTAATGTTTGCATCATACTTGTTATAGTAGTAGGCCTCATGATGGCATAATCTTCGCTTAATGGATTTCTAATAGGAATAACTTGTTTTCTAATATCTGCATCTACAGGAATACACACTTTATCTAATTCTTTTTGACTAATAAAACCATATGTAGAAATTTCTGATAATCCTCTACCTACTAAGTTTATACGAATCTTATCTGTTATTTTTTGTGCCTTGGTACAAACACCTAAAGTAGTTTCAGCATCTATTAATGTAGATCCTATTTTGTCATATCCATAAAATCTAACAACTTCTTCTGCTAAATCTGCCACTCTTTCAATATCTGTTCTAAAATATGGAGCTGTAACGGTATCATTGTTAACTTGCATTTCAAGTTTTTCTAGTGTTTTAACCATATCTTCTTTGGGAATATTGGTACCTAATAAACGATTGATTCTATCTGCATCTAATATAACGGTTTTTACCTCCTGTTTCGTAGGATATACATCTACTTTTCCTTCTACTGCTTTTCCTGCTCCAATTAATTCTACTAATTCAACAGCTCTATTGATAGCTCTTTCTGCATTTTCTGGTGATAATCCTTTCTCGTATCTGCTTGAGGCTTCTGTTCGTAACCCTACTTTTTTAGCTGTTTTTCTTACACTTCCCCCATTAAATACTGCTGATTCAAAAACAACCATTTGTGTATCATCTTCGATTTCAGAATTCTGACCACCCATAACACCTGCTATAGCAACTGCCTTTTTCTCATCTGCAATAACTAACATTGTATCATCTAATACTCTTTCTTGATTGTCCAACGTTGTAATTGTTTCATCTTTTCTTGCTCTTCTTACGGTGATATGTTTTCCTTCAATAGCATTAATATCAAATGCATGCATTGGCTGGCCCAATTCTAACATAACATAATTTGTAACATCTACAATATTGTTGATACTTCTCACACCACAAGCGGCTAATCTTCGTTTCATCCAGGTTGGAGATTCTCCAATTTTTACATTCTTTACTATTCTTGCTATATAACGATAACATAAATCTGGTGCTGTAATATCTACTGTTAAACCTTCTATATGATCTTTATTTTCTATTTTCATTTCTGACAAATTTTTTCTAGGATTTTTAAATGCCCTATTAAGAGATATGGCTGTTTCTCTTCCTAATCCTTCTATCGATAAACAATCTGGTCTATTAGACGTAATTTCAAAATCAAAAATGTCTTCTTTTAAATCTAAAACTTCAACAACATCTTTTCCTAAGTCTTTCTCATATTCTGGTGGTAAAATCATTAAACCATTTTCAATTTGATTAGGAAATCTTGTCACAGGAATATCTAATTCTCCACAAGAACACATCATACCACAAGACTCTTCTCCTCGTAAAACACCTTTTTTTATTTTTATTCCACCTGGCAATTCGGAACCATCTTTTGCAACCACAACAACATCTTGTTCTTTTACATTTGGTGCTCCTGTTACAATTTGAACTTTTTCCGTACCTAAATCCACTTGACAAATAACTAAATGATCAGAATTGGGATGTGGCACAATTTGTAATACCTTTCCTATTACAACATTTTTAATATTGTTTCCTTTCTGATCGATTGTCTCGACTTTCGTTCCCGTCATTGTTAATATATCACCAAGCCTTTTTGCTGATACATCAATATCTGTATATTCTTTTAACCATTCTATACTTGCTTTCATTTTTTATACCCCTATCATTTTATTTTTCCTATTATTTTATTTTGCCTCTTTTTAAAATTGCTTTAAAAATCTTACATCATTTTCATACAATAAACGTAAATCATCTATACCAAATTTTGCCATAGCAATTCTTTCTACACCAAATCCAAATGCAAATCCTGAATATTCTTTCGGATCAATACCACAATTTTCCAACACTTTTGGATGAACCATCCCGCAGCCTAATAGTTCAATCCATCCTTCATTTTTACATACTCTACAACCCTTTCCACCACATACAAAGCAAGATACATCTGCTTCTGCTGATGGCTCTGTATAAGGGAAGTGATGTGGTCTAAATCTAATTTTCGTAGTAGGACCTAAGCAATTTTTAACAAACATTTCCAACGTTCCTTTTAAATCTGCCATAGTAATATTGTTATCCACAACCAATCCTTCAATTTGATGAAATAACGGTGAGTGAGTAGCATCTGGTGTATCTGAACGATACACCGCACCCGGGCAAATCATTTTTATTGGTGGTTTTTGATTTTCCATTGTTCTTATTTGAACAGATGATGTCTGTGTTCTTAAAATAACATCTTCTGTAATATAAAAGGTATCTTGTAAATCTCTAGCAGGATGATCAATTGGTGTATTCAATTGATCAAAAACATAATATGTTTTTTCTACTTCCGGTCCATCAACCACTTGATATCCCATCCCTAGGAATACATCTTTTACTTCCTCTATAATTTGTGTAATTGGATGAACAGATCCTAGCGCAATATTATTGCTTGGCATTGTTACATCTATTTTTTCTTTTTGCAATCTTTGCTCTAGTACCTTTCGTTTCATTGTCTTTTCTGTTTGTTCAATCAATGTTTCTATTTCTTTTCTTACATCATTCACCATGCTTCCTATTTTAGGTCTTTCCTCTGCAGCCAAACTTCCCAAACCTTTTAGCATTAGTGTTAGTTCTCCCTTTTTTCCAAGATACTTTACTTTCAAGTCTTGTAATTCTTGTAGACTTTTAATATCTTGAATTTTTGCTTTTGCATTTTTTTTCATTTCTTCAATTTTCTCTTTCATACATTCCCCCATCTATATTATTATTTTATTTTTATATAATAAACATCTTATGATTAAATTCATAAAACCTTTATAAATAAAAAAACCTATATGTTAAACATATAGGACGATTTTCTCGTGTTACCACCTAACTTTATTAATTTTCTAACGTGTTCCCCAACCATAAAAAATTAACCTCATAATAGCTCTAACGTAGCAAACGCTTATGACTACTTTTCCTTTCCCCATAAGAACCTCAAAAGTGAAATTTCAGTAAATATTATATCAATAAGCTCTCAGCATATACTTATTTTCTCTTTATATAATAACCATTTACTTACTTTGCTTTTTCTAACGGTTTACAATATTGTATTATAATTATATCATGACTATAACTATAACATACTTTTATTATGATTTCAAGTATTTATATTTGTTTTTATCTTATTTCTTTTTGCTCCTCTCTTTCTTTTTGAATAAAATCTGTTTTCTTTAACATATTGTTTATTGCATCCTGATATTGATTTATACCACTTTGATACATTTCATTCACTCTATTTAAGAAATCGCTTTCCATACAATGCTTATTCCTTCCTCACTTTATTATTCTAGTTCACTTCAGAAAAATGCTACGATTATCCTTTAATATCTGCTAATTCATTCATTTTAAACGCCTCAATTCTTTGGTTGAGCGGTTCTATAATTGTATTCATTATCACTTTTGATGTATTAAATCGGCTAGCAAAGAATCTTGTAATTTTTTTAAATACTCTAGGTTTTCTAATCGTTGTTACCAATGATTTATCTCCTATTTCCATAGCATCTAACAAAAACTGTTTTTTTCTTTCATTAATTTTTTTAATCTCTTCTTCTGTTAAACGTATTTCCTTTTCTATTTTCTCTATCACTGCTAAATTATCCTTTTCTGCTACTTTTGTTTTATTAACTTTACATTCAAGTTTCTCTTCTATTTCATTTGCTACATCTTTACCACTATTAAAATAATTCATTAATCTAACATCCAATGGTTTATTTTCGTTTTTCTTTTTGCTTAATTTATCAAAAACCATTTTGATAGAATGCTTAATTTTATTTTTTACCTTATCATTATCTTTTTGCTTTTCTCGTTTTACTCGCTTATCTTTTAAATATGCTTCATTTATAAGAGCTCCTACTAAATTTGCTTCCAATTCTACTTTTCTAATAATCAATTGCTCAATTTTTCCATCATAAAATTGACTGAGTTCTATCAGTGATTTTTCATAGTTTCCCATTGTTTCTACAATACAATTTTGTATGGCAGTATAATTTTTAGAACCTTCTTGAAACTTTGGATTAATCTCATGGATGCCAATGATAATAGCATTTTTTTGTGCTTCTACTTTTTGGCGAATTGTCTCAGTAGAAATTTTATCTGTATATGCTCTACTTACTATTGCATCTGTTTTAATACTATTTTCTGCACTTTCATACAATTTTTTTAAAGCTAGCCATATTTCTTGCTCTTTTTCCACGATTACACCTCCTAAGCTTTTATCTTTCGTCACCTTTCATGCATCTTTTTTATGTTTAGGATTCTTGTAACATCTTTTTTATTTCTGTAAAACAATCTTTTTTTTCTTGTTGAATGTCTTTCACAAAGTCTTTTACTTCTTCCACTGTCATATATTCTAAATTATAAATTTTATTATGATATACAATTGTACCTAATTCCATTGATCCTCCTATCTTTCCTTACAAGCCATTCTATTAAAATTTCATTTATTAGTTGATACTATTTTCATATTCAATGATTTTTGCTTCTTTACCATTTTCTTTCACTCTATACATTTGATAAATTTGCATCTCATTTTTACTAGCATCCAAATAGTATATCACACCATCTACTATGTTAATTCTTGTTCTCACAGCTTGTAAAGAAACAATGGCTTTAGATTTTTTCCCACCCGGTTTCGTTTTACAAATTTGTTTATTCATATCATCGTAGTAATATATATTCTTGCTAGTGACATTATACATTTCATTATTGACAAATGTAGAAACAATTTTTTTGGTTCCTCCTTTTTTCTTTACTCTACATAAAGCATTTTCTGTTTCATCATAAAAATATATCCATTTTCCCATAATTTGCATTTTCTTAATACCAGCATCTACATTTATTTTCTGTAGTGCTAATCCATTTAAGTTTACAGAATATACTGCATTCGTATTATCTGTAAAATAAATCATATCATTATCTATAACAAAATCTTGAATTGTCGCTGGCGTAATGGTATTTTCTTCACTTGTTTCAATATTAATTTTAGCAATTCCTCCAACATCTTTATTGGTAGCATAATAAATGAATCCATCTTTTACATATATTTTACTAATAGAAGTACTAATTGTTTTTATTTTTTTTAAGGAATCTCCATTCGTTTTTACAGATTTAATATCAATCGTATTGGTATCAGAAATCGTTAAATAATAAATGGTATCTCCTACTATATTCATAGAATATGCTGTTTCATCGGTAATCTGAAATTCTTCTTTTCCTTTTATTTTTACAATTCCCTCTTCATACTTGTTATAAAAAATTTCTCCGCCATTTTCTGCTACTAGTCCCATATTATTAAAATTTCCTGCTATTGTTTCTTTCGCCATTTTTTTGTATAAAGCAATACTACATATTATTATAAAAATAACGGCTACTAAAATTACAATAATAATATTTTTATTCCACTTCACCTTTTTATTTTCTGAATTCATATCCTATTCCTTTCATTCGTATATTACTCTGCATCTGAAAGTTCAAAATTAGAATTAATTAAAAATGCAAATCCATCTACTGTTACTTTAATAGTTTCTTCCAACATCTCTGTTGTTACCTCATACCCTTCAATTTGTAATCCTTCTATGTTCTGTATCGTATATTCTTCTCCATTAGCCAATGCTTCTCCCATTTTATTGGATACAGCATTAACAATAACATCTCTTGCTTTTTCTCGTGTTGTACTATTAAGTTGCACATCAGGCGTCGGCATATTGTTATCTATAAAATTCAAATTAGCTCTTTTTTCTTCATACACAGAATTTATTTTTTCTTCAATCGCTTGTATAGTTGATTGTAATTCTTCGTCTGATAAAGTATCTAAATACAAACAATTCTCTTCTGTTAATTCTTCTACTTGTATATTTTCATCAAATGTCACTTGATTTTCAATGGTTGCTTTTACTTCTCCTTCATTACTTGAATATGTTATAATTGCATCATTATTAAACTTTCTAGAACTAGCAGATCCTTCTGTTGTAATATTAAAAGAAACTTTTCTATTAATTTTTTCGTTTTCTATAAAGTTATAAGTAATTTTCATAGTTGTACTAGCATCATTTTTTAATTTATAAACTTCTAAAGAAAACCCGTTTTTTTCTAATGTTGTAACATTGGGTGCACCTTCTGCTAATGTGTTATCTTCTGCGGAATAAGTTGCTTCTCCTTGCTCGTCATATTGATAAGCACTTTCCTCTATTAAATATGTTATTTTGATTGTATTCTCATTTTGTGAAGCACTAGAAAATTCTAAATCCACTGTTGCATGATTAGGTAATATAACCGTTATTTTTTCAACATGGTTTTCATTTGCATAAACTGTTATTGTAATACCATTATTCACTTGATTGTCTAATACTTCAAGATATTGATCAATACAATTTTGTAATTCAGAAACTGTCCCAGATAATTTTCTTCCCAAGATACAAGCAATCATAATATCTTTCATTGTTATATTAGAAGTTTCCTCTAACGCATTATTTTCTTCTTCAGTTGATGTTGTGTATACTGGTGTTAAATTTGATGAAGAAGAAATATTTAAACCTTCATTTTCAACTCTATTTTCTTCTACATTATTCTCATTTGTTACATTTTCTGCAATATTGGTATTCGTTGTATCTGTTGTAGTATTATTGATTGTATTTCCATTAATAGTACTTTCTACAGAATTTTCATCAACTACTAATTTTTCTAATACTGTTCTATCGTTTCTTAATGTAGTAAGTAAGTTTCTATATAATTGCTTAAATTCCTGTGCAGATAATGTAAGTGTATAGGCCGTTACATCAATAGAATTGTTATTATCCTTTTGTATAACAATATTCTCTTGTCTAGTAAAATCTTCTTCTGGAATAGCTTCAGAAATCATGTTTACATATTCGTTTATTTTTGTTGTTTTTTCTTCTTCTGATGACTGAATCATTTGATTTGTTATTATATTTTGTACCAAACTGGCATTATCAAAACTCCATGTTGACAATCCCAATTGGGAAAGTACCTCTTGCTCATTTTCTTTATGCATTCCTACATATTTATTCACTATTTCGTCAGAAGTAATAGCCATCTCATTAAGGTTGTCCATGAATTTAATTTGCAGCAAATCATTATCAGAATAAGATATACCTAATTCATGATAGGATGCCTTTTGATTAATATCTTGAATTGTTTTTAAATCTAACAAAAATTTGCTAACATCTATACCCTCTAGCATCTCATTTTCCATTGTTGTAGAAAATTTAATATTACTATTGGTTTCAGAATTTACTGTTGTATATTTGTTTATCATCTGATTATAAACTTCATTATCTGTAAAGAATTCTATCTGACTATTTGCTATATTTCTAAAAAATGCTTGTTTTTCTGTTTCTGTATGATGCATTAGATACCAATATGCACAACATAAGGCTACTACTAAAATGAACAAAAGCAATATCAGAATTTTTATCCCTTTTCCTTTTTTTCTATTATAACTTGTATAAGGTCTCTCGATTTTAATATCTTCTATTGGAGAATCATTCATTTTACATCCCTCACTTTTTTCATTATTATATATAAAAATAAAAAAAATATCAATACTTACCCATAGATATTTTCATATCCTTTTTAACTTATTTTTTAAAGTAGAAATAGTCATTACATTTTATATTATAAGGAATGACAATATGATCTTTTTAAATAAAAAAATCATGTACGCAATTATGCACACATGATTTTTTTTTTGACGGAAAACTAGAATACTAAATATAAAGAATATCTGGCCGAAATTGAATCATACTCACAACCAATGAGTCTTCCATCGCAAATATAGACTCCCTCCTCTTTTACTTCATATACAACTCCGGAACATTCCAGAAATTGATCTAAACTGAAAAAGTTTATATTACATATGATTGTCATACAACGTGCTTTTCGTTTTAAATCTCTCAATTTTCCAGAGCCAATATTTTTCTCCTCTCTTTTTATTATCTGGAGCCTTTGCTCCTTACTCAGTTCAGCTTTAAATGATTTTTGAACAGGGAATTTGCTACCATCCATAATTTCCGGATTTGAAACAGATTTCCTTTCATCAAAGAAAGAATTCCAAATGTCCATTAACTCTTCGGATAGTCGAGTATATAACATAGAACAACCATTGTTATACTTTTTTATATCAGCTACAGACACGGACGCGAATTCCATATCACTACACCTATCAGACTTAAATCTAAATGGCCAAAAGCCGATTATAACATTCCTACAAATATTAACCTTGTCCTCGTAAATGTCTACAAAACACCTGCAAAAGGCCCCCTGTTTTTCTGTTAGTTTCTTAAAATTTATCACAAATTCGTGATAATTTATTCGGGTTTTATAGCTATTTCCAAATATAGTATATAAAACACCTAAATCGCTAATCATCTGTTCTTCAGAACGAGTGTCTTCTTGACAAAGATCTAACCGGTGTTTTAACCCATTAAATCTCACCTCATTAGATAGTTGCGGTTGCTTTTCCATTTGCTTCTCGCCTCCTATATACAAAATATATTGTTTACTTATATAGTATATCATAATTTACATAAAATAGCAATTAATATATTTTTGATTAGCAGAAGACAAATGTAGGTTAGTCAAACATATGTCACACTTTTTTGAAATATATATAGTTTGAGTACCTTATATTGTTAAT
>CANQTX010000024.1 GCA_947626885.1 uncultured Clostridia bacterium | reverse complement strand
ACATATCAATCTCAACAAAGTGTCAATGGATATGGAGATCAGACAATCGAACAAGAAAATTTAAATTGGAGAGTTTTTTCTATAAATAAGGAAACAGGCGAAGTATTATTAATAAGTGAGACACCAACCAAAAGAGCTTTAGCATTAAAAGGCTCTATAGGATGGTTGCATGCAGAAGAAGAATTAAATAACATATGTAGAGAGTTATATAGTGGATCAAAAGGAAGAGCAAGACACTTAACGGTAGAAGATGTCAATCAAGCAGTAGGATATACACCGGAATTAAGTGAAGCATCAACATCGAGTGATATTTATTATCCGGACGTAAATGGGGAGCAAGATTATTATGGTATTGATCATTTATCAAAAGGAAAATATACAAGAAGTGCGGAAATGACACCGTATTCGTATACTATTAGTGATTATGGAGATGAAATGAGAGAAATACTTATTGGAAGCGCGGGTGCGTGGTATTATGAAACAAGTGATCAAAAACACAATAATACTATTCGAGGCTATTCGAGTTGGTTGGCTTCCCGTGCTGCTTTCGTTAGCGGTAATACTGCTAATCTCTGTGTCCGCGTTATTAATGGACACTGGAGGGAGAGTTTAGGTTACGGTAGAGGTTTAGTCGACTACGGCAGTTATTTGTTCTTTGCTGATGGCTCGAGTGCGTATGTTACTAAAGATTTCTGCTCTCTTCGCCCCGTGGTTTCTCTGAAATCTTCAGTCCTAGTAGATAAAGATGATTTATCACGAGAACATAATTCTGAGAGTACTGCATGGCAAGTAGAATAGCCAAAATCAGTAAGGAGGCCTATGGTCTCCTAAATATTAGTAGGCGAAGAGGAGTAAAGTATGAGTGTAATTCATATGATAAAAGTAATTAAAGAAATTCATCCTAAAAGTGTCATATTAGTTAAAGCAGGAAAATTCTATCATGCCTATGGAAAAGACAGTTATATTTTAGCATATTTATTTCATTATAAAATTAGAAATAGTGATAACAATTGTGCTACATGTGGCTTTCCAGAGAATGCTATTTATAAAATACAATCTAATTTAGAAAACCGTAAAATAAATTATTTATGCGTATTATCTTCTCATAATTATGAAATTATGGAAGAAATGAACTATAAAAATAATAATCAATATGATCTCGTATTTTTAAAAGCAAATCAATATATGAAATTAAAGAAGAAAGCTGATACTGTATACGATAAGCTATTACAAAATTTAAAGAATCAAAAAATAAATGAAAAAATAAATCAAATAGAAGAGATATTAAATGAAATATGAAAAATTTAAAATAATTAATTTAATTAAAGATTTAATTATAAATATAGAAAAAAATTTAGTAAATTTTCCTAAAAAGGAAATAGAATTGAAACATCAATTAAGAAATGATGCTTATCAATTGTTGCTTATTATGTATGAAGCAAATGTAACTAAGAATCAAGAAAGAAGAGCAGAACTTCAAGAAAAATCCATAGCTTATGTAAAACATATCGATTTTTTAATTAATTTATGCTATGATAAAAAAATTATTAATGAAAAAAAATATTTGAAATTTGGAGATTCTTTAGATACTATCATTCGATATATTATGGGTTGGATGAATGTAAAACAAAGGGAATCACAGTCATAGGGTATGGCTGATTGGTTGGCTTCGCGTGATGTGAACGTTAACTCTAGTAATGCTAATTTCTATGTCCGCCTTGTTAATAGTAACTGGAGTAACAGTTTAGGTTATGCTCGTGGTAACATCGACAACAACAACAACTTGTTCAATGCTAATACCACGAGTGCGAATGTTAATAGCGATTTTAGCTCTCTTCGCCCCGTAGCTTCTATAAACTGAGGTTATGTAACTAATGGTTGCATAAGAGAAAATAGAAACAAGCCATATCCTTTAATTAACAATAAGTTAATTATAAATAAAAAATAGATAAATATATTTGTTAGTAAAATTTTTTGAAGGGGAGTATATTTTAGTACTATTTTTAGTAGAATATAAATTTTCTTATATTCTACTTTTTTCTTATTACTCATGTAAGGAGGAGGATATTATTAAAAGGAAAAATAATTTATATGAAAATCTATATAAAATGGAAAACATACAAAAGGCATTTGATGAAGTGTGCAAAAACACGAGAAACAAGAGAAAAGTAGAAACTTTTAAAGAATATAAATGCATTTATATATCACGTATTTATCATATATTGAAAGATAAAAAATATGTAGTTGGTCCATATAATGTATTTACTATTTACGAACCTAAAAAAAGAAGAATTGTGAGTCAAGGAATGCAAGATAAAATCATTAATCACTTAATTGCTAGAGAAATTTTACTAAAATCAATTGATTCCTGTTTAATTCCTGAAAATGTTGCTAGCAGAATAGGAAAAGGGACAAAGGCCGGATTAAATTACTTTTTTGAATATCAGCGAAAGTGTAAAGTGAAATATGGTACGTACTATATTTTAAAATGTGATATCAGTAAATTTTTTGAAAGCATTAATCAAGAAAAATTAAAACAAAAGTTAAAGAAAAAAATATAAGATAAAGATGCTTTAGCTATTGTTAATGCTGTTATTAATAGTGAAGAAAAAGGATTGAGTATAGGCAATATGACAAGCCAGTTGTTAGCAGTTTTCTATTTAAATGATATGGATCATTATATAAAAGAGACTTTAAAGATTCAATATTATGTACGTTATCAGGATGATTTTTTGCTATTTCATCCTTCAAAAGAATATTTAAAATATTGTTTACATGAAATACAGAATTTTTTAAAAAAAGAAAAATTAGAACTAAATCGAAAAACAAGACTTTATAAAGATACAAATAATTTTGTATTTTTAGGAAGAAATTCGAAAGGAAAATATGCAAGGTATAGAAATCTAAAACGAAAAATAAAGTACAGAAGAAAATTATATGAAAACAAAGAAATTGAGTTGCATAGTCTTGTTAGTACTTATATATCTTATAAACAATTAAATAAAAAATTTATTCCTGCTAGGAAAGAAAAGTAGCAAGATAAGTTGTTTTTACTATTTAGAACAATTAATAGAAACAAGAAAAAAGTATTTATTATGAAGAAGGGTAAATTGTTTCTAGATCATTTTTTATTGTATTTAATATATCGAAAGATTGTTTGAATGTAGTATTATTCATATCCAATTCTAAAATGGAAGATACAATTTTTTTTAATTTTTGATTATTTAAATAATCAGAATAGTTGTCAATTTTTGAATAATTAAGATCAACAATATCAAAAGGAATTTTGCGTGCTTGTAATTCGGAAATATAATATTCAAGACGTGCCATAGGAAATCCACATTTTTGGGTTGAGTCATTTAAATTTGTTAATTTAAAATTAAATATGTTAGATAATGTTACGGCATCTTCATCTAAAGCAATATAAAAAATCCCACTTTTGAATAGATATAATTTTTCTGCATTTTGTTTTTTCAATTTTATATATTCTACGAACAATTTACTCATTGCTATACTCCTCTTATTGTATTTTTAATATGCAAGTAGCATGTGAAAATAGAATATAAAAGCTAATGCATAATGAATAGAAAAAGTAGTTAAAAGTGATTGAAAGAAAATTCAAAATATATTTTAAAAATAACCTTGTTTAAAAAAATACTATATGATATAATCAAACAAATTAAGGATGTGAAAATCTGGTAAAAGGATGTAGAAAGTGAGAAATGTTATGTTTGAAAAAATATGTTTCAATTTGTTAGCATTTTCTTTGTTTATTATAATATTTTTTAAAATTGTGAAAAAAAATGATTCAAATTATGTTAGTTTATTAATTATACAAGCAATAGGAATTGCAATAAGTTTTATTGAAATTCGAATAGGTATTACAGCAGATACTTTTTGGATTTTTCTAAGATATATTTTAGCGATTATTTTACCAATCGGTATTATTATTATAGAAATAAATGGTATTAATTTTTCTGAAGTTTTAAGTATTATAGTAGCAAATGCATTTCTCATGTTGGGCAATACAAAAACAGCAAAGGCCATTTTAGTAAAATTAGTTTCTAAATATAAAGAGAGTTACAGGGGACACAAATTATTGGCAGAAATTTATGAAAAAGAAGGTGGTATGCGAAGGGCTATTGACGAATACGTTACAGTAGTGGATATAAAAAAGAATGATGATAAGTCTTATTTTAAAATAGCAGAATTATTGAGAGATTTAGGAAAAAAGAATGAATCCATTGAAATGCTTGAAAATTTAATAAAAACAAAACCCAATTGTTATAAGGCATCTTGTTTGTTGGGGGAGTTATTATGTGAGCAGGAAAGATTTAAAGAGGCTGTAAATGTTTATCAACAAGCTTTGATATATAGACCTGCAGATTGGGATTTGTATTATAATTTAGGAATTGTATATACTAGATTAAGTGATTTTCAAATGGCTAAAGAAATGTATGAAAAAGCTGCTTCTATCAATCATAAACTATATGGTGCCCATTATAATTTAGGACAAATTGCTTTTATACAAAGAGATTTTGAAACAGCAGAGAAATGTTTTGAAAATAGTTTATATGAAGATTTAGAAGCTATGTCTTATTATCAACTTGCAAAAATATATGTTATTAAAGGTGAAAAAGATAAAGCTATTAATTTTTTGAATAAAGCCATAGAACTAGATAGTAGACTATTAAAAATGGCTACTCAAGAAAAATATTTTGATAAAATTAAAGAATATATTACAGTTTCTGTAAAAATGAATGAAGAAGAAAAAGAAATTGCCTCAGAAGATGATACGATAATATTACCTTCTTCAAAAATTTCTATTTTAAAGCAACAGGAGGAAATTGCAAGAAAATATTTAGAAGATACATCAAAATTAGTAGAAATAATGAGTGAAAATACTTCAAAACTAAAAGTAGAAGAAAGAGTAAATTTCATATTTAATCGAGAAAAATTAAAAAAAGAAAAAATTCAAAAAGAAATAGATTCTGGAATATTAGAAAAAAAGAAAAAAGAAAAAGAAGAAAGACAAAAGAATTAAGAATAATAGAAATTCATATTTTACAGAAGATAAAAATATAATGATATATAATACATAAAAAATGATTATATATTCCCAGAATAGTAACATATTCTGGAAGAAAGAAAGGAAAAGTGATAAGTTTGGAAAGAGCAATATCTGTTGTAGGAGGAGACCTACGAATTGTAAAGCTAATTGAAATGTTAATAAAGGATGGGTATAAAGTTTATACGTATGCTTTGGAAAATTCTGAAGATTTACAAAATATTGAAGGTGTTGAGATGTGCCCAACGTTAGAAGAAACAGTAAATTATGCTAGAGTAGTAGTAGGACCAATTCCTTTATCTAGTGATAGAAAAAAACTATCTACACCATTTGGAAGAAATTCAATTGAAATAGATGAGTTTATAAAAGTCTTAAAAGGAAAATATTTGATTGCAGGAAATATTACTATTAAAGATATTTTAGATAGTAATCATATTCCATTTACAGACTTATTGAAAAGAGAAGAATTTTCTGTTTTAAATACAATTGCAACGGCTGAAGGAACCATTCAAATTGCTATGGAGGAAACACAAAGAACGATACATGGTACGAAGGTTTTAATTATGGGATTCGGAAGAATTGGGAAAGTTCTAGCAAAAATGCTTGATGGGATAGGAGCAAAAGTATATTGTGAAGCAAGAAAAAACGAAGATATTGCCTGGATTAAAGCATATGGTTATCAACCGATTCATTTAAATTATTTAAATGATAGAATCAATCAATTTGATATTATTATTAATACAATACCATTCCCAATATTAGATACTACGAGATTATCTTTACTAAAGAAAGATGTTGTAATTGTAGATTTGGCTTCTAACCCTGGTGGAGTAGATAGAAAGGCAGCAAAGGAAAAAGGATTAAAAGTTATTTGGGCTCTGTCTTTACCAGGAAAAGTAGCTCCGCTTACTTCTGCAGAATATATAAAAGAAACCATTTATCATGTACTAAAAGAACTAGAAAAAAGTAAGTTGGAGGAATAAAAATGACAGATATTATACATGCATTAATTTTGGGTATTGTGCAAGGATTAACCGAGTTTTTACCAATATCAAGTTCTGCACATCTTAATGTTTTTCCTTGGTTATTTGGATGGGATACAATATCAGAGTCTTTTGATGTTGCACTACATTTAGGAACCTTATTGGCTATAGGAATTTACTTTTTTAAAGATTGGATTCGATTAATACAGAGTGGTTATCAACAGGTGGTAAAAAAAGAAAAGTCTTTTGAAGGAAAAATGTTTTGGTACATAGTTGTGGTAACAATACCAGCTGGCATTGTTAGTTTGATATTAGATAAAGTTTCTGAAATGATAGTGGGCAATAATATTCGTTTAGAAATGGCGTTAATTGCCATTGCTTTAATTCTTATGGGAATTTTATTATATGTTATTGATAAAAATGCAAAGGGACAATATAAGTACAAGGATATTACATTTAAACAATCTCTTTTAATTGGTATATCCCAAGCAATTGCAGCAGCATTTCCTGGCGTTTCACGATCAGGTATTACAATGACAGTAGCAAGAGCTCTAAAAATAGAAAGAGAAAGTGCTGCTAAATTTTCATTTTTACTTGCAACGCCAATTGTTGCGGCTGCTGTATTAGTAGATATAACAAAATTTACCTTTACCGTTCCTTTCTTGGTAGGAATTATATCTAGTTTTATTGTGGGACTTGTGGTAATTAAATTTTTAATGGATTATTTAAAAAAAGGAAGTTTTAAAATATTTGCTATTTATAGAATGATACTAGGACTTGTTATTTTGGGAGTAATATTTCTAAAATAAATATAAAAATATACGGAGGTAAAAGTGCTATGACGTCTGGAAAACACTCATCAGATGGAGAAATTGATTTTGAAGGAATTCCTTTTAAAAAAATAGGTATTATTTTTTTAGTACTTATTGTAGTAACAGGTGTTGTTTATGGGGCATATAGAGGCGTTTCTTGGTGGAAAGAAAACAAAAAAGTAGAAGAAGTAGTAGCAGACGAAGAAGAAACACCTAAAATGATTGAAACAATAGAAGGATACAATGTATTAGGAAAAATCATAATAGAAGATCTAAATATAGAGCAATATATTTTAGATTCTATAGAAGATGAAGCGTTAGAAAATGGTGTTGGAAAACTATATGGAGGAGACTTAAATGATTACGGAAATTTCTGTATAGCTGGACACAATTATGAAGAGGTATTTCAAAAATTAGAAGAACTAGAAGAGGGAGATACTTTTTATATATTAGATAAAAATTTAGAGAAGACTTATTATGAAATTAAAGAAATTGATTCTGTAGAACCAGATGATTTAACGTGCTTATTACAAAATGAAGAATTAATTGAAATGACACTAATTACTTGTGAAAATGCTTCTACCACAAGATTGGTTATAAAAGCAGAAATGATAGAAGAAAGTGATATAAAAGAAAGTGGTGAGCCAAACAGTACCAATACTGTGGAAAGTGAAAACACTGCGGAAGAAAATGTTTTGGAAGAAACAACTTAAAGGAAGGAATGAGATAAAATATGAAGAAAAAAGTGGATCAAATTTTATTAATTCTAGTAGTAGTCATGGTTAGTTTGTTATTTATTTTGATACCCAATGTTTATGCAGAAAGCGTAGCAGGTTTAAATGTTTCAAGCGCAACAGTAGGAGGTACTTTTTCAGTAAGTTTAATTTTGCCTTCAGAAGCAATTGGTGCACAATGTACTGTAACAGTTACATATAGTGATGGTACAACTAGTACACAAAATTTAGTTTATATGCAAGGCATGTCAGAAAATATTGTTACTTTTTCTGCTAAGGTAGCAGGAACAACGGTGATTAATGCTACAGGAATAAAAATATCTGATAGTAATGCTAATACAATAGAAAGTGGAGGAAGTAAGAGTCAGACGATTACGATTAATAATGTTAGTGTTCCTACTCCTCCAGAAAATAATAATAATAGTGGTTCAGATAGCAATGGAGCTGGCAATAATAGTAATAATAATAGTGATAAAGATAATCATACAACTCCCAAAGAACCAGAAATTGTTAACCCAACTTTTCAAGATGTAAATGAAACTGTATATGCTACACAAGGATGTAATGTGCGTTCAAGTTGTTCATCAGATATATCTTCTAATAAAATAGGCGGACTTGTTGCAGGGCAAGAAGTTAAAAGAACAGGTATTGCAGATGGATGGTCAAGGATATCTTATAATGGGCAGACAGCTTATGTAGCCAGCAGATTATTAACAACGGAAAAGCCAGAGGAGCCAGAAGAGTTAGAGAATATTGTTGAAGAAAATACGACGAATACGTTAGCAGATAATGTTGTAGCAGAAGAGAATGCAATTGTTAATGAAACAAATTTAGTAGAGGATCAGTTAAATAGTATACAGGCAGAAATAGGTGTTCTACCTGAAGTAGGAAACAATATTGCTACTAATATATTTTATGGAGTTACTCTATTAGGGCTAGGTTGTATTTTGATAATAAATTATATAATAAGAAGTAAAAATATGGAATAATATAGTTATTGCATATAGAAAATTTTGTATATCATGAGCAATATTGTAACAAATGAAATCATATATTTTATAATAAAGGTGGAAAAAAATGGCAGAAATATTAGATGGAAAACAGCTTGCAAAAGATATCAGAAAAGATTTAAAAGAGCAAGTAGAAAATTTAAAGAAAAAAGGAATTTATCCTAAATTATCTGTTATCATGGTGGGAGATAATATAGCGTCACAAGTGTATGTAAAAAATAAATCCAAAGCTTGTAATGAAACAGGAATTGATTTTGAAGAATATTTGTTTCATGAAAGCACATCTGAAGAAGAATTACTAAAAACGATACAAGCATTAAATGAAAATGATTCAATACATGGAATATTATTACAGAGTCCTGTACCAAATCATATTAATATTAATAAAGCTTTTAGAACAATTGCTCCAGAAAAAGATGTAGATGGTTTTAATCCAGTTAATGTAGGGAATTTAACGATAGGTGAAGATTGTTTTATTTCTTGTACACCACATGGTGTTATAAAATTATTAGAGAAATATCATATAGAAACAGAAGGAAAAGAGGCAATTGTTTTAGGAAGAAGTAATATTGTAGGAAAACCAATGATTCAGTGTATGTTAAATAAAAATTCAACGGTTACTGTTTGTCATTCTAAAACACAAAATATTGATGATATTGTAAAAAAAGCAGATATTGTCATTGCAGCAATTGGTAAACCTAATTTTATTAAAGGTAATATGATTAAAGAAGGAGCTGTTGTTATTGATGTTGGTGTTAATCGTCTAGAAAATGGTAAAATTGTTGGTGATGTAGACTTTGAAGATGTTTTTCCAAAGGCAAGTTATATTACGCCTGTTCCTGGTGGTGTTGGCCCGATGACAGTAGCTATGCTTTTAAGTAATGTGGTAAAAGCAGCAAAAAATAAATTAAAGCAATAAAATAATTGATAAAAAATAATGGGGGTATAAGAATAATCGTTATTCTTATACCTTTTTTGATATAAGGAGTGAAAAAAATGAACAAAATCGTATATGATATATGGTTTTCTAAATTAAAAATTAGTAATAAAACAAAAATTAAGTTATTAGAAAAATATGATAGTAAGCAAATATGGGAAATGGATCTATTGGCTTTGCAAAGAGAAAATATAGAAGAAGCAACAGTACAAAGAATTATGGATTCTAAGGAAAGGAGGCATTTGGAAAATTATGCAATGTATATGCATAACTATGGTATACAGCTCATAAGTTTTAAAGAAGAAGCATATCCTAAAAAATTGCAACAAATATTAGACAAGCCGGCTTATTTATATGTAAGAGGAGATATAAAAAATTTATATATGGATACAGTTGCGATTGTTGGTGCTAGAGATGCTACTTCTTATGGAAAATATATAGCCAAAAAACTTAGTAAAGAAATTGCTAATCGAAATGTGAATGTTATTAGTGGATTGGCTATTGGTATTGATACGTATGCTCATATGGGTTGCTTAGAGAGTGTTTTAGGTAAAACAATTGCTGTTTTAGGAACAGGCGTTTCTGATAAGGATGTATACCCTTATCAAAATAAAAAATTATTTCAAGAAATCTTGCGAAGAGGAGGAACTATTATATCAGAATATATCATGGGCACAAAGCCAGAAAAATATCATTTTCCCGCAAGAAACAGAATTATTAGTGGACTAGCAGATAAAGTAATTGTTGTAGAAGCAAAAGAAAAAAGTGGTAGTTTAATAACAGTGGATTTTGCATTGGAACAAGGAAAAGATGTTTATGCCGTTCCTGGCAATATTACATCTGAATATTCTATAGGTACAAATCAATTAATTAAAGAAGGTGCATGTTGTTTGATTTCTGTTGAAGATATATTTGAATATTAAAAAAATATCTTAAAAATTCATGAAAAAGCTTTATCTTTTTTATAAAATATAATATAATATTTTCCATAAAGAAGAAAAATATTTAAATTTTTTGAATAAAAAGTTTAATAGCATAAATTCATTAGTTGTATAAAAAATCATTGATTGATTTCAGAATAAAAAGAGAAGGAATTGATTCTGTTTTAGTAAAAGGAGGCGTTATGAAAAACGAAAAAAACAATGAAACAAAACGTGTAAAAACTTCAGATTTAAATAAAAAAGTGAAAAGACAAAAAAATAATGGAAATAAAAAAATAAAATTTAAAGATAAACATCCAAGAATTGCAACAGGTATTAAAATAGGATTTATTGTATTAATGTTATTCATCATTATTGGTGCAGGCATTTTAGTAGGTACCTTCTTTGGAATTTTTGGAGATGAGTTAAAAATTAGTGAAGAAAATCTTGTAGTAGGTTATGAAAATTCAACTGTTTATGATGCAGATAATAATTTAATTACTACTTTAAGTGGGGGAACGAAAAGAGTTAGTATTAGTTTATCACAAATGTCAGAATATTTACCAAAAGCTTATGTAGCAATAGAAGATGAACGTTTTTATTCTCATAGCGGTTTAGATATAAAAAGAACAGCTTATGCAACATTAACTTATATATTGCATGGAGGAAAATCCTCTTTTGGTGGAAGTACAATCACGCAACAGGTAATTAAAAATATTACAAAAGAAAAGGATAATACCGCTCTTGCAGGTGTTATGAGAAAAGTAAAAGAAATTTCAAAATCAATTCAAGTAGAACATTATTTATCAAAAGATCAAATATTGGAATTATATCTTAATTTAATATTTGTGGGCGGAGATGATATTAACGGTGTTCAACTAGGTTCTGTTTATTATTTTGATAAAAATGCAAGTGATTTAAGTATAGCAGAGTGTGCCTTTATGGCTGGTATTAATCATTCACCAAATTCTTATAAACCGTTTGAAGAGTATGATGGAAATGAAAATGCTGAAACTGAGAAACAAGAAATGAAAGAGAAAATTAATAAAAGAACAAAAACTGTTTTAGATAAAATGAAGGAATTAGCATATATTACTGAAGAACAATACAATAGTGCAATAGCAGAGGTAGATGCAGGATTAAACTTTAAAAAAGGAGAAAGTGCTAGTATAACTACTGAAGTATCATATCATACGGAGGCTGCTATTAATCAAATTTTAGATCAAATTATGGAAGAGAATGAAGATATGAGTCGTGACATGGCGGAAATGTATTTGTATAGCAGTGGCTTTAAAATTTATACTACACAAAAGACCGATATACAAACGGCACTTGAAGAAGAAATTGTAAAAAGTGCTTATGTTACAAAAACTACTTATTCAGAAAAAAATGAAGAAACGGGAAAAAAAGAAAAAATAACACAATACTCTACCCCTACAATGGTTATTGAAGATCATAAGACAGGGCAAATAGTAGCTTGTGCTACAGCAACAGGTTCTGCGGATGAAAGAATTGCTACCACTAAGTTAGGGTATTTAAATTATCCTACCGCTATAAAAAAGCAAACAGGTTCTTCTATTAAACCAATTGCTGTTATAGCTCCAGGACTAGAATCAGGGACCATTACAGGAGCAACAGTTTATATTGATATGCCAACAACTTGGGGTAGTGGTGCAAATGCTTGGACACCGAAAGATTATGATTATAATAGGGGATTAATTAACATGCGTACAGCAATAGAAGTATCAGCAAATATCCCACACGTAAAAGCATTAACCAATATAGGAACTGATAAGGCTGTTAAATTCTGTGAGAGTGTAGGATTACCAAATTTCGAAAAAGAAGGATTGAATTTAGCTTTAGGTGGATTACATGAAGGTATATCTCCTACTGATATGGCTGGTGCTTATTCTGCGATAGCAAATGATGGTGTCTATATTACACCAACTTTCTATACCAAAGTAACAGATGTCAATGATAATATAATTTTTGAACCAAAACAAGAAGAGAATAGAGTTATGAGTGAGCAAAATGCTTATATTGAAAAAGATATTTTAACACAACCGGTTATTAGTGGTACAGCAACGTATTGTGCAATTAAAGGAATTGAAACAGCTGCTAAAACAGGTACAACAAATGATGATTTTGATAGATGGCTTTGTGGTTTTACACCATATTATACAGCAACTTGTTGGTATGGATATCCTCATAATGCAGGTGTTGAATATTCTGGTAATCCAGCAGGAAAAATTTGGGCAGCAGTTATGAAAAACATTCATGCCGATTTAGAAAATGCAGAATTTGAAGAACCAAAAGGTATTATTAAGCAGTCTGTTTGCAAAACATCCGGAAAATTAGCAACAGAATCTTGCAGTGCAGTATATACAGAATTATTTACAAAAGATAATGTTCCAAAAGAATCTTGCGAAGGACATTCAGCTAGTAGAATATGTAATGATTCAGGATTGCTAGCTACGGAATTTTGTCCGAATGTAACGGAGAGAAATATATACTTGCCAGAAAAGGAAAGAAATCCAAAGTGGTCTACACAAAATGTTACTCAATCTATACCAGGAGGTACATGTACGCTTCACACGGCTCCTACATCACCTGAACAGCCAGCAGAACAAAATTCTCCAACGACTACACAACCAGAAGTACACGAGAATCCAACTTCAAATCCTTCAGCACATACACATAGTTATACAGAAACAATTACAAAAGCTGCAACTTGTGGAGAAAATGGAAGTAAGAAATTAACATGTTCTTGTGGTGATACAAAAACAGAAACAATACCTGCAACAGGAAAACATACACCAGGAGATTGGATAATAGATTCTCAACCTACAGCAACTACGCCTGGTTCTAGACATCAGAAATGTAGTGTTTGTGGTACAACAGTGAAAACAGAAGCAATACCTCCTACAGGAAGTAGTGGTAGTGAAACACCTACACCAGATACTAATACAGCAATACCACCATCAACAGAACCAGAAACTTCGCAAAATACAACACCGTAAACTATTATACAAGGGTATATAAAATATATGCCCTTGTATTTAAGATATTTTAGATAGGAGAAATAACGAAAGTGGATATAAAATTTTACAATACATTAACGAGGCAAAAAGAAGTATTTACGCCAATAAATAAAGAAGAAATCAGAATATATTCTTGTGGCCCAACTGTGTATTATTTTGCACACATAGGAAATTTAAGAGCATATTTATTTATGGATACATTAAGACGTGTTTTGAAATATAATGGATATCGACTAAAGCATGTTATGAATATTACAGATGTTGGACATCTAGTTTCAGATGCTGACGAGGGAGAAGACAAAATGATAAAGGCAGCGAAAAGAGAAAATAAAAATCCATTTGAAATTGCAGAGTTTTATATGAATGCTTTTTTAGAAGATATCCGAAAGTTAAACATTGATAAACCAGAAATTATTGCTAGAGCTACAGAACATATTGATATTATGGAGCAATATGTACAGCAAATTATAAACAATGGATATACCTATCAAACAGAAGATACAGTTTATTTTGATACATCTAAATTAGATAAATATGGTGTATTATCTAACAGGAATATTAAAGAACAAAAAGCAGGCGCTAGAGTGGAATTTGATACAAATAAAAAGAATATTTCAGATTTTGCCTTATGGATAAAAGCACCAGAGAATCATATTATGAAATGGAATTCTTTTTTTGGAAAATCCTATCCAGGGTGGCATTTGGAGTGTTCTGCTATGGGATACCATTATTTAGGAAAACATTTTGATATTCATACAGGTGGCGTTGATCATATACCCATTCATCATGAAAATGAAATTGCTCAAAGTAAAGGATTTTGTGGTACTATACCAGCTAATTTTTGGATGCATGTAGAATTTCTTCAAATAAATGGAGGAAAAATGTCTAAAAGTTTAAATAATTTATATACTTTAAAAGACTTAGAAGATAAAGGATATGAGCCATTAGTTTATAGAATGTTTAATTTTACATCAAATTATAGAGGACAAATTAATTTTACATTTGAAGCAATGGATGCTGCCAAAGTTGCATTAGCTAGATTAAGAGAGGGGTATTTAAAACATTTAGAAGGAAATGAAGAAATTGAAAAAGAAATGATAGAATCATATGAACAGAAGTTTTTAATGGCTATTAATGACGATTTAAATATGCCAGTTGCCATGAGTGTTGTTTGGGATGTGGTTAAAAATCCTAAAAAATCTAAAAAATTAGCCAATTTGTTGTTACAATTTGATGAAGTACTAGGATTACAGTTAAATAATTATCATAAACAGGAAAAAAGTGATTTGCCTGTTGAAATACAAGAACTTATTACACAAAGAAATGAGGCAAGAAACAATAAAAATTGGACAGAATCTGATAGAATTAGAGATATTTTAATTAGTAATGGGTATAATGTTAAAGACAGTAAAGATGGCACTATTGTTGAAAAGCAATAATAAAGAGAGAAACCAAGGTCAATAAACTCAGTGTACAAACAGGGAGGAAATAGTGAAATTATTAGAAGAAAAGGATAAAGAGCGTTATAAAAAGTTTTTAGAGTCTCATGAAAGATGTAATTTTCAACAATCATTAGAATGGGGAGATGTTAAAACCAGTTGGAAAAAAGAAGTCATTTTATCGGAAGACGAAAAAGGTGATATTCAGGGAAGCCTCTGCGTCTGGATACGTAAAATACCAATATTTGGTAATATAATGTATTCTGCGAGAGGACCTGTCTGTGATATTCACAATGAGGAAGTGATTAAAGATTTAACAGAAGGAGCTAATGTATTAGCAAAACGATATAATGCTTTTGTACTTAGAATTGAACCAGATATATTAAAAACAGATGAAGTTTATCGTGAAATTATTTTAAGAAATGGCTATGAAATAAAAGATGATAGTAAAGATTTTAAAGATGAAATTCAACCAAGATTTGTTTTTCGATTACCTATCAAAGGAAAAACAGAAGAGGAAATTTTTAAAGCTTTTCATCAAAAAACAAGATATAATATTCGATTGGCGACGAAGAAAGGTGTTATGATTAAAGAAGGTACTCGAGACGACCTAAAAGCTTTTCATCAAATTATGATTGAAACAGGTGAAAGAGATAACTTTATTATTCGACCATTATCTTATTTTGAAAAAATGTATGATGCATTAGCACCAAAGCATATGAAATTATTAATGGCTTATTATGAAGGGGAACCAATAGCTGGGATTATTCCTATTATGTATGGAAATAAAACATGGTATTTATATGGAGCCAGCAGTAACAAACATAGAAATTTAATGCCCAATTATTTATTACAATGGAAAATGATTCAAGAGGCAATACAAAATGGGTGTGATATTTATGATTTTAGAGGCGTTTCCGGTGTAGTGGATGAAACACATCCTCAATACGGTTTATATCGATTTAAAAAAGGATTTAATGCAGAATTTACAG
This sequence comes from uncultured Clostridia bacterium, assembly GCA_947626885.1. Lineage (GTDB taxonomy): Bacteria > Bacillota > Clostridia > TANB77 > CAG-508 > Scatovivens. The sequence continues at coordinate 10,544 of CANQTX010000024.1, read as the reverse complement.
AATTCATAGGAGAAGTATATATTGCTTATAAACCATTTATATATCGATTATATAAATGGTCAGAAAAAGCCTTTAGAACCTTGAGAACCATCAAAAAGAAATTACTTTAAAAATATTCGATGATTTTGGAAAGAAAAATGAAGAAAATAGAAATTAGTAGAAATGATTTAAAAACAAATTTAGAAATTATTAGGAAAATAGCCAATCAGAATGGAAAAGATGATAAAGGCAATTGTGTGAAAATTATTGCTGTAGTTAAAGGAAATGGTTTAGGATTAGATTTGATTTCCTATGCTAAATTTTTAATCAGCCAAGGTATTACATGTTTAGCAGTTGCCAATACGGAAGAGGCTATTATGTTAAGACAGCAGGGAATTACAGAGGAGATATTGATGTTATCACCTACTTGTATTAAAAAAGAATTGCAATTATTAATAGAACATGATATAACATTAACACTTGGTAGTTTGGATGATATCATGTTTATAGAAGGATTATTGGAGAAATCCAGTAAGAAAAAAACAATAAAAGCACATTTGAAAATTGATACAGGGTTTGGTAGATATGGATTTTTATATACAGAGGAAATGGTTATTATAGAAGCTTTTAAGCAATGTAAAAATATCGAAATTACTGGAACATATACTCATTTTTCTAAACCAAATGATGAAAAATGGACAAACAAACAGTTTAATAGATTTTTGAAAGTAATAGCAAAAATTAAAGAAGAAGGATTTGATGCGGGGATATTGCATTGTTGTGCTTCAACAGCATTTTTGAAATATCCTATTATGCATTTAAATGCTGTAAGAATTGGATCTGCTATACAAGGAAGAATTATTGGAAAGCAGATGAATTTAAAAAAGATTGGCACATTTAAGACAGCAATTTCAGAAATAAAAACACTACCAGCAGGATATACTATTAGTTATGGTAACACATATAAAACAAAGAAAAAAACCAAAATTGCTATTATTCCAGTGGGATATATGGATGGACTTAATAGAAACAAACTACGAGATGATTTTTCTTTTAAAAATAATATTTTAGCTGTATTAAGGGAGATAAAAAAATTAATGAAAGATAATGCATTAAAAGTTATTATCCAAGATAAAGCCTATCGTATTATTGGAAGAATCGGAATGTATCATGCTATTATTGACATAACAGGAAATGAAACAATCAAAATAGGAGATATTGTTACGTTAGATATATCGCCTATGCAAGCAGGATCAGAAATAAGAAGGGAGTATATATGAGTGGAAGAAAATAGAAAGATTAACTTTTTTACACGTATCAAAATTGCGATTTTTAAATTAGAAGATTATGGTATATTTTTAGGGGAAAGATTTTCAGTTGCTATAAAATATTTTTTCTTATTGATATTTATCATGTCTGTAGCCAGTTCTTTAATTGATACGTATGACTTTTCCAAAATGACAAATAGAGCATATCAATATATAACAAACGAATTGCCAGAATTTTCTTATGAAAATGAGAAAATGTCTTTTGATAATATTGTGGAAGCATACGATGAAGAATATGATTTTCGTTTATATATAGATACAAGTGAAACAGTAAACGAAGAAACATTAACGAATTATAAAAATAAAATTTATGATGCAAAATTTGGTTTAATAGCACTTAAAGATAAAGTTATATATATAACGAACGGAGCAGAAATAGAATATTCTTATGCACAGTTGTTAGAGACATATTCTCTAGAAATTCATAATAAATCTGATGTATTACAAATATTAACAAGTGTTTCTGCAGGATCGATTTTAGGTATATTTTTTATTATGAATTTGGTGGCAGTGTATATCAGTAATATAATCGCTATATTTGGTGATTTAATGATAGTAGCATTATTTGGCTATGTAGCAGCAAGATTTTGTGGTATTCGATTTAAATTAATACCAATTTTTTCTCTTGCTATATATGCTTTAAGTTTATCCATTGTATTAGCAGGAATTTATAGCATTGTTTATACATTAACAGGATTTGTTATCAACTATTTTAGCGTGATGTATTTATTAATCGCATATGTTTATATTATAGCAGCTATTATGATGATAAAATACGATTTAATCAAACAGCATTTAGAAATAGAAAAAATTATGCAAGTACAAAAACAAGTACATGAAACATTAGAAGAGCAAGAAAAAGAAAAAGAAGAAAAGGAAGATGAAAAAGAAAATAAAGAGGAAAAACCGAATGAACAAGAAAAAAAAGAAAAACCATCTTTGGATAATGAACCAGAAATAAATAGAGAACCAGATGGCTCTGAAATATAGAATGGAGGAGAGAATGGAGAACAATCAAAAACAAAACGGACAAAAGAAAAATAATCTAATGAAAATAATTGTATTAACTTTGATGATTATTGGATTAGCTGTTGCAACATTTGTCGTATATTATGTAAGTGTAAAAGATGGTCAAGATGATAATAAATTGGCTTTTACAGAATTAATGACAGATATTAATAACGGTAAAATAGAAAAAATAGAAATGACAACAGGTAGTAACACATTGAAAGTAGTTATAAAAGGGGAAGAACCAGAAAAAGAAAGAGAAAAAACGGTATTAGTGCCGAGCTTACAAGCTTTTATGGAGTGGATTCAAGAGAAAGTAGATAAAGATGGTGTTGAGATAGAATTAAATCAAAAGCCAGTCAATCCTTTCTTAAGAATTTCAGAAACATTATTTTCTTTACTACCAACCATTTTATTAGTGGTGTTATTGCTTATGATATTTAAAATGCAAGGCTTAGGAGGAGATAGTGGAAAAGTATATGGCGGAGAAGATGGTAGTAAGAAAACAAATGTAAAATTTTCAGACGTTGCTGGACTAGATGAAGAAAAAGGAGAATTAATTGAAATTGTTGATTTCTTAAAAACGCCAAAAGCTTACTTAGATATGGGAGCAAAAATTCCAAAAGGAATATTACTTTATGGAAAACCAGGAACAGGAAAAACATTAATTGCTAAAGCCATTGCAGGAGAAGCAGGAGTTCCTTTTATTTCTATGAGTGGTTCAGAATTTATTGAGATGTTTGCAGGATTAGGTGCTTCTAGGGTTAGAAAGTTATTTGAAAGGGCTAAAAAAATGGCTCCTTGCATTATATTCATTGATGAAATAGATGCAATTGGTTCAAGAAGAACGAGTAATAGTGGTGCTGAAACAGAGAATAACCAAACTTTAAATCAATTGCTTGTAGAAATGGATGGCTTCGATACCAATGAGACCATTATTGTATTGGCAGCTACGAATAGACCAGAAATGTTAGATAAAGCATTATTAAGACCAGGTAGATTTGATAGACAAATTACAATACCAGCACCAGATTTAAATGGTAGAGAGGCAATTTTAAAACTGCACAGTAAAAATAAACGATTTTCTCCAACAGTGGATTTTAAAGATATAGCAGGGGATACAGCAGGTTTTACAGGTGCGGAATTAGCAAATGTATTAAATGAAGCAGCTATTATTGCAACAAGAGAAAAACATAAGGAAATTACAAATCAAGATGTTGAAAATGCAGTTAAAAAAATAACAGTAGGATTAGAAAAAACAAATAGAGTTATTTCTGAGAAAGATAAAAAATTAACAGCATATCATGAAGCAGGTCATGCAGTTGTTAGCAAATTTTTGCCTACACAAACGGATGTAAAAGAAGTTTCAATTATTCCGAGGGGATTAGCTGGTGGTTATACGATGTATAAAACGAACGAAGACAAGTATTATGTATCGAAAACTGAGTTATTGGAGAAAATGGTGGCATTAATGGGCGGAAGAGCGGCAGAAAAAATATCTTTAAATGAAATATCAACAGGTGCTAGTAATGATATAGAAGTAGCAACAGGTATTGCAAGAGATATGCTTACTATTTATGGTATGGATGACAATTTGGGGCCAATTTCACTAAAGGTTGATGATCCCTATGAATTACAAATTTTTGGAGATAAAGTTATTGATCAAGTAGGAAATGAGATACAACAATTAATAGATAATGCTTATGTATCTGCTCAAAAAATTCTGTTAGAACATATGGATATACTTGATAGAGTAGCACAAACATTATTAGAAAAAGAAAAAATAACAAGTGAAGAATTTGAAATGTTCTTTAAAGACTTAGAAGAATAGGAAAATCAAAAAAGATTTTCCTATTCTTCTTTTTGTATCATGGCAGGATATACTAAATTCAGAGGCAACATCAATACTAAAATATACACATATCGTAAAGCAGAACCCATTGGTGTAGCTACCATGATTGTTAACCATAAAAGAAGCGATGGGATATAAGATAATAAGTATTTCTTTTTATGGGAATTAAGTTTAAAAGTTAGAAACATACTTGTAAGTGTTATCCAAAAGAAAAATCCACCACTGTAATATGATTGTGGCAAAAAGTCATTTTTAAAAGAATATACAGTATATTCGTCAATTAAATCTTTGTTTAATATTGTACTATTTAATGTTTCCCAAATAACTGGAGAGGCATAAGCTTCTTGTCCTCGTACATGAAAAGTCCAAAACCCTGATGTTTGTAGTAAATAAGCTTTAAAATATTCTCCAGGATTTTGTAAAAATAGAGAGAACCATAATTGAAGGTATTCTGCTTTATGTTCCTCTAAATATGTTTCATTAAATTGGGAATCCCATTTAATTCTATCAACAAGCAAAGCACGATATTTTGTTTTTATATTTTCTATGGGTATTACTTTTTCTATTAATACTTTTTGTTCTTCAGTAATATTACCATCTGTAGCAACTACTCTAGCAACTTGCTGTATAGGAATAGAAAGATTTTCTACAAATTCTGTTGGTTGTATGCCCATTAAAGGATACATATGTTGTATTAGGCTAGTAAATAAGCATACAACAATAAAAGAAATTGTAAAAGCTTTTAAATGGATAATATTTTTACAATTTAGCATATCTTTTAAAAAAATAAGAAATAGTAGCAAAAAAGTAAGAATAATAATATAGATACCATTATTTCTAAGAAAAGCTACTAATAAAGCAAATAAATTAAATTTAATAATATGTGCAATAGTAATGTGGTGGTTTTTGAAATCTAAAATAAAATCAATAACGGTTAGTGTATATAAGAAGAGTGCCAAGGAAAAAGGGGTATCCTTCCAAATAGAAATGCTATATAAAGGGTATAAATTAAAAGTTATAAAAAAGAAAGTTATCATAGCTACTACGATAGGGTTCACTTTTTTATTTAAAAGCCAGTATAAAAAATAAACGAGTGTTGCTACCATAAAAAGTAATTGTATCAGAGTAAATATTCCAAAACCAGTATATAAATCAGGTAAAAAGAATTTTACAATAGATAGCATCACTGTATATAATACGGGCTGATGGTTTGTAAATGGTTCCTCGCCAGTTAACATTTTTAATGAAGTCCATGTGTCAATATAAATACCACCGGGATAGAATGTTAAATAATATGCTAAAAAAGTTAACAATAAGAAAATACTGGCAACAATACAAAACAATGCTTTATGGTTAAAATCTTCTTCAAGTATGATAAAATGAATTATTTTTTTATAATATTTTTCTAGTATGTATAACAAATAATAAACAACAGGAATGATAATAAGTAGAATACTAAACTCATTGAAAAAGACGGCATCCATATAGTTTTCGGCAGAAGTATATCCTAAATAAACAATTTTGTTCATAAAAAATAAAGCAAATGAAAAAATTGTTGCAAAACATAATCTCGAATATGATATTTTAGATAGTATTTTTTTCAAAACGAACACCTCCATTAGTTAAAAATTATATCATGAAATATTTATGTAGGCAAGCATATTGGCAAGATGTTACAATGATTTTTAACAAATAACTAAGAATTCGTAAAAGAGTTGATTTTTCAAAATAAATTCTTTATAATAGGTACATGAGAAAATTAATTGTTAGTGAAAAATATCATCAAAAAAAGTTAGATAGATTTTTGTTAGAGACGTTTAAAAATTTAAATAAAAATCAATTTTACAAGGCTTTAAGAAAAAAGGATATTCGTGTCAACCATGTAAAAGTATCTGAAAATATAATTGTCCATCAAGGAGATGAAATTATAGTTTATATAACGGATGAAATATTATTGGGAAAAGATATTGTAAATGTATCCATTATTTATGAAGATGATAATATTTTAGTAATTAATAAACCAGAAGGAATTTCTGTTACAGAAGATAGTCTATCACATGTCACATTAACCTCTCTTATAAGAGAGAAATATGGTCAGAAATTAGAACCTTGTCATCGTCTAGATAGAAATACTAAAGGATTAGTGATATATGCTAAAAATGAAGAAGCATTGACTATATTATTAGAAAAATTTAAAAATAAAGAAATAAAAAAATATTATATAGCAAAAGTTTATGGAATACCTAAAAAAACCCATGATATATTAGAAGGTTATTTATTCAAAGATAGCAAAAAAAGAATAGTCTATATTTCGGATATACCTAAAAAAGATTATATAAAAATTTTAACAGAATATCGAGTGATTTGTAAAAACGAAAGACAAAACACAGCCTTACTAGAAGTCAATCTTCTTACAGGAAGAACACATCAAATCCGAGCGCATCTAGCACATATAGGATATCCTATTATAGGAGATGGAAAATATGGTATTAATGAAATTAATAAAAAATATAACAAAAAAACACAAGAATTATATTCGTATAAAATCATTTTTGCATTTACAACAAAAGAGAATGGCATATTACAGTATTTGCAAAATAAAGAAATTGCAATGAATGTAGAAGATATATACCCTTAGGAGACTATATGGAAGAAAATATAATTAAGAGAGTTTCTAATCAGAAACCAATAAATTTAAATGAATTAAATATAGAAGCATTATATCGATTGCATTTTGAGGAAGAAACATATGCCGCCAATTTATTGAAACAAATGCCCCCTTTTTCAAAGGAGAGATATAGCTTTTTAAATAAAAGTTATGAAGTCATAGAGAAGATAAAAAAGTATAGATATCTGTTAGAAGAAAAAAATCATGTGAGAAGTGGTTATGATAAAGAGAAATATTTTCTATATACAATATTTGTAGCAATTAAAAAGAGGATGAAAAAGAAAAGAAAATTGATTGTATTAGAGTTAGGATGTGGAGAAGGTAAATTTTTAAAAAAAATTTCTCATTTTCAAGATATAGTATTATATGGATGTGATCTTCATCCCAATGTCAATTTAAACAATCAGAAAATTACAATTTACAAAGATACAATTTTCAATACATTGAATAAATTTCAAGATGGAACAATTGATATATTGATTGCTGATAATGTTTGTGAACATTTCTTTAAAGATGAAATTGATAGTATATATACCTTAATCAATAGAAAGCTTAATAAAAAAGGAAAGATTATTTTCATAATTCCTAATAGTAATATTGGTCCAAGTGATATTTCTAAAAAATTTTTAAGCATGGGGGAAAAAGCAGTTGGTTTTCATTTTATGGAACAAACATATAAAGAGAATATAAAGATGTTTAGAAAATATGGATTTACTACCAATTATTTGTGTATGAGAAAATTATATCTTGGAAAAAAGCAAAAACAACCATTCTTTATTTATAATTTTATGAATATGCCAGATAAAGTGAAAATTTTTATGGAAAAATATTTTGCTAAGCTTAATGAAAAAAAGAGAAAGCACGTTTTTCTTCGTTTTGGTTATCATATTTATATATTAAAAAAATGAATTACATAAATTGAAAAATAATTCTAGAATACTTGAAAAAGGATTTCTTTTGTGATAGAATGCACAACGAATGAAAAAAGAAAGTAACACATGAGAACAATAAATAAGGAGGTTTTAAATAATGAAAGATTATTTAGAAATTGAAAGCGTTAGTGCTTTAGAAGTATTGGATTCAAGAGGAAATCCAACAGTACAAGTAGAAGTAACAACAGTAGGAGGTTTTAGTGGTGTAGCTTTGGTTCCATCAGGAGCATCAACAGGAAGTTTTGAAGCTGTTGAGTTAAGAGATGGAGATAAATCAAGATATATGGGAAAAGGTGTTTTAAAAGCAGTAGAAAATGTTAACAAAATAATAGCACCAGAATTAGAAGGAATGAATGTATATAATCAAGTAGGCATTGATAAAGCTCTTATTAAATTAGATGGAACTGAGAATAAAGGAAAATTAGGGGCTAATGCAACACTTGGTGTTTCATTAGCAGTGGCAAAGGCAGCAGCAGCTTCTTTAGGAATGGAATTATATAATTATATTGGTGGCGTTAATGCAAAAACATTGCCAGTGCCAATGATGAATATTTTAAATGGTGGAAAGCATGCTGATAATACAGTTAGCACACAAGAATTTATGATTATGCCAGTAGGAGCAAAGTCATTTACAGAATGTTTAAGAATGTGTGCAGAAATTTATCATACATTAAATAAAGTATTAAAAGAGAAGGGATTGGCATCTGGTGTTGGAGATGAAGGAGGCTTTGCGCCTAATCTTTCAAGTGATGAAGAGGCATTAAAGTTGATTGTAGAGGCAATTGAAAAAGCTGGATACAAACCAGGCGAAGAAGTTTGTCTAGCATTAGATGTAGCTTCAACTGAAATGTATGATGAAGCTAAAAAAATTGGAAAAGAAGGATGTTATTATTTCTGGAAAACAAAAGAATTAAAAACAGCTGATGAAATGATAGATTTTTTAGCAAATTTAACAGAAAAATACCCAATTGTTTCAATTGAAGATGGATTAGCTGAAGAGGATTGGGAAAACTGGAAAAAGTTAACAGATCGATTGGGAGATAAGATACAATTAGTAGGAGATGACTTATTTGTTACTAATATAAAAAGATTACAAAAAGGCTTAGATACTAAGACGGCAAATAGTATTTTAATTAAATTAAATCAAATAGGTACATTAACAGAAACGTTAGATGCAATTGAATTAGCAAAAAAGAACGGATATACAGCAGTTGTTTCTCATAGAAGTGGTGAAACAGAGGATACAACATTAGCTGATGTGGCAGTTGCAACAAATGCGGGACAAATCAAAACTGGTGCACCATGCAGAACAGATCGAGTAGCAAAATATAATAGATTATTAAATATTGAAAATGATTTAGGAAATATTGCTATTTATCCTGGTTTAAAAGGTTTAAATAAATAAAATTATAGGTTTTTACAAAGTCTAGAAAGTTAAAGAATGAAGGATTAACTTTCTAGATTTTTTATATCTATGTTTTATTATATTGAAATAAAAGTGTGAAATTTTAGATATAGTGAAATTCGCATAATTGTTTCTGGTTAATATTTTTATTAAAATGTTTACATAATTAAAAAGATGTGATATAATCAAAGAATAAATTATATAGAAAGGAAGTGCTTAAAGTCATGATTCAATGGCGGAAGTTTAATTTATCTTCGCATGTTAACGGAGAGAAAAATTATGGCTTTTTCAAAAGGGGAACAACAAAAGGAGAGTTTGTAACTGTAATATATGCAGGGAAATTTATAAGTGAATATGCTAGTTCACAAGAGATATGTCACTGGGTAATTGCATGTACGAAAGGTAAAAAGTTTTATGAACCGAGTTATAAGGAAAAGCTCAACATAGTGAAAGAAATAGGAAAATGGGGAAATATTGCTCTTGAAGTAATGCCCTCAGAAAGAAAAGTAGTAGATGAGGCGGATATATATCATATATGGGAATTTCAATACCCATATAGTTTCATATATAATATATCTCCTATCTTTGAGAAACCTGACGTGTTTGAAGAAAAATTTGAGAACATAAAATATCATGTGGAAGATGTAAAAGGTGTTCAGTATATTTACTTTAAATCAACTTCACTAAATCCTATAGGATGGAAAAAGAAACAGCAACTAAAAAATTTCATTTTAGGAGAGGATGCTGTGGCAGTAGAGTTCATTCTTGAGGGAATGGGTGGAGATTACGCTTGCATGGTGGCTCTAAAAAAAGGAGAAACTCTTGATTTTGGACTTGTTTCGCATTTTCAAGCTCCTCCATTTGAATTTTATTATCAAAATTAAGTACAAAGCAAAACAACTCAGCAAAATCAAATATTTAGCTGAGTTGTTTTATCTTATAAATTGTATAAAAGTAATTCGTAAGTATCTTCTGCACTTTTGATATAATAAAGAAAAAAATTAACATAAAAAAGTTGAAAAATGCTATTGACTTTAAAAATAAATGGTGCTAAAATAAATAAAGTTGTGAAAATATAGCAACTACATAAAAATATTAGCATTAAAAATTTTAGTGCAAATTGTATAAAAAAGTCAATACATTTCAAAAATAAACATGTATAAGAGAAGTTTAAAATTTTGAAATTTTAAGGATTAAAAAAGTAGAAAAATATAAGTAATAAAAAATAGTCAAAAATAAAAAATATTTTTTGAAAAAGTGTTGACAATAGAATATAATTTGTGTTAAAATAAAATTCGTTCACGGAAAGTGAGCAAAAGACAAAAAGTACATTGAAAAGTAAACAATAAATATCCTTTAAGAAGAAACCAAG
>CANQTX010000023.1 GCA_947626885.1 uncultured Clostridia bacterium | reverse complement strand
GCAGGAAATATGTGGGAATGGACAACAGAAACTACAACAGTAACTGCCGGAACAAATGGAGAAACCACAAATCACACTTACGCTGTTCTTCGTGGTGGTAGCTTCTATGACTATGGCTCTGGTAATCCAGTAGTTCGTTCTGATGGTAACAATTACGCCTCGGACTACTATGTCGACGTCGGTTTCCGTTCTGTGCTTTATGTAAAATAATTTGAAACTTATAAAAAAGTGGGGAATAAATAGTACATATTTTCTAACAAACTAAAAACTGTACAAATTCTCAATTTTAATTAAATTTGTACAGTTTTATTTTCTTACTATAATAAAGAATATTTAATTATTAAAAAATAAAGTTTTAACTTAGTTTTTGGGTTCTACAATATTTTTTATTCCATTTTCTTCTTACGCTAAACTTAAACTAACACCTGCTAAAATTAGCAAAACAATTTGTGAGTTTTCAATCGACCAATTATATAAAACTAGAAACATTAACTTCCCAACAAGCCAATCTAGAAAATTAATTTCCGTCCCAGTGGTCACAAACAACTCTAGGGTCGAACGAACCACTAAGATGTGATTCAACAAGTTCCATGACTTCTTCATCAGAACAATGTATAGTACAACCTTCTCCCAAACCGTCAAAAGCATCCGTACCAATAGCCCTCAAACCTCCCGGAAGGTAGATGTCATTTATATTCGCCCTTGCAAAAGCATCATGTTGAATAACTTCCAGACCCTCTTTAAACGTAAGACTATCGATTCGAGCGCTCCTGAAGCAATAATTACCAATGTACGTTATCGAACCCTCCATCTCTAAAGTCTCGAAGTCAGAATCTTTGAAAGCCCAATCAGCCAAGTAACGACAAGTCGAAGGGACCCTAATTCTATCACCGTCAAACCTATCGAACGCGTATGAACCAATATTCGTGAATCCTGACGGAATATCCACGGTGGCATCTTTACCATAATATTCACAAATAATTGAACCTGAAGTCAAGAACGGAAATTCATTCTCATAATACCCATCACTTTCATAAGCAGGTAGCTCTTTAAATATCTTATGACCCGAATTCACGCCCACCGTATTTGGAACATTGAATTGACACTTAAAAGATGTATTGAAAAAGCTATGATAAGATAACCTTTCACAACCGCGAAGGAAGAACCAGGGATAAATTTGAACAGTCTTTGAACGCACTAGTCCCAATCTTCCTCACTGTGGACGGCAGAGCCAAGTTGCAATTACTACAATCATCAAACGACGCTCCACCAATAAACTCCACTCCTTTAGGTACAATCACCGTCCTTTCTAAGAAGTGCAGGCACACATCTCCCAGCCAAGCCCTGTCCGCCCCCAACGACGTCACAGGAGCACCATCAATCACAGGTGGAATGGCAACATAGTCTAAATCATCCTTTGCAATGTTCCCTACACCTTTGCTATAATAGCACAAATCATTCCCTTCTTCTTTTATGCCAACCACACTGCCATCATGCATTTCAAAAATATCGTCTGGCAAGTATTGCAACTCCTCCGTCGACACCAAACCACCGCCGTTCATTATAACGATATAGTACATCATTTTCTGTATCTGCTGCTATAAATCCGTTATCTGTTATTGCCACAGAAAATCCTTGTAACTGAAGGCTCCTAGCAAATCCCACTTTATCTTCATATGCCATCATAAAATTATCCATTTGCCATTGTTCCTCCGCTTCTGCTTCTTTGTATTTCGTTACTGCATCTTGTGCTCTTGTAATAATTCCATTGTCTCCTAATACTAAACTTAAGCTAACACCTGCTAAAATTAATAATACAATAATGGTTACCACTAATGCTACCAGTGTGATACCTTTTTCATTTGAATTGCTTTTCATCTTTTTCCTCCTTTTTTCGTAAAGTAAGGAACTTTACGAAAAATAAAAATAAGTAGAAACACTTATTTTTCAATATTTTCTACTTATTTTTATTTTATATTTTTTCTTATCAAATTTATAATAAATTTCTTGACTTTATCCCAAATTATAGATATGATTGTTTTAGTAAATTCGTAAAGTTCCTTACTTTACGAATTTATTTGATTAAACAAATTCTTCAAATACTCTATTTGCTAAATCTAGACCTCTTTTTGTCAATCTTATAACATCCAAATCCACTTCAATAAGATCTTCTTCCACTAATTTACTAATTTCAAATCGAAAATAAAACAATGGATTTATTTTAAATTTTTGTTCAAATACTGAAATAGATACCCCCTCTATTTTTCTTAACCCCAACAACATAAATTCTTTAGCTTTATCTTCCTGTGATTGTTCTTCATGAATTTCAATTATTTTTCCTATTTGTTGCTTTTCTATAGACTGTATATAATTTTCTATATTGTTAGTATTAGAAAATCTTTTATTATTCCAATAAGAATGTGCTGCCAAACCGAATCCCAAATATTCTTCTTGATTCCAGCAATTTAAGTTATGTTGTGACTCAAATCCTTTTTGAGCAAAATTTGAAATTTCATAATGCGCATAACCACTTTTTTCTAATATTCTTTTCATTTTCCAATACATCTTTCTTTCTATTTCTTCTGTCACAGGAACTAATTCTTTTCTAGCCAACATATCTTCTAAAGGTGTTCCCTCTTCTACCATTAATGAATAAATAGAAATATGATTTGGCTTAAGATGTATTACTTGAATCACACTTTCTGTTAATTCTTCTAATGTTTGACTGGGTAATCCCAACATTAAATCTATATTAATATTCGTAAATCCTACTGCCTTTACTAATGCATAAGTTTTTAAAAATTCTTCATATGTATGTAGTCTTCCTATCAACTTTAATAATCGATTATGTGTAGATTGCAATCCAATACTAACACGATTAATACCAGCTTTTTGATAATCTATGAGTTTTTCTTTTGTTACTGTACAGGGATTTATCTCTATGGTAATCTCTGCATTCTCTTTAATTGTAAAATTCTTTTTTATCATATCTATTATATCGATAATATGTTGAGAAGCAATGGCAGATGGTGTTCCACCACCAATGTAAATGGTACTAATTATAACCTCTTCTTGTTCCTTCATATTGTTTAAGACCATTATTCCTTCAATCTCATTATTTTTTTTTATATATATTTCATTTATTAAAGCCTGTATATATTGTTTCTGTCTACTCTCATCATAAGGGAATGAAACAAAATCACAATAATGGCACTTCTGTTTGCAAAACGGAATATGTACATAAATTCCTATTTCTCTCATTTTTTCTCCTTAATCTATCCTACTAGATTTTTTAACTTCTAAGTTCTTCTGCAATTTCATGAATTTTTTGTAAACGGTGATTAACACCAGACTTTCCTAAAGGTCTATCTAACATTTCTCCTAATGCTTTTAAACTTGCCTCTGGATTTTCTAATCGCACCACAGCTATTTCTTTTAAATCATCTGATAATTCATCAAATTTTTTTAATTTTTGAATGAGTTTAATATCATTTACCTGATTGACAGAAGCATTCACTATTTTGTTCAAATTTGCCGTTTCACAATTCACAAAGCGATTAACATTATTTTTAATTTCTCGCGTAATTCTTATTTCTTCAAAATTCATAACACCTTTATTAGCTCCTATCAGTGCTAAAAATTTTGAAATTTCTTCGCCTTCTTTTATATATAAATAATACTTATCTTTGCTTTCTAATAATCTTAAATGAATATTGTAGGCTTTACTTATGCTTAACACATACTCTGCATTATTTTTCTCTTGAAATATCATTTCTAAATGATATTGTTTATTAGGGTCCGTAATAGATCCTGCCCCTAAAAAGGCCCCTTTTACAATGGCTTTTTGGCAAGAATCGTCCTCATTTGAAGGAATCTGTAAAAGATGACAAATTGACTCATTAATTGGTATGATAGCTACAAAGCATTTTCCTCTTCTTTCTGGTTCGTATTCAATTGCTAAATTAAATAGTATACGATAAATTCTCTCAATATTAAATTCATTTTCTGTAACAATTTCAATTTTATTTTCGCTTTTTGTTGCATTTCCTGTTAATATATATCCTAATAGTTCTGCTTCCATTAATGCCCTATTTTTATATTGTCCAACTTTGCATAATTCTTCTTTAATTTCTGATGAGAATGACATAATTTTCCTTCTTTCTTTTTTACTACTGTAACTAATCTGATAACGTTCCTACTTTTGCTATTAACACTCTATCATTACTTGCTAAATCTTTTTTAACATATATTTGCTCATATTGGTTTTCTTCTAAAAGCTTTCTCACTTTTTCTTTTTGTTGATACCCAATTTCTAGTCCTAAATATCCATTTGGTTTTAAATATTTTTTAGCTTCCTTTATAATTTTTTTATAAAATGTAAGTCCATCTGTTCCTCCATCTAATGCAATGTTCGGTTCATTTTGGACTTCCTTTGATAATGTTTCTATAACGTCTGTTTCTATATAAGGTGGATTAGAAATAATAACATCGAAAAAAGTATTTATATTTTCAAAAAGATTGGATTCTATCCACTGAATTGCTACATGATGATATTCTGCATTCTCTTTTGCCACTTTTAGAGCTTCTTTACTAATATCCGCTGCATACATTTCCACATTATCTAAATGTTTCATTAAAGATATCCCAATTACCCCACTACCTGTGCATAAGTCCAATATTTTTATTTTTCCTTGTCGCCACGTTTTGTTTCTTTCAATTTGTTTATTCTGAACAATTTTAATTCCTTCTTCTACCAAAATTTCTGTATCAGGCTGTGGAATAAGAACATTTTCATCAACATAAAAATCCAATCCAAAAAAAGCTTGATGATGTGTTATGTACTGTATTGGCTTTCCTTGTATTATTTCTTCTATTCCATTTAAAAATTTTTCTTTTACACTATCTTCTATATCGTCATTATCATGTATGCACAAATACTCTTTACTTTCTTTTAAATAAAAGGCAAGTAACAGTTTGGTTTTGATAATACAATCTTCTATTTCTTTTTCGTATAACTTGTTTTTTCCCATTTGTAATAATTCACGTATTTTCATTGTATAGATTTCCTTTATTTTTCTACGTAACTATTGTAACATGTTTTTCTTAAAAAAGCAAAAAATAAACCATTTCACTTTTTTAAAGTTAACATGGCTTTTTAAAAAAATCCCCACGTCTAAGCCGTAGGTGAAAGAATTTTTATGGACCTGTATATTAACAGGTGGGTGCCTTCCCAAATACTTATGGGTTTCTTACATAAATGCAAGCATACACGCCATATCCGGAGATGGGGCTCCCTTATCCAAAACTTTGTAGGTTCTAAAAACTCTGTCTATACGCACTTCGCAGGGAAAATTAAAATCTTTTTTTGAGGCCTATTCCTCTTGTTGATTTTATTGTAGCATACTCTTTTATGTTTTGCAATTCCTAAAAAAATGATAGCATTCTTTTATTGTTTATTATCTCTTATTATATAATCATTTTAGCTATTATCTCACTTTTTTATTGAATTCGATTGTTTGATTTTCATAATGATCCATGATATAATATATAACGTTCATTTGAAAAAAGTTTTACTATTAGTAAAGCTTTTTTACTTTCTATTTCCTTCAAAGTCCGGAACATATTGTGCTTCATTTTCTTCTAAATCTTGCAGATATCCTTGCAAATTTAATTGTATGACTTCTTGTTTTATCTCATCATATTCTTCACAAGTTAGTTTTCGATTGATGTCTTCTGTTTGCATTGCTTTATGTGTTGGAAAATATTGTGCCATAATACTAACTGGAACACGATGATCGATATGTTCTTTTATCCAGCGTAAAATCATTTTACTATTTCTTATATGATTTGGTAACACAAGATGTCGTATAAGAAGTCCTTTTTTTATCATTCCTTCATTATCAAACTTTGGTGCCCCTACTTGTCTATACATTTCACGAATCGCTGTGGTTGCATGTTTAAAATAAGAATTTATATTAGAAAGTCTTTGTGATAATTCTTCATAATAATATTTTAAATCTGGTAAATATACATCTATATAACCTTCTAATAATTTTATAGTTTCCACTTTTTCATAACCACTAGAATTGTAGATAATTGGAATATTTAGCCCCTTTTGTTTTGCTATTTTTATAGCTTCTATAACTTGTGGTACATACATAACAGCTGTTACTAAATTAATATTATTGGCATGTGCCTTTTGCAAGTTTAAAAATGTTTCTGCTAGTTCTTCTATCTCCATTGATTTTCCTAACATGTCTTGACTTACCTGATAATTTTGACAATATAAGCAAGCCATGTTACATCCTGTAAAGAAAACAGTTCCAGAACCGATTCTGTCCACTAATACATGGCTCTTCATAATAGTGTAGATTTGCTAAAGCTATTTTTACCTTATTGCTGGCTCTACATCTACCTGTTTCTCCTTCTATTCTATTAACTTTACATTCATGCGGGCAGAGATTACATTTGGCTAATAGTTGCATTTATTTTTTCTTCCTTTTCTTCATTGTTCTTGTGATTTTATACAATGCTTTTTTCCATTTTATCTTTCTTATTTTATTTCTTTTACTTCAAAACCTGCTTCTGCAATAACTTCTTTAATTTTACTATTTTCAATTTCCTGGTTAGATTCTATAACAGCATACTTATCCTCTAAATTTACTTCTACTTTTGAAACACCATCTATTGTGCTTAGTGCTTTCTCTACCGTCATTTTACAATGATTACATTGCATTCCTTCAATTAAAATTGTTTTTTTCATTTTTTTATCCTCCCTTATATTAGAATTTTTTATTTTTTCTTTATTTATATTTTTTTCTATTCCTTCTGCTGTGTGAATTCCTTTAAATTTTCTTAACCTTAATGCATTTGTAACAACACATACAGAACTTAAACTCATGGCTGCTGCTCCTATCATAGGACTCAATTTAAATCCAAAATTCAAATAAAATACCCCTGCAGCCACTGGAATACCTATCGCATTATAGAAAAAAGCCCAAAATAAATTCATTTTTATATTTTTAATAACTGCTTTACTTAAATCTATTGCATTTACAACATCTAATATAGTATCCTTCATCAGTACAATATCTGCAGATTCTATTGCTATATCTGTTCCAGACCCAATAGCAAGACCTACGTCTGCTCTTGCCAAAGCTGGGCTATCATTAATGCCATCTCCTACAAATGCTACTTTTTTTCCTTTTTGTTGTAGCTTTGTTACTTCTTTTTCTTTGTCTTGTGGCAATACTTCTGCTATTACATTGTCTATACAAATTGAATCCGCAATAGTTTTGGCAACAGTGGCATTATCTCCTGTTAGCATATATACTTCAATATCTCTTTTTCTTAATTCTTCTATAGCAATTCTACTATCTTGTTTTATAGTATCTGCTACAGCAATCATGCCTAATAAATGATTTTCTTTGGCAAAGTAAAGTAGCGTTTTTCCCTGTTCTAACAATTCGTTCGCTTTTTGTTCTGTTTCTGCTAGTATAACCTGATTTTCTTGCATAAAAGCAATGTTACCACCATAATAAGAAATACCTTCTATGTCTCCTTTAACGCCTTTACCAGAAATTGCTTCAAAGTTTTCTACTGTTAGTAGATTTATATGATTTTCTTCTGCTTCTGCCAGTATTGCTTCTGCTAAAGGATGTTCAGAATTTTTTTCCAAACTTCCTGCTATTTTTAATAAATGATTTCTAGCAGTTTGTATATTATTCTCATTTTGTATAAATTTTATTTTTCCATTTCCTAAGGTATTTTCACTTATGAGATTTTGGTTTGTAATAATATCTGTTACCTTGGGTTTTCCTTCTGTTACTGTTCCTGTTTTATCCAATACAACCATTTTTACTTGGTGTAATAACTCTAAACTCTCTGCAGATTTTATTAAAATACCGTTTTCTGCTCCTTTTCCTGTTCCCACCATGATAGCCACTGGAGTTGCTAGCCCTAGTGCACATGGACAAGATATTACTAGAACAGCAATACCAATGCTTAAAGCAAATTCAAAACTCTGTCCTTGTAATAACCAAAATATCGTTGCTACAACAGCTATTGCTATTACACATGGCACAAAAATACCACTGACTTTATCTGCCAATCTTGCTATTGGTGCCTTTGAATTACTTGCTTCTTCTACCAGTTGAATCATCTGTGCTAATGTTGTGTCTTGTCCAACTTTTGTCGCTTGCATCTGAAAAGCACCCTGTTTATTAATGGTTCCAGAAATAACGGTATCTCCTTCTGTTTTTTCAACTGGTATACTTTCTCCTGTAATACTAGATTGATCAATAGAAGAACTTCCCTTTGTAATAATTCCATCTACCGCTATAGCCTCTCCTGGCTTAATAATCAGAATATCTCCTTGAAGAATTTCTCCTACATCTATTTCTTGTTCAACATTATTTCTTAAAACAACTGCTGTTTTAGGAGATAAATCCATTAATTTGCGAATGGCCTCTCCTGTTTTTCTTTTTGATTTTGTTTCCAAATATTTACCAACTGTAATCAATGTAAGAATTGTTCCTGCAGATTCAAAATATAAATCCATGGCATAACGTTCTACAATTTCTGTTTGTCCATGTCCTAAGCCATAACTGATTTTATAAATAGCATAAATACCATATACAATAGCAGCTGAACTTCCTATGGCAATCAAAGAATCCATGTTGGGTGCTCTTTTTAGTAATCTTTTCCAACCAATAATGAAAAAATTTCTATTTACATAAACAATAGGAAGTAATAATAAAAACTGTGTAAATCCAAATGTAATAGCATTTTCATTTCCATGAAATACTGTTTTTATCATTTTGGGTACTGGTAATCCAAACCACTCATAAAACATATGATGCATAGCAAGATATATAAGTGGTATTAAAAAAATAACTGAAACAATTAATCTCTTTTTCATAGCAGAAATTATATCATCTTGCTTCTCAACTAACTTTTCATTATTTTGTTTATTTTTTGCTTCGTCCTTAACACTCGCTCCATATCCTGCATCTACAACACTTGCTATAATTGTTTCATTATCTAGCATTTGTTCATCATATTCCACAATCATTTGATTAGATAATAAATTTACCTGAACTGTTTCTATTCCTTGTAACTGACTAACTGCTTTTTCTACATGGGCTGAACAACTACTACAAGTCATGCCTTGTATGTTAAATTTTACCTTTTTCATGTTAATCCCCCTCCTCTCTACATGCTAATTTCACTTTTATACATGGATAAGTGTATTGTATATCAATTTTATTAAGTTATTCCTTTTCTTATCAATTTTAAAACATTTTACTTTAAAATTTTTTCTTATTTATTATATACCCCTATGGGGTATTTGTCAAATACAAAAATAGATTACTTGCTACTTGTTTTTTCACATAAATAATCTACCTTTCTATTGATTCAGTATTGTTAGTATCGTTCTATTTTATTATTATAAATTCTATCAATATATTCATCCGGATAATGCTGATCTAAAAATGTTTCAAATGAATTTTCAGCTGGTATCTCATTTTTCCTCTCCATTTGTCTATAAGATGCTACCCACGAAATATCTATATCTAAAAATAATAATAAAAAAGTAAGTAAAGTTATTATTTTAAAACTCATTTTATCTACTTTTTCTCTTAAAGATTCTATAAAAGGCACAATGTACACACTATATAAAACACCTGCTATTCCCCAATATGTACAGTGTAATAAACTTGTTCTTCCATTTATATGAAATTTCAAATAAGAATAATCCCACGATACAGTACCAAAAATTTTTTCTTGCACATAAGAACAAAAATATTCTGTTATTCCTCCTAATATCATCGTTGCAAAAAAAGTTGCCACTTTATTTTTGATAGGTACATTATGTAAAAATAGATAATATATAACAATTCCTATTCCATAAACCGGTATAAACGGACCGTATAATAAACCTTGTCTTATTGCAAATCGTCCTTCTCTTATAAGAACTACTAGCGTTTCAAATATGTATCCCAAGATACTACCTAAAACAAATAACCAAAATATTATTATTACTTCTTTTATAATCTTTTTACTTTCCATTTCTATTCCCCTAATAATCTATATATTATATTCCATTTTTGATAATGTGTGTAAATTCCTTCTTTATTTTGAATTTTTAATTTTTACATATACTTTATTATTACTATAACATATAAATAAGAAAAAGACTAGAATTTCATCTAATCTTAATAAAATTTTTTTATTATTTATTTAAAAAATAAATAGATAAATTTAAATATGTGGCAAATAATGTCCATACAAGATATGGAATTTGCAGTAATCCAGCTACTTTATTCTTTTCATAAAATTCCTTAATCATAATAATAATTAATATCGCTAAAACAATAATCCATATAAATGAAAAAAATCTCCATTTTAATATAAAAAATGCAATTGGCCATAAAGCGTTAAAGAATAATTGCCAATAATAGATTTTATTAATACTAGTATCTACCAGTGCATTACTATCTAATATACCATAAGAAATCCCCATCAACAAATACAAAATCGTCCAAACAATTGGAAATGCTATACTTGGTGGAGCCAAAAATGGTTTTTCTAAAGAATTATAATCAATTGCTTTAGAAATAATAAATCCTACCACACCTCCTATTAATAATGGAATAATAATTGCTTTGGCGTAAATTTTTACCTTTGACACATGTATACACCTCCTATTCATATTGTATTATCTATCTTTTAAAATATACATGTGTCCTTTCAATATGCTTTCAAAGAATCATCCTAGATTTGGTTTTTCCGTCTCAACTCGTATTGCCTTTGACAATTTATGTTAAGTTTGATATAATTATTATATTTCGTGTCTCATTAATCTAACAAAACCACACCTTACAGACACAAAAGGAGGCATTAGAAATATGTCAAAAAAAATAACAGCTTCAATAAAGTCAATTGTACTCATTGTAGGATGTTTTAATTTCATCCAGCTTTGGAATACTGAAAATTCAAAGAGAAAAATTAAAAAAATGGGAAATATCCTCTTTGTGAACATTTTGATGATACTGACAGATATCGCACAGAAAGAAGTGGCGTCAGCATTATGGTTGTCCATGATAAGCATTTTGATGCTTAAACCATTAAAAAAACTCCGTAGTAAATAAATATCTGGTGTGGTTTTTGGGAGGAGAGAAGATAGAACACTATCTTCTCTTTCTTATGTTCTACTTATCAATGACAAAGGAAGTTCTAGTCCATTATTTTCTAATAATGCTCTATTTTCTAAAATTTCTTTACTTAATCCATCCTTTATCATTTTCCCCTGAGCAATTAAAATGGTTCTTTGACATGTATCATAAATAAAATCTAAATCATGTGAAGTTACTATTTTCGTCCCCCCTAAAGTTTGTAATACTTCAATCAATTTTCTTCTATTTTTAGGATCTAATCCTACTGTTGGTTCATCAAAAATCAATATATTCGGTTTCATAGATAGTACCGTTGCAATAGATGCTAATTTTTTCTCTCCTCCTGACAAATGATAAATTGGTCTATCTTTTAATTGCTCTATTCCAACACTCTTTAATGCTTCTATGGTTCTTGTATTTACTTCTTCTTTTGGGAAGCCATAATTTTTGGGGGCAAAAGCAACATCTTCATAGATGGTTGGCATAAATAATTGACTATCACTATCTTGAAATACATATCCAATTTTTTTTCTAATCTCTGATAAATTACTTTTATCAACATTACAATCATCTACTTTTATTTGACCTTGACATCCTAATTCAAGCCCTACTAATAATTTTAAAATTGTTGATTTTCCAGCACCATTTGCACCTATTATACCAACACTTTCACCATCTTCTATTTTAAAATTTATATGAGAAATCACTTCTATATTATTTTTATAAGAAAAAGAAACATCTTTTACCTCTATCATTTTTTACCCTTCTTTATTACAATTTAAATAAAAATATTTCCTACCATTTCAAAAATGGGAATCCTATACACTACAAAAAGTAGTAATATTCCCATTATCAAACAAACAATACTCTTTTTATCTAAGGTTTGTTCTTTTACAAAATAAGTATCTGGACTAAATCCCCTCATTTCCATACTTTCGTAAACAACTTGTGCTTTATCAATACTTCTTAACATAAGGCTTCCTATCATGCTTCCCCAAGCCTTTATTGAAACCCCTCTTTGGTTGGGAGCTCTTAATGAATAGGCAGTCCATATTCGTTCCACTTCTTTTAGAAATACAATTATATAACGGTAAATCAGCATAATAATTGTAATAATCATATTCGGTATATGAATTTTTTTTAATGCAAAACAAATTTCTTCTATGGATGTTGTACTAATTAAAAAATAAGAGTTTATAAGACCGAAAGCACCTTTTAATATTAATGTTATCATAGAAATCATTCCTGTTGTAATAGGAAACACTCCTGCGTAAAATAGAATATTTCTATCTAAAATAGGGTTTGCTATTCCAATTACCAATAACAGTAAGAAAATATAAGGAAACTTTTTCATACAATACATGATAGACACATTTCCTACAATAGCAACTATTATAAGATAGAGTCCCATAGAAATGGTTGTTATTAAATTATATCTATTAATAGACGTTAATAATATAATATAACTTATTGTAAGAAAAACTTTAACAAGCGGATGTATCTTATGTAAAAAATACTGATCACTTGCTTGATTATCCATATGATGTATTGCATAAATTGCTTCTTCTATTTTACTCATTTATACTATCCTTTTTTCTTCTCCATTTTATAATATATCCCACCATACATAAAAATGCGATTGTTATTCCACATCCTATTATTCCAGAAACAGAAGTACCTATTACCGTTTCTGAATTTCTAAAATGATAGTCTGGCAAAATAGCAGTGCTCTCTTGAATATTTTCTGCTATCATAGTATAAGATGTTTCTTCTTTTGATTCTAATTCTGTGCTGCCTGTTAGTTTTTCTATTGACCATTCAAGCCCATCCGGATTATGAGATGCTAATAACGAAATACCACCACCTATTATGAGAAATAAACAAACAAATATAAGCATTGTTTTCTGATAGGATACTCTTACTTTCCCCTCATTTCCTTGATGAAGACCATATAACATTTCCGGTCTAGCCTCATAAATAAAACATAAAACTGATGCTGTTATGATACCTTCTACTAAACCAATCACTAAATGAATCGGTTGCATTACCATCAAAAAATTTCGAAAAGGTAATACTGTTACCCCAGAAAATAATGTTTCTAACGTTACAGAAAAAGCTCCTAACTGTAAAGTTATTATAGATCCTACTATAGAAATAATAGTTATTTTTCGTTTAGACATACCATTTTTCATGAATACTTTCCATAATAAGCTTCCTAAAAAACAGCCGTAAAATGCCATATTCCATATATTGGCACCTAATGCTAAAAGACCTCCATCTGCAAAAAACAGGCACTGAATGAGTAAAACACCTATCATACTTAAAAAACTTGCATAAGGTCCTAGTATACTAGATAATAATAACCCTCCACATAAGTGCCCCGATGAACCAGTTCCTGGAATAGTAAAATTCACCATTTGTGTTGCAAATACAAATGCTCCCATAACTCCCATTGTAGGAATCTTTTTCTTAAAATCCTCTTCTTTTCTTATTTTTTTTATGGCATAGATTGCAGCAATTCCACTTGCTGCAAACATTGTACCACCAATCACTGGACTAACCAGTGCATCTGCCATATGCATTTTTTTCACCTAACCTTTTAAAAGATTTGTAAAATTAGACATTGCTTCAGCAATCTTTAATTGCTGTGGGCAAACCGCTTCACAACTTTTACATCCAATACAAGCACTTGGTTTCTTATCATCTGGAAGACCACTTATAGCCATTGGTGCTCTAAATCCTCCACCTGTAAAGGTATGTTCATTATATAATGCAATTAAATCTGGTATATTTAATCCTTTTGGACAATGCGCTGTACAATATCTACAAGCTGTACATGGAAGGATTTTTTCATTTACCATGTCACTTGCCATTGAATATAATACTTCTCTTTCTTCTTTATTCAATGGTTTATTTCCTTCAAATGTTTTAATATTTTCTGCTAATTGTTCCATTGATGACATACCAGAAAGCACTACTGTGACCTCTGGTATAGATTGTAAATAACGAAAGGCCCATCCTGGTACTGTTTCATCAGGACGTAGCTGTTTTAATTTCGCTTCTTCTACATCTGTAAGACTTGCTAATCTTCCACCTCTTAGTGGTTCCATAACCCATATAGGAATATGATATTCCTTTAATAAAGCTATTTTAGATTTGGCATCTTGGAAAGAATAATCTAAATAATTTAGTTGAATTTGGCAAAACTCCATATGTTCTCCATATGCTTGTAAAAATTCTTCTAAAACCTTTTGTGTGCCATGAATAGAAAATCCTAAATGTTTAATTCTTCCTTTTTCTTTTTGTTTTAGTAAATACGCTAATATTCCATATTTTTCATCTAAATATGGACCTACATTTCTTTCATAAACATTGTGAAACAAGTAAAAATCAAAATAGTCTACACCACATTTTTCAAGTTGCTTTTCAAAAATTTCTTCTACTTTGTCCATATTAGAAATATCATATCCCGGAAACTTTGTAGCTAAATAAAAACTTTCTCTTGGATATTTTTTTAATACTTTTCCTATAACGGTTTCAGATTCTCCATCATGATATCCCCATGCTGTATCAAAATAATTAATACCATTTTGAATAGCATATTCAACCATCTTAGCGGTTTCCTCTTGATCAATAACCGTCTTTTCATTCTCTACTTTTGTAGGCAGACGCATAGTTCCCATTCCTAAACTTGAAATTTTTAAACCTTGAAAATCTTTATAAATCATTTTACTCTCTCCTTTTTATATTATTTTTTATAAATGGCTAAATTAATTTGGCTGGCAATATAGCCTGCTCCATATCCATTATCTATATTGACTACACTAATGCCATTTGCACAAGAATTAATCATACTCAATAATGTTGTTACCCCACCTAAATTAGCACCATAACCAACAGATGTTGGAACTGCTATCACCGGTACTTTACTGAATCCTCCTATAACAGAAGCAAGTGCACCTTCCATTCCTGCAATTGCAATAATGCAACTTGCCTTTTCTAATTTTTCTTTTTGTGATATAAGTCTATGAATTCCAGCTACACCAACATCATAAATTCTTTCTACATAATTTCCAAAAAATTCTGCTGTTTTGGCTGCTTCCTCTGCCACGGGAATATCTGCTGTTCCTCCTGTACAAATAGCAATATTTCCTAATTTTTCTTTTGGTTTTTCAATCTTTATAATGCGAGAAATCGCATCATATTCTATAGTAGGCATTTCCTTTTTCAATAGTTCATATTGCTCTTCACTGGCTCTTGTTCCTAGTACCTCTCCATTTTCTTGATAAATGGTTTTAAATATTTTTGCTAGAAACGCATCTGGTTTTCCTTGACAAAAAACAACTTCTCCTGCACCTAATCTTTCTCTTCTATTATGATCTATCTTCGCGTATCCTAAGTCTTCATATTGGCTTTTTTTTATGGCTTTTTCAGCATCTTCAATTGTCATTTGATCTTTTTTTACTTTTTCTAATATTTCTTTCACTTCCATAGAGTTCCTCTTTTATTATTTTCTTCATGTCTTATTAAGTTATATGGCATTCTACTACTTTTTATCCGATAATTCTTTTAATTTATATAATTCTTTTAAAGGTATATGATTTTTTTGAGCAACTTGTTTCATACTTTCATATTCCGGATATACATAAGTTTCTCCATTGTTTTCCACCTTTTTTGCCTTTATCTTACCATATTGCATATCAATTTCTATCATCTCTCTTCCTAATTCTGTTCTAGATTCAAAACGATAACGAATACCTATTGTTGTGGTTTCTCTAAATATAATATTTTGTAATCGAAAAACATCTTCTCTTCTACACCCTACTGTTAAACGATAGGCCGGTCTACCTTTTTTCATAAAAATAGGAGTATAAAACACATCTAGTGCACCACTGGCAAACAATTTTTCCAATGTATAAGCTAATATTTCACCAGGGCAATCATCTACATTTGTTTCCATAACAACAAAATCCTCTTGCTCGCCTTTCATTTCTCCATAATATACTTTTAGAATATTAGGTATTTTTAAATCTTTTGTTCCTGCGCCCCATCCTATTTTTTCTATTGTCATGGCAGGTAATGTTGTAAATGTAGAGGCTAATTCTGCTATAATAGCTGCTCCTGTTGGCGTTACTAATTCTGTATCAATATCAATTTGTCGAAACTGTACTTTAGCATCTGCTAATATTTCACATGTTGCCGGTACTGGTACAGAAATGGTTCCATGCGCACATTCAATGAATCCATATCCATCATTCACAATACTTGAAATAATTTTATCTGGATTGATTTTATTAATTAGTATTGCTGTTCCTACAATATCTATAATGGAATCGATAGCTCCTACCTCATGAAAATGAATTTCTTCTATCGGTTTATTATGTACTTTACTTTCTGCTTTTGCTACTCTTAAAAATATTTTTTTAGCTAATGCTTTACTTTTTTCATCAATTGTACTTTCATCTATTATTTTATAAACATCCTCTAAATTTCTATGTTCGTGATGGTGGTGCTCCTCTTCATGAATATGATGATGCTCATGCGGATGATCTAAGATAACATCTACATGTTTTCCTGTTATGCCATTTTTTACTTTTTGAGATATTTCTATTTTATATCCTTCTACCTTTAACTTTTTTAATTCTTCTAATAAATAATTATCATCTTCTATAATTTCTAATAATGCACCAAGTGTCATATTTCCGCTAATACCACTTGAACAATCAAAATACAACGTTTTCATTATATTGTTTATGCTAGTTTTAAACTAACATATCCTCCTTTTCTAATTTGCAATGATATCGTATCATAATTTCAGACAATTATCAACTAAGAATTTTACTTATATTCTATCTATCAACACGTATCAATAGAACTAATAGAAAAAGCCTTACCGAAATAAAATTTCGATAAGGCTACTGTACCGTAAGGATTATACCTCCATTCTTACGGCATAGTATGGCGCCAGCTCCGAGATTGTCTTCAACAACTTAAAAAAGTTTCTTTCTTCTATCTTGAATACCAACATCATAGGCAATCCTTCTGTAGTATATTGATACTCGAAATCAGTAAAAGAATATCCTTCTACTTCCCTTTCCAGTTTGAAAAACTCGCCAGAGCGGATCCCTTTTCCGTCTAACCGTCCAATAGCTATTTTCATTCAATCAACCTCCTTAGCTATATTTAATAGAACAGTTGTATAAGTTTCTAACAATACTATTATATCATAGTTTACATAAATTTTCAACCTTTTTATTTATACCTTCTTTTTTTAATTTGACTTTTCAACAATCTTTTTTCCCATAGGTTAGTTATCTTTCTGTGTTTTATTCTTTAAAAAGATTCATACTTCCTGTTCGGTATCCTTCTAAATCTAATGTAACATAAGAAAATCCGTACTCTTTTAATGCATTAACAATTTTTTCTCTATTTTCTTTTTGTGCCATTTTCGCAATGTCTTCCGGTATAACTTCTATCCTGGCTATATCTTTATGGATTCTCACTCGTACTTGTCTTAATCCCATATCTAATAAAAATTGTTCTGCTTTATCTACCATTTCTAATTTTTCTTTCGTAATAGATTCCCCATATACAAATCTACTAGACAAGCATGCAAAAGACTGTTTATCCCAAGTTGGAAGATTTAGTTTTTTTGATAATTTGCGTATTTCATCTTTATACAAATTGGCGTATCTTAAGGGACTTTTTACTTTAAGCTCAGCAATTGCTTGAAGTCCTGGTCTATAGTCTCCCATATCATCCATATTAGAACCTTCTACAATTTCTTTCATATCATTTTCCTTTGCAACTTGAATCAGCTTCTCAAATAATTCTTTTTTACATAAGTAACATCTATTTTTAGGATTAGAAGAAAAGCCTTCAATTTCAAGTTCTTCACTCTCTACTACGATATGTTTAATATTTTCTCTTTCACAAAAGGCAATCGCTTCATCTAATTCTCTTTTGGGAAAAGAGCAAGACCTTGCTGTTACCGCTATTACTTTATCTCCTAAAACTTCTTTTGCTTCTTTTAATAAAAGAGTTGAATCTACTCCTGAAGAAAACGCAACCGCTACACTTCCTAAACTTTTTAAATACTCTCTTAAAGCTTGTTCTTTTTTTTCTATTTCTTCCACATTTAAATCTCCTTAATTTTTCTGATAATTCATCTATTTTCCACTATTTTTATAAGTGAGTTAAATTTTTATATAATCTTTATTCTTTATTATATTCATCTAAAAAATGATGTACCTCTCCTTTTTTTCTATAGGAAATTAAAGTATCTAAATTAACATTTTCTGCACTTCTCAAAATATTAATATCTACATTCTCATAAACTTTTCTTAGTTGCTTTATTAACTGTTTCATCTCTTCTCTTTTAGATTTTCCATCACCATTATGATATTTTGTATAATGCTCTGTAAATCTACAGGCACACTGGATAAAGTCTAAACCATATCTCTGCTTCCAATGAATAATATCTGCTTCCTTTACATAATATAATGGTCGTATAAGCTCCATTCCTGGGTGGGAAGTACTTTTTACTTTTGGCATCATTGTCTGCATTTGAGCCCCATAAAACATTCCCATCAATATTGTTTCTATAACATCATCAAAATGATGACCTAATGCTATTTTATTACATCCAAGCTCTTTTGCTTTTTCATACAAATATCCTCTTCTCATTCTAGCACATAAATAACACGGATGATCTTCTATATCTGCTACCGCATCAAATATTCTTGTTTGAAATATTTCTAGCGGGATACGTAATAATGTGGCATTTGCAATAATTTTCTCTTTATTAACTTGATTATATCCTGGGTCCATTGATAAAAATACAATATCAAACTGCATCTTTCGATGTTTTTTTAATTCTTGAAAACATTTTGCCATTAACATAGAATCTTTCCCACCAGATATACAAACTGCTATTTTATCGCCCTCTTGTATCATTTCAAATTCTTGAATACCTCTAATAAATTTTGACCATATTCTTTTACGATAATTTGTAATAATACCTCTTTCTATTTCTTGATAAGTTTCCACGTTTTCTATTTCCTTTCGCTTGATTCATAACCAATGATATCTTTTATAATCTCTCCTGCTATAATAAGGCCTGCTACGGATGGAATGAAAGATATACTCCCTGGTACTTGATTTCTTATACTACATTTTCTTTTTGTATCGCGAGGACAAATACAATTCGTTTTACAACTACTTTCTGCAAAATTATTAATCTGAATTGGTTTTTCTTTAGAATACACTACTTTTAGTTTCTCAATTCCACGCACACGAAGTTCTTTTCTCATAACTCTTGCAAGTGGACATATACTTGTTTGATAAATGTCTGCTACTTCAAATTTAGTTGGATCTAATTTATTTCCTGTTCCCATGCAAGATATAATTGGAATATTTTGTTGATTGGCTCGCATAACTAATTCAATTTTTGCTGTAACTGTATCAACACAATCTACTATATAATCTACTGTTTCATCATATATTTCTGGACTATTTGGCATAAAAAATTCCTGATGCGTTTCTACTATTGCATTTGGGTTTATTTCTAATATTCTTTCTTTAGCAATTTCTACTTTGTATTGATTAATTGTTTTCCTAGTAGCAATAATTTGTCGATTTAAGTTCGTTAAGCATATTTTATCATCATCTACTAATATAAAATTTTGTACACCTGCTCTTACTAAACCTTCTATAACAAAAGAACCTACACCACCTAATCCAAAAATGGCTACTTTGGCTTGTTGTAGTTTCTCTACTCCTTCTTTTCCTATTAACAATTCTGTTCGTGAAAACTGATTTAGCATTTCTTATTACGCTTCCCTTCTTTTAAGACTGTTCTATATTATCTTACTTTTATTGCAACTTTTTAATAAGTTTCATAACTTCTTCTAAAATTTCTAAATTTCCCATTTGAATTTCATTCACAACACAATTTTTCATATGACTTTCCAATATACTATTTCCTAATGCTTGTAAGGATTTACTAACAGCAGCAATCTGAATAAGTACATCATCACAATATCGATCATCTGCTATCATTTGATTAATACCCCTAACTTGTCCTTCTATTACATTTAATCGTCTACTCAAATTTTTCTTTTCTTCTTCTGTTCTATGTGTACTTTTTCCTTTTTTCTTGCTACATGTTTCACAATTCATTTTATTCACCTCTCATTGCTATTATATACCCTCCCCTAGTATAGCGTCAATACAAACATCTACACATAAGAAATATCCAGTTAATACATAATCCTTTCTTCCGTATTACGGAAATCTTCAAAAACTTTAATAGCCTCTTTTCTATTCATTTGGTGTAACTGAAGTATGTCTTTCTTCTTTCCTTTAATAAAATCGTAAATCATATCATCTCGAAAACCAATGTCTGCTGCATCTTCCTTAGTATTGGCATAGTACACTTCTTTTATGTTAGCCCAAATAATAGCTGATAAGCACATTGGACATGGCTCGGCACTGGTATACAAAACGCAACCAGTTAAATCATGGGTTTCTAGTTTTTGACAAGCTAATCGAATAGCATTAATTTCTGCATGAGCCGTTGCATCTTTGTTACCTATAACTTGATTATGTCCCATACTTACAATTTTATCATCTTTTACTAATACAGCTCCAAAAGGTCCTCCTTCTTGATACCCTGTTAAAGCATTTTTTTTAGCTTCTGCAATTGCCATTTTCATGGCTTCTTCTTTTGTTACTTTTTTCTCTTCCATCTATCTTCCTCTCTTTTTCTTTTCTGTATGTATCCTATCATACAAACGTTCATCTTGCAATCCTTTTTTCAATTTGCTATATCTCTTATGATAAACCATTTCTTAAGAAAACATTAAGTAAATGTTAATGGTTTCTTAAAACATTTTTTTCTTCTTTTTTATATAATATAGACAAATTCTTAAGGAGGTTCTCATGAAAAAAAAGATACATATAAAAAGAACACTCACTTTATTCTTTATATTATTTGCTCTAATATATCTAAAAATGCATGATACTTTTCTTATAGATTTTTGGTATCATAATACTGATAATTCAATCATTGCAGAAAATACGAATCCCCTATATGCTGGATTGGGACAAGAAAAAGTTTATCAGCAAGATGGTTATTTTACCACCTTTACTACAGAAAATCCCCATAAAAAAACATATAAAGAATATAAACAAAATGGTACTAGCTCTTGGTGTCAAAAAAATTACTGGGGTGGCACCATGGCTGACAATGGTTGTGGTATTACAGCTATGTCTATCATTCTTAGTGGTTATCAGAAAAATGAAACACCTGAAACACTTCGAAGAAAATATGCCCCCATTTTGAACAGCAATAAGATTGCTCAAGAATTTTCAACAACTTTTTCTATTGATAATTCTGACTTTTTCTATGATGCCACACATTTATCCAATGCTGCTTTAGAAGAACATTTATTATCTAATCGTCCTATTCTAATATGCGTTTGGAATCACCCCACTGAAAATCGTTGGACAAAAAAATCTCATTATATGGTTTTACTTGCTACAGATGGAAATGGTAAAGTATATGTTTCTAATCCTAATGGTCTTGAAAATGCTCCTAACAGTTCTGGTTGGTATTCTTTAGAAACACTTTCTCCCTATATTGCTAAGGCTTTATATATTCAAAGTTTTTAAAGGATAACACAGGAAAAACATCATTTATTTTCAATCTCTTTTGCTAGTTTTCCAATCGCTTTTGTTTCAATACGTGATACATAAGAACGACTAATATTCATCATTTTGGCAATCTCTTTTTGTGTTTTTGGTTTATCTCCATTTAAACCAAATCTCAATTCTATAATAATTTTTTCTCTTTCTTTCAGAATTTTTCTCATTTTTTCATATAATCTTTTGATTTTAAATTTTAAATCAACCTCATCTTCAACATTTCTTTCATTATTTTCTAATACTTCTTGCAAAGTAACTTCATTATCATCTTTATCTTTTCCGATGGGTTCATTCAGATATAAATCTGATGCTCTTTTTTTATTGCTTCTTAAATACATCAGAATCTCATTTTCTACACACCTAGCTGTATACGTGGCTAATTTAAAATTTCTATCCATATCAAAACTATTAATTCCTTTAATTAATCCAATGGTTCCTATAGAAATCAAATCATCTTGTTCTATATTGGTAGAAGCATATTTTTTAGCTACATGAGCAACTAGTCTTAAATTTCGCTCAATAAGTATATTTCTAGCTTCTTCATCTCCGTCTCTCATTCTTTGTAAATACATTCTTTCTTCCTCTGCGTTTAATGGCTCTGGAAACAAATTACTACTTTGTATGTATCCTACACCAACAACTGCTTCACACAAAAATGCTAAAAAACTTGTTGTTGAAAAAATAAACATTCATATCCCTCCACACTAACGATAAATATATGCATCATTATTTCTTCTAACTTAGTATATGTAGGAATTTTACTGCTGTGCCTGACCAAAGTTAAAATTCTAAGCTATTTTCTCTCCGGCTTCTATTAGCTCTTTAGCATGCCTCATAGAAATTTCTGTTATATTACCACTTGCTATTCTGGCTATTTCTTTTATCTTTTCTTCATCATTTAATTGTGTTACTCTTGTTTTCGTTTGTCCATTGTCCACTTCTTTACAAATATAATAATGATAATCTCCTTTTGCTGCTATACTTGCTAAATGTGTTACACAAATTACTTGATGCGTTCTAGCAATTTTTTTAATCTTCTCTCCTGTACTATTGGCCGCAATGCCACTAATACCTGTATCTATTTCATCAAATACTAATACTGGTATTTGATCTATATCTGCTAATACGTTTTTAATTGCTAACATAATTCTAGACATTTCTCCTCCTGATGCAATTTTAACTAATGGTTTTGCTTTTTCTCCTATATTGGTTGTAATCATAAATTCTATTATATCTTGTCCATTACTATTATATTTTCCTTCTTCTAATGCACCTATCTGAATATGAAAACTAGCATTCTTCATTTCTAATTCTTGTAATTCTTGATTAATCTCTTCTGATAATTCTCTCGCATATTTTTTTCTCACTTCATGCATTTTTTTAGCAAGTTGTTGCATTTTTTCTTCTGTTTCTTCTAGTTTCTTTTTTAAATTAGTTATATAAGCTTCTAAATTTTCTATTTCAAAAATTTCTTGTTTTACACTTTCTTGATAATCTAAAATTTCTTCAATTGTATTGCCATATTTTCTTTTTAAAGAATAAATTAGATCTAATCTTTCTTCTACTTTCATTTGCTCCTCTTCATGAAACTCAACATCTTTATTAAATTCAGAAATATCCCTTGCTGCTTCTTGTATTTCATAATAACTATTTTTCAATCTTGTAATAATAATAGGATATTCTTTATGATATCTTTCTATTTGTTCTAAAGATTTAATTGCTATGTTAATACTATCTATAGCATACGCATTAATTTGATTTTCTGCTTCCTCTAAATTTTGGGCTATTTTTTCTGATGCTAACATCCATTTTCTTTTTTCTTCTAATTCCTTTTCTTCATTTATTTTTAAATGTGCTTCTTCTATTTCTGTTACTTGATAATTTAATAAATCTAATTTTCTTTGCTTTTCTTTATCATCTCCATAGTTTTCTATTAATGCCTTTTTTATATTTAAGTATTCTTCATAAACAATGGTATATTCTTTTTTAACCTTTTCTATCTCATTTCTTGCATACCCATCTAATAAAGCTATATGCGTATTGGTATCCAAAATAGATTGATTATCATTTTGTCCATGAATATCTAGTATATGATGCATAAATTCTTTTAATTCACTTACAGTTACTAATCTTCCATTGATTTTACAAATGTTTTTTCCATTACTTGTAATTTCTCTTGAAATGATAACCATGTCGTCTTCATACCCTCTATTGGGTAAGTCCATAGACATTTCTACAAAAGAGCTTTTTTGACCATTTCGCATCATCTCTTTTGAAAATCTACCACCCGCTAGAATTTGCAAAGATCCTATAATAAGTGTTTTTCCAGCTCCGGTTCCTCCTGTTAATACATTAAATCCTTCATTTAAATTAATACTTATATCATCTATAATTCCTATATTTTTAATATGTAATGTATTGATCATTTTTTATACCTTTGACAAATTATTTTATTGCCTTTTCTTTATAAATTTAGATTTTAGGGTATATCTATAAACCTGTTTTTAAAGCAAACATTTTTTTGTTATTAGTATTATATAATAAAACAAATTTTTGTCAATACATTTGTTTGTTTTTTCTTAAAAATATAAATCATACTAATGTGTATGACTTATATTTTATCCTTCTTCGTACCCCTTTGTTATTAAGGCATTTTCTAATTCGTTCGTACGATTTAAAATAGAAATAAAAATGGGTTTTAGCAAAATTAGCATATGATTCCATCTAAGATGCATTCCTTTTGATTCTATTGCATATTTTTTTTGCTTAATCTCTTCTAACATAATTGGTAAAATACTTAAAGATATTGCTATAATTAGTGTAATAGATTCTACATCCACTTGTAACATTTTTAAAGGAAATAACAATTTTCCTATTGTATCTGCCATTTCTCTCGTTGTAATCGAATTGATGAATATATAAGTAATGGTATATGCCGCTAACAATCGAACACCAATAAAAATTCCATATAAATATCCACTAATAATGCTATTAATTCCAGTTGTAAATATGACAAACGGCAATAGCCATGCTAATCTTTTTATTGCTAACCTAAAATTTATTTTTAAAACATATATAAAACTAAAATGTAACAATACTAGTAGCAATAATATTTTTAGTTCTTTTATATAAAATAAAATTACTAAATATACAATAAAACTTAAAAATTTTATAACATTTTTCATTTTTTATTTATTCCTTGTATCACAAAATTATATCGATTCATACCTTGTTATCTCAGTTATTATTTTTGATTTTGCCAATAATGATTTTTGATAGCGCTTCTAATGTATATTCTTGTAAATTTATATGAACACCACCTTGTTGTAATAGTTTTACAAATTGTATCATGTCTGGCAATTGAATATGGAGTTTTTCTAATTCTTCTAGTTTTTCAAATAATTCTTCTCTTTTAATAATGTGATCAATTTTTTTATTCTTTAATATAATTATACGATTCGATAATAAAATTTCATTCATATGATTTGTTACAAAAATGATGGTTTGTTTTTCTTTTTTTAAATTTCTCATAATGGAATAAATTTTCTGTTTTCCATTCGCATCTATCATCGTCGTTGGCTCATCTAAAATCATATACTTAGGGTTTACTGCTAAAACACTAGCAATATTAATTCTTTGTTTTTGTCCTAATGATAATTGAAAAGGATTTTCTTTTTCATATGCTTCCATTCCTACTTTTTTTAAAGCATCTTTAATTCTGTTTTCTTGATCGGTTAATGCTAAATTATTTAATGCAAATGCCATATCGTCATATACACTATTAAATAATATTTGATTTTCAGGATTCTGAAAGACAATACCTACTTTTTTTCTAATGCTCTTAAAATGTTTTTTTTCATATGCATTGATTCCGTCAATTGTTACATTACCTTCTGTTGGTTTTAAGATTCCAGCCATAATTCTTGCTAATGTCGACTTTCCCTCTCCATTATTTCCTATAATGCTAACAACCTCTCCTTGTTCAATTTGTAAATCAATATTCTCTAATATGTTTTTTCCATCTTTATAATGAAAACTAACATGATTCATTTCTAACATGATTTATTTCCTCTATTTTCTTTATAACATTACCATACACATAAAAACTCCCTACAACAAAATGTACCATATTATGATTTTGTTGTATTACTGAAGAAATGGCTTCTTCTAACGTTTGTTGTATAATATCTTGTCCCTGTTTTCTATAGCGTTTCGCTACCTCATATAAGATTTCACTTTTTACAAATTCTTCTTCATCATTTCCAGATGTTAAGATAAATTTAGCATTTGTATCTTCTAATAATAATTTCATAACAGTTTCGTAATCTTTTCTTTTTAATATGGATAAAATGTAACATTTTTTCTGATAAGGATAATACATTTGTATATTTTTTTGTAAATTTCTAATAGCAGGTTCGTTGTGTGCCCCATCAAATAGTATCAAAGGCATTTTATAAATTTGTTCCATACGACCTTTATGAATTACTGAAACCATTCCTTTTCTAATACTTTTTTCTGTTACTGTATACCCTAACTGATTTAATATATGAATGGTTTCCAAACAAATACTTGCATTATATACTTGCATTTTCCCCTTTAAATTAATGGCTACTTTTTTTAAATTGAAATAGTCAAAATATTGGAATTCCATATCATAATGATATTGTTGAATATTCTCTTTTGTTAGCATATGTAATTGGTTATTTTTTTCTTGGCATACTTTCTCTATTACAGTATTTACTTCCTCTTCTTGCTTAAAAAATACTGTATGAGAATTTTCTTTTATAATTCCCGCTTTTTGATAGGCAATTTCAGAAAGTTGATTTCCTAAAATATCCATATGATCATATCCAATTGAAGTAATAATAGAAACAAGTGGTGCACTAATAATATTGGTACAATCATATAAACCTCCTAATCCTGTTTCCAATATAACAAAATCTACTTGCTTTCTATAAAAATATACTAGTGCCATTATGGTTTCAAATTCAAATAATGTAACAGCATGGACATGTGTTTCATTATATTTTTTTACATGTATATCTAATTCTTTTATCAACTCCCATATTTCATCATCTGTTATATCAACATCGTTTACACATATTCGTTCATTATATCGTACTAAATGCGGAGACATAAATTTTCCTACACGGTATCCTTGTTCTCTTAAAACTTGGTAAAGCATTTCTACACAACTCCCTTTACCATTTGTACCTGCTATATGAATAAATTTCATATTTTTTTCTATGTCTTGATACACGTCCATAAAATATTGCATTGCCTCTAAAGAAGGATCTTTAGTTCCCTTAAAAAATTGATTAAAATATGTCTGTATATCCCATGTCATAACATGCCTCCTTTTTATTCCTATAAGTATTTATCCATAATAGGTTTAGTAAATTTATATAACACATATATTGTAATTATTTGTACTGGTAACATGATAACTTGCGTTAAAACTCTTGTGCTTATAATAACAAGATAAGCATTGCCATACAGCATATGTAACCAATAAGAAGTAATTAGTATATTCACAATTCCTAAAACAAGAACACTACTAAGACAAAGTCGTAGTAATATACTTTTATTACTAAACTCTTGATTTTCCTTTTGATATAAACAAATACCATATATAAATCCAGATATTCCTGCACTAATTGTAAAACCTGGAAAATATGTACCAAATGGAAATAATATAGCCCCTATAAAATCTCCTAATACTGCTATTAAAGTACTATATTTTGGTCCTAGCCAAATTGCAGACATCATAATAGGAACAAAACTAAAGCTAATCACTAAAAACTGTGTTTCTATTGATATAAATCTGGATAATATAATTAACAATGCCAAAAGCATTGCTGCTAAAATAATCTTCTTACTTTTTTTCATAAAAAATACTCCTTTCTTTATAGAGTTTTAACGCTACAAAAAAGAAGTACATGTTCTTTTTACTATTTTTCATAGCGGAATGCGAATATCGATACGCAACTGACTGTTTTGCCCTAATAGCAACTTCCCGTCTATTAGGTCTTAACGATTGATACTCTACTCTATGACCCTTATTATAATACATCTATTCTATTATTTCAACAAATTTTTCCATATTTTTTAAAAACTTAATATCCCAATTTTTGCAATCGATACATTAATTGTTTCATGGCTGTATCTCTATGATTATGGACTAAAGCATATTCTGCTTCATCCATATCTCCCATAGGTTTATCAAAACCATCAGGAATAAAGACTGGACTATAAGTCAGTCCTCCTAATTTTCCATGTTGCAAAGCGATTGTTCCTTTACATTCTCCTCTCTCTACTAACATTTCTCCATTGGGCAATATAGCAGTTAATACACATACAAACTTACAAGTTCTATCTTTCATATCTTGATAGGGTTCTAAATTCTTCAATAATTTTCCAATATTCTCTTCCTGTGTTGGGTGGTCTCCTGCATATCTTCCTGTATAAACACCTGGCTCTCCATTTAGTTTATCAACACATAAGCCTGCATCATCTGTTACGATAATTTTATCTTTCACACCTATTTCTTCGCAAAATTTATAAATTGCTCTTGCTTTTATGGCAGAGTTTTCTTCAAATGTTACCCCATTCTCTTCAATTTCATCATGAAACCCTATATCTTCTATTGTATATAATTCTACATTTAATCCACATGTTTTGATAATATCTCGTATATTTTTGACTTTTGCTTTATTGCCACTTCCATATAAAATATTCATTTCAACACCTCTCAATTAGTTTCTTAAATCTTATAGTGAATTCTTAGTGGGAATAAAATTACTTGCAAATTTATATTTTTCTCTATTTTTTATATACAAATACCCAATAAAACTAAAGCATACAGCACCTATAAAATTGACAAATAAGTCTTTCATTGTGTCATTGATACCTATATCTAAATATCCCCCTTGTATCACTGTTGTCCCATCTTTTGAATTTATTTGTGTTGACTCTATATTGTCTATGACAATAGGATTATTATTTTTTTGTGGATCTAATTCTACTGATGCTATTCTTGAAACTATTCTATCTTTTTGCATATCTAATTTTAAATATGTATCTGCACTATACTCAAAAAACTCCCATAAAACGCCTATGGTCATTGAAAAACAAAATGCAACAATGGCTACATATAATGGAGATAAACTAATATTTTTGCTATTTTTATTCAATAAATCAATTAACGAGAATCCCACACCTGCTGCTAAAAATCCATTCAATGTATGAAGTAAAGTATCCCAATGGGGAATAATTCCATAAAAATTATTGATTTCTCCTAATATTTCCGCTGCAAATATAAATAAGTAAATGATACTTTCCAATACCGTTGGTAATGTTATTTTTAACTTATATTGGATTAGAGATGGTACTGTAAATAGAATTAATGAGAAAAAACATAACACAGCATTATTCCAATCTCCTCTCAAAATTTGTAATACCATACATATGATGACTAAAACTCTTAATATTAAATATACTAATAATGAGCTTTTTTTAGTTTCTTTATACTTTTCCTGTATCATCTTACTAAAATGTTTCATATTTATTATCCTTTCTCTATTTCAAAACGGTACTATAATAATTCATCTATATATTTTATAAAAATTGTACTTTCTATTAACTCAATAATTGCATACATTAGCATAAGGATTCCTATTGTCGTAATTAATGCTCCATTTTGTAATAACATGTATAAACCACCAATAATCATTATTATTGATAATATGAGTGATACATTCCATATACTTATTTCTGCTGTATGTAATTTTAATGATAATGATAATCTTACAAGTCCACTATATATTATCCAAAGCGCTATTATAATTCTAAACATAGATTCAATTAAACCACTACAAAATATGGTAACTAGTCCAATAATTATAGCAATCATTCCATAAATCATATCATAATTATAAAAATCATATTTTCCCTTCGATAGGAAATAATCAATAATTTTGATAATTCCTATAAGAATAAACGTTCCGCCTAAAATATAAGATATTATTTTAAGTGCTAAATCTGTTTTTGTTATCATAAATATGCCAATAATAGCAAATACTAGAGATACTAACATATCTGTCCATCCTGATTTTTTTAAAAAGCTTTTCATTTTTTCCTCCTTTAAATAATAAATTACTATGTAATCAATTATTTATATCATATTATAAATGATTCCATAAATCAACTATTATCAATTAATATACTAAAGTTTTCTAAAATTTTTTACTTACATAAGTTGTAATTTGTTGAAAAGGTCATTCATTTTCTTTTATTGATTCTTTAATCGAATTTTTTGTAATTCTCCTTGTCTTTTCTATATAATCACAAATTATATTTACTGCTTTTTTTGTTCCAATTTCACAA
>CANQTX010000022.1 GCA_947626885.1 uncultured Clostridia bacterium | reverse complement strand
TGTCATGCACTTTTTCAATGTACTAATTTTTTTAAATTTTTTGAGAAAAACTATTGACATTCATATAGTTAGTCTCCCCCATTATTATAGCACACTATCTATAAAAATAACCTTACATTTTTGTAAGGTTTCTTTTTGATAAACAAGTGATTTTAAAAAGATTCATAAAAAATAATCAATCTTTTTTTAAATATGTTACATATTCTTCCAAACACATGTCTAATGCATTCATCTTTCTAGCATTTTCTATACCAACATAGCGCCAGTGCCACGGTTCATAACTGACTTTGGTAATGTTTTCTTTTTCTTTTATACTCTTTGATAATATCAATATAATTGTCATTTGATGTTATAAATCTAGTTTTAATTGCATGTCTCAGATAAATATCATTACCCACCTGTATTTCTATTTTTTTTCCTTCATTTGATACAAAATCCATTGATACCTCCATAAAAACTTTATACCATTTTTATAGCATAAGATTGTATCTAATTTGTATCAAAATTTGTTCTTTTTCTTGTAAATTTGCCAAATTATATATATAATAAATAAAAGTATATGTGTATACTTTTCTATCATTTATAAAGGAGTAAACCCAATATGATTCAATCCATTGATAATCCAGAGTTTTTAAATGATTTTCTCTCTTACAGTTCTACTATTCTTAATAAATCTGCAAATACTATTAAAGAATATAACTATGATATTGCACATTTTTTAAAATTTATTAAATTTAAGTATAAAATGACAAATATTCAAGAGGAAAAAGCTATTAAAACTATTGTGATTAATGATATGACTTTGGATACTGTAAAACAAATTACTTTACAAGATATTCATGCTTTTTTGGGATACTTAAAAAGCGAATATGCTAGCAAACCTGCTACTTTAGCAAGAAAAACAGCTAGTATCAGAGTATTTTTTAAATATTTATGTAATAAAATGAAACTCATCCCAATGAATCCTGCTCAAGATTTAGAAAGTCCAAAACTAGGCAAAAGATTGCCTAAATATTTAACATTAGATCAAAGCAAAACACTTTTAGACACTGCTTCTCACGATACTAAAGGACATGGAAATCATAATAATTCTGAAAGAAATTTTGCCATTATTACATTACTTTTAAATTGTGGTATGCGTTTATCAGAATTGGTAGGCATTAATTTAAGTGATATTGATTTTGAAAATGAGAAATTAACTGTTATTGGTAAAGGTAATAAAGAAAGAACAATCTATTTAAATAAAGCTTGTATGAAAGCCATTCATCAATATTTAGAAGTAAGACCACACGATGCCATCAAACATAATGCAAAAGATGCCTTGTTTTTAAGTGAGCAAAAAAAACGTATTAGTAATAGAACTGTACAATATATTGTAAAACAAGAGTTGAAAATAGCAGGCATTGAAAAAGCCGATAAATATTCTGTACATAAACTAAGACACACTGCTGCTACTCTAATGTACAAATATGGAAATGTTGATATTCGTGCTTTACAAGAGTTATTAGGGCATGAAAGTATTTCTACAACAGAAATATATACACATGTTGATAATGAACAAATTCGTAACGCTGTTGAAAATAATCCTCTTTCTAATTTATAAAAATATTCTTATATGATTTTATTGTATTTTTTTGCTCTTTTCTTCTGCCATTTCTTGAACTTCTAACTCTCCTGCTCTTGTCACTACATGATAACCAAATTTTCCTCTTAAATCATCCATTACTTGATCGATTTTCTCTTGTTTTTCATTTTTATGAAATAAAGAAATCTGTGTTCCCTGTTTTGTATAATCTTCTAAATGATCAACCGTTAACCCTACTAATCGAATTGGTTCATTTTGATACATATGATATAAAATATATTTTGTTATATCTAATATATCTTTTGTAGAAGATGTTGGATAAGATAATTTTTTTTGATGTGAATAGTCAAAGAAATTTTTTGTGCGTAATTGTACTCGTACGGTATTAGCATACAAATGATGTTTTCGTAAACGATATGACACTTGTTCTACTAATACCATAAGTATTTTATAAATTTCTTCTATTTGTGTATAATCTTTAGGAAGTGTAACGGAATTTCCTATACTTTTTGGCAATTCTTCTTCATAAATTACTTCTGAATCGTCAATTCCATTCGCATATTCCCACATCATCTTGCCATGTTTTCCAAATCGCTTTATAATAAATTCCTCATCTGCTTTTGCCAAATCCCCTATGGTTTTTATGCCAATATGATATAGTTTGGGTACTGTTTTCTTACCTAACATAAATAACTCTGTTATTGGTAAAGGCCACATTTTATCCTCAATTTCATACTCATAAAGTGTATGTATTTTATTAGGCTTTTCAAAATCAGATGCCATTTTAGCTAACAGTTTATTGCTTGAAATACCTATATTAACTGTAAATCCTAATTCTTTTTCTATACGAGACTGAATTTCCTTTGCTATTTGTTCTAAATTCTGATGCCTAATAGAATATGTCATATCTAAAAAACATTCATCAATACTAAATCTCTCAATTTTATCTGTGTATTTAGATAATAATTGATAAAGATCATTAGAAGCTTTATGGAAAATTTCAAAATTAGCTGGATATACGGCTAATGTATTACATTTTTTCTTAGCAAAATAAATCGGTTCTCCTGTAACAACACCCATTTTTTTAGCAATAGGACTTTTGGCAAGAACAATTCCTGAACGTTTTCTTTCATCTCCGTCCAATAATTGAAGGAATTGTTCTAATATCAATTGTTGCACCATTTTTTAACATATGTACTGCTGTCCATGATAAAAAAGCATTATTAACATCAACATGTAATATTTTTCTTTCCATATAAAACCCCTTAGTTTAATACGAACATAGGTTCTTGTATTTGTATTGTATCATCTTGTTTTGTTTAAGTCAACAAAAAAAGAAGTAAATGATAAAATTACCATCTACTCTTTTTTAAATCTCATCGGGATTATACTTTTCTCTTAATTCTGCTTGATGTTTCTTTTAAACTGAGTACCATATCTACCTCGGCAAGTGTTTCCATCATATATTTATCCATTTATTTCACCTGTTTTGTTTAATCTTCTTTTGATGGTTTTTTACTTTCTTTAAATAATAATTTTGATTTTGCTCTAAGTAGATTAACTCCTTCTTTTATATTTTTTATCGTTATTTTTTCTGTTGCAACTGCAATATTGTCTGGAGTTAATTTTGGGGAATTTAATTCTAAATTTTTTATACCAAAAGGTATCAAATATTTTATATTAGTTTTTATAGCT
The DNA here is from genome assembly GCA_947626885.1 of uncultured Clostridia bacterium. Lineage (GTDB taxonomy): Bacteria > Bacillota > Clostridia > TANB77 > CAG-508 > Scatovivens. Next base: position 29,630 of record CANQTX010000022.1, on the reverse strand, counting down.
TTTCCTGAATCAGTATAACCAGTTACTTCTCCAGTTTCACTCACATCTTCAGTTATGCCTATAAACTCTCCACTTTCTAAATCGTAAAACTTTTCTCCATTCTTCTTTCTGGTACTAAATTCCTCTTGTTCCATTATAGATAAATCAGACGCCATTTTATCCATTGATATACCAGTTTTAATTGCTTCTGATTTTAAACTTTCCAATTGTTCTTTAATATTTTTTTGGTATTTTCTTAAATATCCATCACTTTCCTGTATCATAGCATCATCAATAGCATTTTTTCTATATTCTAACACGTCTGGTACAGATTCTAAATAACTCTTTAATAGATTTTTTACAAAACGAAGCTCCAAGCTATAAGATGAATTTTTTTCATTACATATCATTTCGTATATTTCTTCATCTAACATTCCTTCTATAGTCTTTCTGCTTTTTTTTTTGCTTAGTCTTGCTAATTTTTCAGAGTCCATATTTTATTTCTCCTATTAGTAGTTTTTATCGTTTTAAAACACTAATCGCTTATTTATAGTATAAAGTATTTTTATTTTTTTGTCAAATAACACTATACAATATACGCTATCTCACTTTGGGGAAAATATTTTTCCATTATTCCTCGTATAAATATTTCTCCCTCCCTTTTAATTTCTTTTCGGTACATATATTTTCCTCTTCCCCTACCTGTCATCATATTGGGATTAAATAAATCTATAGCAGCTGGAAAAGCATCTTTATTAATCATTTTATGAACAAAACTATATGTCATAAAAATAAATTCAAATGACAATCCTTTTTTTAGTTCTTCATCTAATTCTGCTGATAATTCTTTTAATAACTCTTCATATAAGTCCTTCCAATTTTCTACCATAACAATCGGCGCTATTAAAATGCCTATTGGATATCCTGCTTCATATAGTTGCTTAATGGCATGTATTCTATCTTTTAATTTTGCTGTTCCAAATTCTACCTTACGAATAATCTCTTCAGGATTTAAACTCATTCGGATAATTGTTTTTCCCTGATGTTGTAAAGTTAAAATTGGCTCTACAAAACTAAATTTTGTTGGTAAAGTTAATTTTCCTTTACCTTCCTTCGCAAATTTCTCAATTGTCCACGTTAAGTTTCCTGTTATTGTATTTTCTAAAATTAAGTCACTATTACTTCCAATTTCATAAACGAATTCCTTTTCACTTTTTAAAGAATATTGAATAATTTTATCTAGTAATTGCTCTCTATTGACAAATAAACGTAAATAGGCACATTTATTATAATTACAGACTAAATAACAATATAAGCACATTGCAATACAACCTGATGAAGTGTAAGGAACTAAGAAATCTGACGTTTTATGATTTGGTTCAAATTTTTGTGTTTTACGGGTTCCTATAATCAAATGTTGTTTCATCTTAGGGAAAGCCTCATTCTGTTGTGCTCGCATCTCTGGTATATTATTATGATTTTCAATAGCAATCAAGGGAATATGTTGTTCTTTGTATTGACGTAATAACTTTTTCCCTAATTCATATTCTTGTACATTAGGCTCATAATAAATAGCATCTGGTATAAACATAAAAAACTCCTTTACTTTATATACTAAATTCATTTAGCTTTAAGCGGAAATAAAAACATTACTTAAAACTTTCTTTTATGGTTTAGTATTTGTTAAAATAAAAGAGTTATTCTTTATTTACTTATTTTTGTATAATATACCTTTTTTAATAATATAGTATTACAATTCTTCTAAAATAATTATCGCATGCGTTTCAGTTTCATCATTATTTTTTATTGTTACAATATGTTTTTCTTTTTCTTTCGTATAAAATACTTTTATAGTATCACCATACTTTATTTCTTTTTTATAGATTACTTCGAAATTATCAAATTCCTGATTTGAAATATATTCTTCCGGTATAATTTCTTTAGCAATATCTAAATAATAAATATTGTGTAAATGATGGTTGGTATCTATCATATTTCTCGTTATTTTAAATTCCATACTTTTTTCATATGTTTCTGGTAATTTTAGTTTTAAAAATTGGTTTTCCTCTTCGGGAAAAACAGAAACATGTTCTGTTTGATAAGCATTTCCTACTTCTGGAGGAACCTTGATAATTTTTCCTTTTTTAAGATCAAAATATATCCATTTTGAAGTGGCTATACAAACAAGATCTTGTTCTTGATTATATACTTGAAAATCACGAAATGCATAAAATTTATCAATGCATCTTGACCAAGTTTTTATAGTAAGTGTTTCATGATATTGTGGTCTTTTTAATATACGTACTTTCCAATTAAGCAAAACCCATGAATGCTCATCACTTAGACTATTATTTGCTTTAAAAGAATGTTCTCCCGCTGTATCTTCCAAAGCAGCTAGCATACTACTATTGGTTAATTCCTTTCTACTATTAATATCTCTAAACCCAATATAAAAATCATGTTCTACAAACATATCTCTTCTTTTCCTTATCTTTCAAATTTCTTTATTAGAAAATTATATCATAAGGAAAAGTAATTTTGCAATATTTCCATTTAAAATTGTATCTCATTTTTGTTTTAGATAACAGTCTCAATATCATTCTATTATATTCATAATAATATAGGTTGTATTTGTTCTCCTTCTATTGCATATTCTAATGTTTTTCTAATATATGTTGGATCAAATACAATAGATCTTGGTTTTGTAATGGGATTATCTTGTTTAAATGGAACAAAATAATAATGACGTCTATTAAGAAGTTTACCGATATTTTCTGCATTACCAGATAATCCATTGTTCGTAGATATAGCAATAACTACTGGTTTTTCATTTCTTAAATGCGACTTTACAGCCATGGTAACAGGGCCATCAATAATATCATGCGCTAATTTAGAAATAGTATTACCACTACAAGGTGCTACGATTAATATGTCAAACATTTTTTTAGGACCAATTGGTTCTGCATCAGGTATGGTATGAATAATTTTGTTTTGTGTAATTTCTTCAATTTCTGTAATAAAATCTTTCGCTTTACCAAATTTCGTATCTAAATGATAACTATTATAAGACATAATCGGAACAATATTAGCACCAATTTCTACCAGTTTTTTTAATTGTTCTATGCTCTTTCTAAATGTACAAAATGAACCTGTAAAGGCATAACCAATATTTTTATTTTCTAAACTCATCTTACTCTCCTTTCCTTTTATTTATCATAGAATAAAATAGGAAGCCTAAAAAGACTTTCCTATTTATTTTTATAAAAATAGAGTATACATGATTATGTATACTCTTATTATAGTTTATGAAATTATGTAAATTTTGAAACTACTGCTAATATAAAAATTCTTACTTGTCTAATCCTATTTTTATTATTTTCTTTTTCTTCTAAATCTTGCTATTACAATTCCTACTAAAACAATAACTACTGGTACAATAAAGATAATGCTTAATACAATTTTGTTTTGCATATCTGTAGGTGTATAAGTAGAATTTGCCATATCTTTTCGAATCGTTAAAGTGTTTTCTTTTTCACCAAGTTTCGCCATAGCATTAATAACAAAGTCTTTATTACTTCCTAAATAAGATAATGGATAATTTTGATCTAACGCAGACACTGTATAATCTGATATGAAACTACCAGATGCAGAAATTACTAAGTTAGATGTAATAGAATTTGCCACTTCTTCTGAACTGGCTGCTGTATCTGTTGCTGTTTCTTCTCCCTCTGTTGATACATCCTCTGCAGTTTCTGCAGGATCTGCATTTGCAATTGTTTTAGTTACAATAGATGCGATAGTTGATTTGCCAATCTCCGCATTTTGTGCTGCTGTTGTCATATCCATATCAAGACTTTTCACAAATGCAGCTTTATCCGTCGAAGTTAATAAATCTTCTTTTGTAACATTTAAACTTTGTAATGCATCATCCTCTAAAAATTTTAGTCTGGCTGAATACACTAACCACATATAACTATCTGTATAAATATCTGCCGTTATATCATTAGAGCTTGATACCTGTGGTTTAAAAATATTAGGTGAGCTAGATAATGCTGCATTATCTCCAAGTTCTAAAATATATCCATTTTCAACAGAAACACCATATACATCTAAAATTGCTTGAATATTAGGTAATTCCGTTGTTTGAGAAACAACATCCATTGAAAAATAAATGTTTCCTCCACGGTTAATATAATCCAAAACCATATTTTTTTCTGTTTCTAGAAAATCTGTAGTTGGAGACATAATGGCTAAAACATCACAATCTTCTGGTACACTTCCTGCCGTCGCTAAGTTAATTGTTTCTGTTTCAAAAGCTTCATTATTTAGATAAGTTGTTAGTACAGTTAATTCTGATGTTGAGTATTCCTCATGTCCTTCTACAAAATATACTTTGGGTTTATTTTCTACATTAAGTGCTAAAATAGAATTAGTAATTGTTTGTTCAGTTATATCAACTTGTTGTCCTGTTGTAAAGTCATAAGAAGAAAATTCATTAGAAGCATCAATTACCTTTTTACTATTACCTGATTCCAATATTACAACATAATACCCTTCTTGTAAATCGTTCTCTTGGATCATTTGATAATTGGTCTGTTCTGTTAAAATCTCATAAGAAATATTTTTATTTGCTTTTTGATATTGTTTTAAAAGATCTATTAAAGAACTATCTTCTTCAAATCCATAAGCATAGATTTTTACTTCTTGATCCAAATTTTCCACAGCCTTTTTAGAGGCATCAGATAATGTGTATATTTTATTTTCTGTAACATCAAATTTCGGTAAATCAATGTTTTGTATCCATAAATTTAAAGCAATATAAATTGCTACTAGAATGGCAACAATTAGTAATGTTTTTGTTCCATTTACTAACCATTTCTTTCTCATAGTTAAGGAAAATCTTTCTCCTAATTTTACTTTTTCATTCTGTATTGGATCATCGTTTGCTTTATTTTCCTTTTGATTCTTTTCCTTTTTCATTTTTCTCCCTCCTTCTATTTAATACTCTTTCTTCTTTGTAATATGATAATGGTAAGTAATATAAATAAAATTGTGAAGGAAACAAAAGTAACAATTTCTGAAATATTAATTAAACCATTTGGAAAGTTATCAAATTTGTAAATTAAAGAAAAGATACTAAAGATTTGATTAAAATCTGGTAAAAACCACATAGCAATAAAGACACCTATCGTTAAAACAGAAGCAACAATTTGATTTTCTGTAATACTTGAAGCAAACATTCCGAAAGAAATATATGCTAAACTTAGTAAGAAAAATCCTAATAAAGTTGTTCCAGCAACTAAAATGGATGGTTTTCCAAAATATCTTAAAATGGCATAATACATAAGAGTAAATGCCTCCGTTATTAGCATAATAATAGCTGCTGCAAAAAATTTTCCTAAAACAACAGATGTAATACTTCTAGGAGAAGTTAATAATAATTGTTCTGTTCCGTTTCTTCTTTCTTCAGCAAACATTCTCATTGTTAAAACTGGTGTGACAAAAGTAAGAATGGTTGCACCATTATAAAATAAATACTCAAAATTGACTACTCGGCTACTAAATACACTTAAATAGAAAAATATACTAAACATTAATAAAAATAATCCAATAAAAATGTAGCCTATTGGTGTCAACAGATAACTTTTAAACTCTTTTTTCATTACTGCAAACATTATGCCTCTCCTCCTTTTTCCTTTTTATTTTCTTGTTCTTTCTGTTTTGCTTGCTTTGCTTCTTTTTTCATTTCTTTATTGGCTTCTTTACGTGCCTTTTCTTCTTTTTTTGCTTGCTTTCTATTGGCCTTCTCTTCTTTACGTATACGTTCTTCCTCTCTTATTTCTTCAATTTCCTTTTCATATTGCATCTTTTTTACTTCTTTTTGGCTATATTCTGGTCTATCTTCTACTAATTTGATAAATGCATCTTCCAAAGAAGCTTCTTCTTTTCTCATCTCTAAAATCGTAATATCCTTTTCAGCACATGTTTTAGAAATGATTTTTCTAATATCTGTTTTTACATTTGTTTTAATCTCATATTCTTTACTATTATCCTCATTTGTTTTTTGTAATGTCAGTTCTGTTATCTCTGTAATTTCATCTTTTAGTGTTTCAAATACATTATTAATATCATCTACTGTTATATGTAAAATTGTTGTTTCCGTTGCTCCTGCTTCTAAATGTTCTGGTGTATCAACAGCAACAATTTCTCCTTTATCAATTACAATAACTTTTTCACAAATTTGATTAATTTCAGATAAAATATGAGAACTTATCAAAACTGTATGATTTTTTCCAAATGATTTAATTAATTCTCTAATTTCTATAACTTGTTTTGGATCTAATCCTACTGTTGGTTCATCTAAAATTAATATTTGGGGATTACCAACAATGGCACCTGCCATACTAACTCTTTGTTTATATCCTCTTGATAAACTTTTAGTTAGATTGTTTTGTACTTTTTCTAGACCAGTACTTTCAATGGCTTTTTTTACTGCTTCTTTACGTTCTTTTCTAGGAATTAATTTTAATTCAGCCATATAAGATACAAATTCTTTTACCGTTAAATCTGCATAAAGGGGTGTTCCTTCTGGCATATAACCAATTTGTCTTTTGACTTTTTTCGGATTGGCATCTATATTATAGCCACCAACAATAATTTCTCCTTCTGTAGGTTCAATAAAACCTGTAATCATATTCATGGTTGTTGACTTTCCTGCACCATTACGACCTAGAAATCCTACAATTTCTCCATCTTTGATTTCGAAATTAATATTTCTAACAGCATAAAAATCACCGTATTTCTTCGTTACATTTTTTACTTGTATCAAAGTTTTATCCTCCTTTTTTTCCATTCATTTGCATTGTATATATAAAACCTTAAAATAATCTTAAGGTATACAAATCTGCTCGTTTTTATCTTATTCTATTATAAATTATTTTTTTACAGCAATTAATGCTTTAATATGTATTCCCTCTGCTGAAAACATTTTTTCATGTTCTGTTTCTATATTAGATTCAAATATTGTATCTTTATGTAAATCATATGTTTTAGCCACAATTTCAAAATTCATTTCTGTAAAATACGATAGGCTATCTTCAAATAATATATCCGAATCTGTCTTAAAATAAATTTCTCCATTTTCCTGTAAAAAGTTTCGATATAAAGCAAGTTGTTTCGGATGCGTTAAGCGTTTTTTATTATGTTTCTTTTTAGGCCAAGGATTACAAAAATTAATATAAATTCTCTCTATGAAATCTGTTTGATCTATAACATTATAAATCTGTTCAATATTACATCTTATTAGATACAGATTATGTGGTACTTTAAATTGATAGGCTTTTTCAATATTTCTTTTAGAAAGTCCTAGCATTGCTTCTATCATATCAATCGCTATATAATTGATTTCAGGATGCATAGAAGCTAAACTTGCAATAAAACTTCCTTTTCCACAGCCAAGTTCTATGTGAATCGGCTGATTTTTAGAAAATTTTTCATGCCATCTTCCTTTAAATGCTTCTGGATGATCTATATAAAATGGCGCACTATCTAATTCTGCCTTTGCCCATTTTTTTCTCCTAATTCTCATAATTTCCTCTTCTTTTTCTTTTTTATTCTGAATGTGTTAGATAAGTATCACGGGATAACTTTTCACTTCGTTTTATATCACCATTTAGACGATAAACTTTATAAGCATCTACTACCATATCTTTACTTGTTTTTTTAATGGTTTTTGTTTCAATCGATATATTATATTCTGTTCCCTTTTTCAACCCATACACACTAACAGAAGCTACACCATTTTCAACAGATGATGTGATTTTAATAGGATAATCTCTTGTATTTTTAAATTTAAAATCCGTTGATCCCCACACAACTGTGGCATCCTTTCCAGCCGTTATATAAGAAGGCACAAACATATGATTTCTTCTAGATACAATTTCCATATCGGCAGCTACAACAGCATTGTACAATGTCGTAGATATCTGACAAATACCTCCTCCCAATCCAGAAGAAACTTGTCCATTTTCATAAATAGCAGCTTCCTTATAACCTGCTGCTATAGTTCTCTTTCCTACCACTTTATTGTAAGAAAAGGTTTCGCCTGGCATAACCACTGTACCATTAATTTTATGAGAAGCTAATGTTAAATTGATAGTTCTATCTCTATTCGTAATTGCATAATTGGTAGAAAATGTAGCAAGTCTATCTGGAAAAGCTTCCATTCCAATATCATCTACTGTAACTTCTGGAACAGTATAATCTAAATCTATTGTATATTCCTCTGCATCTTTTTGACGATCAATTTTTTCTTTCATTTTTTCTGTATCGAAATCAATTCCTATTACTTCCGCGTATACTGCATATGGTTCTGTTGTAAAGTATGCATTTTCTGCATGACGGTAAATTTCATCATGAATTGCATCTACATCAATAGCATCAGGATATTGAATATAAGTTGGAATACAAATATAACGTTTCGTATAACTAATATCTTGTATGGCATGAATAATGGTTTCTTTTAATTCATCCATATAAATACCTGCACCATTTACACCATTTGTAATAACTAATGTATCATCTTCTATATAATAACTGCTTTGTTCTAATTGGTCTGGCAAATTTGCCTCAATATTCTTTAAATATTTATCTAATGCCTCTTCATTATATGTGAGTACCGGTTCAATGTTAATTTTTCTCATAAGTATACTAACATATTCTTGCATATCCTGAAAAAAGTTTCCGCTTTTTGCCACAGATAAAGCAAAAGTAACAGATGATTCAATATCAAATTTTGCTTCAATTTGCTCTACTTCTAAATAATATTCATTATTTTTATAAGTCAGCACAATATGATCATTCATCTGATCTTGTAACTCCTTTGTAACAAGGAGAATAGCTTCTTCTTTTGTTAAACCGGAAACATTAATTCCTTTAATAAATACACCAGATTGTATAACTGTGCTATTTTGTTCATGAAAATAAAATAGTACTGCACTTGCTAGGATGATTCCCATAAAAATAGCAACCAATATAACATATATCAAAAGAATATTGCTATTTTTAAACTTTTTTAAGATTTTTTTTGTATTTCCTGTGAATATTGCAAAATCTGGCATATATTTTTCCTCTAACACTTTCTATTTTATAAATTTTTTACGTTTCCACTTATTTTTCATCATTTTTTTATCACCTTTTCTATCTATCTCATCATTTTCTATAGTATGAATAACTAAATTGTCAATCTCCTTTTCAAACTCATTAAAATCATTTGGAACAATCATATCATCTTTAAAGAATCCATCTAACATTTTAGAAACTTCTTGATTCAATTCCTTTTGAAAATGATTTTGTTTCATACATTTATTCTTTTTAAAAAACAATTTCCTCATTTTCTTTACCTCTCAAGTAATTTATCTTTTACAATGGTATGATCGCTATTATCGCTATCGTCTTTTGTTACAATAAATCCAGTTGCAATAGGTCTTGTTTTATGAGCACCTGTACTATCAATTGGATCATTAACAATAGTATCGCCAACAACTAAAACACTAGAAGTACCTCCATCTAAATTAGCTGCATTATAGGCACCATATCTTTGCATAATTTCAATTAAATCATCCATGTCTGCTCCTGGTTTTGAAACAGTTCTACCATCGATAATTAAAAATAATACAATTCCATCTTTTCTTTGGCCAATAACAGTTCTTGGAGCTGTACCCCAGCCACCATTTCCTACCACACTTGATGCTTTACCATTTACAATTAAAAATGGTCCAAAAGTTACAGCATCACGAATACCTTTTCTTTTTGCCTCTGATACAGACATTTTTCCTAATACTAATTTGTTTTCTTCTGTAAAACCTATAATACCGCCAGATCCATTATAAGACTCTGTTGTTACATATTTTCCTTTTGTTACTGTAATGCCCAAAGGAGAGCCACCAGTACTATTAAAATTCGGATCATTAAACCCTCCTCCATTAATCGCAATTAACGCATCGTTATCTTTTGCCATTTTAGTTAAATATTGTCCAGATTTACCTATATTTTTTGTAACAACCGTTTGTATTCTTGAAGAGTCGTACACCGCTACTAAATAACCCTCAAATTTCTTTTCATTAATTTCTATAATTTTGTAATCATTGTTAGCTTCCTCTCTCTCTAAAATCTGTTGTTCATATTCATTTTCATATTCTTGAGATTTAGCATTTTCTCCTATAGTAATAGAATCCGCATCTGTTATTTCATCTGTTTCTATAACTTTATTCTTATTTAATATATATTGAATGGTGTCTTCATCATAAAACCAAGTAGCAAAATATTGATGCGTCATAGTTGTCATAGCGGTTGTAACAAGCCACTCTCTAAATCCTGAAAAAGGTCCATATAGTAAAAATAGTAAAATTATTAATCCTATCGTTCCTAAGTTAAATAACATTGTAGCAATTTTTGTTATCAGTATATTAGGTTTTTGCTTTTTATTTTCTTTTCTTTTACCTCTTCTATTTTTTTTCTTTTTATTTCTTGCTGCTCTTAATCTTTTCATTTGTTCTCTTTCTTCTCTAATTTCTTCATCTATTGTACTATTTCTCATTTTGTTTTCCTTTCTCCATTTATTAGTTCCATTTTAACAGTTATATTTTACATGAATTTTTTTCTTTTGTCTATATATTTTCTTGAATATTCAAAAATGAATCATAAATTTTATTCACATAAATTTGTACGTATTTGTTGTAACTGCCTTACCCCTTCACTTTGCTCTTGAATAATGGTATCTGCTACTTTTCTTAGTCTTGGGTCAATACAATACTGTAATAGATTATGACACATAGCAATAGCCCCTTCATGATGTGGTATCATTTCAGAAACAAAATTTAAATTTATATTATTAGATTTTAAACTGTTACGCATACGACAAATCATTCGATTTGTAATCCTTAAATAATCGTCTGTATAGCAGAAAACATCTCTTTTTTGATTAAAACAATCTGGCGTTGTCTTAGCAATTTCTATCATCTGTTCTATGCCTTTCGTTTGCATTTGTATAATTCCATGTGCCACTTGTTCTAATGCTGGATAATGGGTAAAGCATAATAAATTTTCACACATATTGATAGCAGCTTGATGGTGTGGAACCATACATTCTATAAAGTATAGCGTGATATTATTATTTTTTTTAGCAGAAAGCATTTTATCCGCCATTTGGCACAAAATATTATTAAAGTGTATGATATAATCATTTGTTTCGCTCATCATATAACATCTCATTTTTTATTTTCCTCCCATTTTTTTAATTTTGTTTGTTTTATTTTCATAGTGTCTTGTTATATCCTATCCATATTGGAAAAAAATGTGTCATTTTCTATCTTTTCCGTATAGAAAAAATTTTTATGGCAATACTATTGCTAGAGGTGATTAAATATGACAAGTAAAGAACTTTTATATGTTGAAGATGCTTTAGGACATGAAAAATTTATGGAATCATGTTGTTCAAAAACATCTGCTCAATTGCAAGATCCTACACTTTCTGCTTATATAGCAGAATTATCAAAAACGCATACCGAAATGTATAACAAATTTTTAAATCTATTATAAGGAGGAAGTTTATGGAAGACAGAGACTTAATGGAAAAAGAATTGTTAATTGTTAAAGGTATTTGTGATTTATATCTTCATGGAACAATTGAATCAACCACTGCTGAAGTACATGAAACTTTTAAATGTGCTTTAAATGAATCATTAAATATTCAAAACAAAATTTACAATTTAATGGCCGAAAAAGGTTGGTATAAAGCAGAAATTGCAGAACAACAAAAAATTGATGCGGCTAAACAAAAATTTTCAGCAAACTAATTATTCCATTTTATTTTTAAGGTACTTAACTATTTAGTCAATAGTATCATAAAATAGTATCACAAAAAGAAGGAACTTTTTTAAAAGAATTCTCATTTCTTGCAATGAAAATATCAGAAGAAATGCAAGAATTCTTTTTTCTATATTATTTTCTATTTTAATTAAGACTTTCACGATTTTGTATTTAAGTTGATACAATTTTGTAACAAATATTACAATTAGAATACAAATTATATATGTCACTTGCATATATTTTTAAAATAATATATAGTACAAACAATAGATATGTTTTAGTACATAATAGTACGTAACTTCTTATTCTTGTTTTAACAATTTTTTTGTACAATAGTTTAATAGATAAGTTACAAATTAGAATAAGTAACGAAAGGAGATACAAATGAACATAAGAAAAGCACAAAACGGTATTACATTAGTGGCTTTAGTAGTAACCATAATCGTTTTATTAATTCTAGCAGGTGTGAGTATCAGTTTAGTATTAGGAGACAATGGAATTATCACAAGAGCACAAGATGCAGTAACGAAATATAAAGAAGCAGAAGCAGAAGAACAATGGCAAATGGATAACTTCATGGCAAATTATGAAGGTGGAGATGCTTATGCAAGAGCACTACAACAAAAAGGGTTATCTGCAACAACAACAGAGAATGGTTATTTAGCAGCAGAAGATACTGGTGATGGTAAAAATGTGAAATTATATCATTATGATAATAATGGGAATGTCACAGAAACAGAAACATTGGAGTATGCTCCAGAGGAATTGTTTATCTTTGATTCTAGTACACATGCGATAACGGGAATTAATACGGATTATAGTGAAAATGGCAGTGTGTATTATGAAGAAATGGCAGGAATTCATTTAGGTGATATAACCGGAACATTAGTGATTCCTAATAAAATTAATAATGCTAATGTGGAGGAGCTTAATTTTAATGGGTATGGTTTTTATAATATTAGTACCATTATTGTGCCAAATGAAGTAAAAAAAATACATGATTATTGTTTTAACAGTTGTAAAACAATCCAGAATATTCTTCTTCCGAATTCCATAGAAGAAATTGGTAAGCAAGCATTTGAACTTTGTGAGGATTTAATTTCCATATCACTTCCATATGGTTTGAAAAATATTGGTTACGCATGCTTCGACCAATGTTATTCCCTTAAAGAAATCTCATTACCTGAGCGGTCTTACTGAAATTTCAGGTAGATGTTTTGACAGTTGTGACTCATTGACACAGGTTAGTATTTCCTCATCTGTTCGTGAATTAAGCGGTGATACATTTGGATATTGTGTTGCTCTGAAATCCATCACTGTTGATAGTAATAATCCTTATATGACTTCATTAGATGGTGTATTAATGACAAAGGATATGAAAAAAATTATTAAATGTCCGTCAGAAAAAACCTCTTTTATTATTCCTGATGGTGTAACGACTGTTGGATATGATGCTTTTAAGGAATCCAGAATTAAAGAATTCATTTTTCCAGTTTCAACATCTATTGTTGAAAACGGTGGATTATATGGTTCATATAACTGTTCTATTATATTCAATGGACATCTTTCAAGCTTTGGAAATCAAAGCTTTTCGAGCCAAGTTACAATTACAGTTAAATCGGAAAGTGATAAGCAGTTAATACTAGATGGACAGGATTCCGATTCAGATATTACAGGAGATAACATTATTGTGAAACCATAAATTCAGTGCCATGTTCAGACCAGGGCATGGCACTTGCATCTTTTTGCTACCGCAATATAGCGTCACTTTATTAGTGACGCTATATTGTCTTTTATCTATTTTATATTTGTAACACTCCTTCGTGTCTATTGCTTCTCTTTTAAAGTTTCGTGGTCAAAATGTTTTTTTAATTTTTGCAAACATATAGAAATAGACTCATCTTGTAATAAAATTAACATTCCTACATAAACCGCAATACCTATTAAAACCTGCGCAACAATAGATATAATAGAAGTCAATTGTGCTACATTATATTCTAAATTATCCGCTATTATTTGAATGGCGAATTGTATTACTTTGAAATTGATACAAGCCTTTACACCCAAGCAAACAATAAACATAATAGTAGCTGATAATATATAATGATAACTTAATTTTAACATATTTGCGATATTAATTTCTTTCTTAATATATTGTGCTTGTATTATATCTACTACAAGCTGCGACAATACAGTAGCAATAGAAGCTCCTATAGCTGCCCATTTATGAATGAATATATAGTTTAGAATAAAATTAACAATTAATCCCACAAATACAGAAATAGTATATTCTTTTTGACGCTTTGTTGGTAATAAATATTGTGTTCCAATTACATTGGTAATTCCCATTAAAATTAATATAGGACTAATAATGTTGATTAATATAACCACTTTATCATACCCCTGCCCAAAGAAAAGAGGAACAAAGTCTTTTGCAATACTTATAATACCAAACATAATAGGAAAAGATAAAAAAAATACAAATTGAAAAGATGCTTTTATATACTGACTCATTTTCTCTTTATTACCACTAGCAAATGTACTTGCCATTCTAGGAACCATAACAATTCCTAAAGAAGTTACTATAGTTAATAACAAGCGAATGACTTTTTGCCCCTGCTCGTAAAAACCGACTTCTGATTTATCTGTTATAATATTTCCTATCATAGTGGTATCTAATACTTTATAAATTTGATTTGCTACTTGTGGAATAAATAATAATACAATTTGTGGAAGGTGTTGAAAAATATGTATATTGGTTACTTTTACCCCTCTTATATACTTTGGTAAATATAACCATAAAGATAAATTTCCTATTAAATCAGCTAAAGAATAAATAAAAGTAAATTTTGCTAAATCCTCTTGCGTTTTAACCAATAAAAACACAAGTGTCACACTACAAATTCTTACTAGTACATTTCTTGTGACTGTTCTTTTGAACTCCTCCATACCTTGAAAAAACCAACTAATATCAAATGCAGCTGCTATTAACTCAAGTAACAAAATTTTATAATATATTTGATACTGTTGCCCTCGCATAAAACCAAAATAATATGCAATGATGGCAATAAAAACAGTTAAAAATCGAAATAATACGATTTCTAAAAATACTTTTTTTCTTACGGTAACGTTTTCCTGTGCATAAGCAATTTCTCTTTGTCCATATAAAGCTACCCCTAAAGAACCAAACAACACAAAATATGTAACAATAGAATAAGTATAACTATAAATACCTATTCCCTCCGCTCCCAATACTCTTGAAAGATATGGGGTTGTAATAAGTGGCAATATTAAAATTAAAACTTGATACACCAAATTATATGCATAATTTTTTGCAATACTTTTTTTAGTCATATGATTGATACAATTAGGATATGATAATCCATATGCTCCCTATATCCTATATTTAGGTTTTTTTATCATTAGGTTTTACCTATAAACCCATAACGTGATAATAATCGTTTAGCAACTCATTATTCAAATTTAAAATAGTAATTTTTTACATTACTTAAAATACTACCAACATAAATAAATTTTCCATCTGCTGTGGTAATACCAATATTAGGAAAAATTTTTAACATTTTTTCATTTGAAAAAAATGATGCCCATTGATTCACTTGTTCTTTTCTATTTTTATTTTCGTTTTCATAAACATTTAAATGATATTCACTAGCAATTCTTCCAACAAAATCTTTTAATGCATACGCAGTAATGATACTATCAAAAATCATAAAAACCATAACAAAAATCATCAAACATTTCAATAACTTTATATTAGCAATATTTTTCGTTTTATCTACCAATTTATTAACTTTCGGGTTCATATAACGAATTAAGATAACAGCTAATAGTCCCCATATAACAGCATAAAACAAACATATTCTACCATGAACATTCAAAAAAGCATCTGAATAATCCCACCATTTTGCATGAAAAATGACTTCTCCTAAGTAACTTGCTATATATTCTACGGTTAATCCAATAGCCACTCCACCAATATAAAGTTTTGATATCTGATTTTTATATCCGATTTAGCAACAAAATCATAAAAACAGCTGCTACACCATAAATAGCACAAAATGGACCATATAGAAAACTCTGTCTACTTTCCAATGTTCCTTTCGTAAAAATGGCATATATAGTTTCTATGCAGTAGCCCAATATACTATAAATAATAAAATCACTTGTTAATTTCCAAACATTATTTTTTCTCTCTTCCATTCTTGTAGTATCTGCGAATTTTAAAAAAATATTCGCAGATATGGTATTTATGTAAAATTATGAGAGATATACATTTAATTTTCTAATAGCATTTCTCCTCCGCTAGGTTGCTCTGTTTCAGGTGGTGCCACTGATTCAGTTGGCGTAGGATCTGTACTTGGTGGTTCGGTATCTCCACCTGTATCTGGATTTGATGGCTCTGTTGGTACCGTTGGAACTGTATTGGTCTCTGGTTGTGGGTTTGTATTCGGTTTATTCGGTGTATCAGGTTTTGTATCTGGTTTTGGTTCTGTACTCGTATTAGTATTAGGTGTTGCATCTGAATGATTTTGTGCATTATTTGTTGTATTATTACTATTTTGATTTGATGTATTGCTTTGATGATTTTGTGTATTTGTACTCGTATTATTATCATTTTGATTTTGTGTGTTTGTTTTTCCATTATTGTTATCTACTACACTTGATGTATTATTATTTAAGGTATTTGCACTACTATTGATAACCGCATTATCTGTTCTTGTTACAGAAGAAGTATTATACGTATCAGAAAGATTATTTTTATAAGAAGTATTTGTATTGGAAGTATTTGTATTACTTGCTTTATCCTTCTTTACGTTTGTTGTTGTCGTATCTTTTCTAGTTAAGGTATAATGCTTTTTAAATTCTTTATCATTTAACGCTAACTCTTCTAAAAGTTCGTTAATTAAATCATATGTTTCTGTTTTATTGCATTGGTAAAACCAAAGCGCATTAATCATAGCAGAAGAGCCTGGTAATTGCTCCATTCGTAAATTCTCTACATTAAATTGCAAGCCATGTGGTACATAACCCAAAGCTTTTGTTAGTTTCATATCTGTTTCTAAGTTATCAAAAACTGCAGAAGCCACATTTTTTAATTTACCAACATTATCCCAACTAATTAATTGTGTTGCAACTGCTTTAATAAATTCTCTTTGTGTTCTCATTCTTCCATAATCATTATCTCCATAAGAACTTGGATAAGATGAACCATCTGTATTGTGTCGAAATCTTAATAATTGCTCTGCCTTATCCCCATCAATTTTTTGTACACCTGCTTTTAGGTGAATATGCAAATCCTGTGTGACATCATCATAATCCATATCGATAGGCACATCAAATTCAACCTCACCAATTGCATCTACAATCGCTGGTAAAGCTGTATTTTTTACAATAACATAATTATCAATATTAATTCCAGTTAATTTTTCTACTGCTTCTACAGTTTTTTCAGGTCCCTTCTGATAAAGTGCATTTATTTTATCATATCCATTGGCAGAAGCTTCGCTTTTTCCTATAAAGGTATCTCTTGGTATAGAAAGCATAAAAGCTTTTTGACTATCTGGATTATAACCACATAAAATAATAGTATCTGTTAATTCTGATTGTATATCTTCACTGATACCTAATATTAATACAAATATAGGATCTTCATCACCTAACACGTCTGCTGTCATATTTAAGGCAGCTGTTGCAATACTGCCATCCGCTTTATAAACATATGTTGCAAAAACAGCACCTATTAAAATTATAACAATCGCTACTATTATAAGGGCAACACGTATTTTTTTCTTTTTATCCCACTTCTCTCTATTTTTTATTTTTTCTTTTATCTTTTGAAATTTTTCTTTTATACCTATTTTCTTTTCCTGTTTTCTCAATGTTTTACTCCTATACTTTTGTGTTTTTCAACCTAATCTAAAATTGCATCAAGTTCCTTTATTATTTCTTCTTTTTCCAAATTTTGTCCAATAAAAACAAGTTTGATTTCTCTATCACCAAGAGTTTCATCCCAATTCTTTAATACTTCAGGATTTTCTGCAATAATTTGTTGTTTTTCTTCTTCTGGTGCTGATGCAATCCAATAACCAGCTTCTCCTAGTTGCATTTGATTGCCTGCCTGTTCAAATACATAAGACATATCATAATTATCAGAAAACCATACAATTCCCTTACAGCGTATAATATTACTTCTCCATTGAAAGTTAACAAATGTTTCAAATTTTTCTCTATTAAATGGTTTTCTTCTACCATAAACAAACGTACCAATTCCATATTCCTCTGCTTCACCTTCATCATGATGATGGTGATGATGTTCATGATGATTTTCTTCTTTATGCTCTTCATGTATGTGGTCTTCATTCTTGTGATCTTCTTCCTCTTCCTCTTTTTCTAATTCTTGAATCCAGCCTGCTGAAGTAGAAGCTTTTTCGAAATCAAAATTATTAGTATCGATAATTTCTTTTACAGAAACTTTCGCATAGTTAGTTTCTATAATCTTTGCAACTGGTTGAAGAGCTCGAATAACAGCTTTTACTTTATTTTTTTCATCTTCTGAAACTTCATCTATTTTATTTAAAATAATTGTATTACAAAACTCAATTTGCTGAATTAATAAATTTTCTATATCTTCTTCGTCAATATCTTTTTTTATTAAATTTTCACCAGAACCAAACTCATATGCCATTCTTGCAGCATCTACTACTGTGACAATATTATCTAGCCTGCAAATTTTAGGAAGCCCATATTCTTCTGTTTGCTCTGAAAGAACAGTAATCGTTTGTGCAATCGGTAATGGTTCACAAATACCACTAGCTTCTATTAAAATGTGATCAAACTTTTGGGTTTTAATCAAATCAACGATCTGTTGCATTAAATCCACTTTTAATGTACAACAAATACAACCATTACTTAGTGGCACTAAATTGTTATCTTTTTCTTTAACAATGCCTCCTTTTTGAATGAGTGTAACATCAATATTTACTTCTCCAATATCATTAACAATAACTGCTACTTTATATCCTTCTTGATTATTTAAAATATGATTAATAAGTGTTGTTTTTCCTGATCCTAAATATCCTGTTAATAATGTAATAGGAACTGTTTTAAACTCTTTCATTTCTTGTATCCTCCTATATCCACTTTAAGTTTTTTAGTATTTTATCATAAATAAAATAAAAAAACAACGTTATTTTAAAACTTGAAAACAAAATTCATTTTTACTTTTTTCACTTGTCTTTTTATGATATAATCTCTATTAGAAATATTCAATAAGAGAAAGGATAACCATATTTTGAAAAAAAGAAAAATAAAAAAACAGAAAAATACAAAGTTAAAATATATCTTTCTTATATTATTTATCTTCTTACTAATTCTTGCTATAAGAATTGGCATTGCTATTAGTCAATGGCAAAATCTTGCTTTAGACATGATTCCTAATCAAAATTCTATTGTACTAGATACAGAAGGAAACAACATTGCAGAACTTGGAAATGAAAGAAATAGAGAAACTATTTCAGCTACAGATATGCCAGAGTATTTAAAAAATGCTTATATTGCTATAGAAGACCAAAGATTCTACCACCATTTTGGTATTGATATTAAACGAACCTCTGCTGCTATTGTTAATTATGTTATAAGACATAATGCTTCTTTTGGAGGAAGTACTATTACACAGCAATTGGTTAAAAATTTAACAAATGATAATTCTGCAAAAATTTCAAGAAAAGTTACGGAATGGTTTCGAGCAATGGCACTTGAAAGTGTTTTATCTAAAGAAGAGATATTAGAAGCATACTTAAATATTATTTATATAGGGCCTAATATGTATGGGGTCGAAACAGGTGCTAAATACTATTTTAATAAAAGCGCTTCTGAATTAAGTATTGCCGAATCTGCCTTTTTAGCAGGTATTAATATAGCACCTAATAGTTATGATCCATTTGATGAAGAAACAGATCACTCAGAAAAAATCCATCAAAGAGTCAAAACCGTTTTAGAAAAAATGAAAGAATTAGGCTATTTATCTGAAGAAGAATACCGTACTGCGAACCAAGAAGTAGATAATGGTATTCATTTCAAAAAAGGTACTATAAAAAATACAGCAGATACTGTTTTTTCTTATCATACAGATGCTCTCATAACAGAATTAATTAGTGACTTGGCAAAGAAAAAACATATCTCCCAAGAGTTTGCTACCAATTATTTATATTCAGCTGGTCTAAAAATTTACAGTACACAAGAACCTTCTATTCAAAAAACTTTGGAAGAAGAATTTACAAAAAATAAATATCAAATAAAATCCTCAAAAGATGCAAAAGTAACTTCACAAGCTGCTATGGTAATTATAGACCAATCTACTGGCTACGTTGTAGGATGTGTTGGTGGACTAGGAGAAAAAAAATCATCACGAGGATTTAATAGAGCAACGCAAGCTATTCGACAAACTGGCTCTTCTAGTAAACCCATTGCCGTATTAGCACCTGCTCTTTCTAAAAAAATTATTACCCCTTCTTCTGTTTTGGTAGATGAAGCAACAACTTTTGATGATGGAACAGACGAAGGATATACACCAACCGATTATAATGATTACCAGGGTGCTATCACAGTAAGACAGGCAGTTGAATCATCACAAAATATTCCTTTTGTAAAAATTATGGAACAATTAACACCTAAAACTGCTATTCATTATATGAAAAAAATGGGAATCAGCACTTTAACAGATGATGATAATAATTTAAATTTAGCATTAGGTGGTTTAGACAAGGGAATCAGTCCTTTAGAAATGGCATCTGCTTATGCCACTATTGCCAATCATGGTGTGTACATAGAACCTACTTTTTACAGTAAGGTCGTTAATTCCTCTGATAAGACCATTTTAAAAACAAAGCAAACCACTAGACGTGTCTTTTCCTCTGCTGTTTCCTATATTGTAACACAGCTTTTAACACAACCTGTTATAGGGCCTTCTGGTACAGCCACCTATTGTGCTATTCCCCACATAGATGTTGCAGCTAAAACAGGTACTACAAATGAAAATTATGATAGATGGCTTTGCGGTTTTACACCTTACTATACAGCTGTTACTTGGTATGGATTCGATTTCAGTGAAACGATTAATTATCATCATAAAAATCCTGCTGGATTATTATGGGATGCAGTTATGACTACTATTCATACAAACTTATCAGAAGCCAATTTTACTATGCCTAATATAGGAATTGAAACTGCCACCGTTTGCCCTATTTCTGGTATGCTTGCATCAGATGCTTGCTCAGATACTTATACGGAATATTTTTTAAAGGGAACATTACCAGATATTTGTACAGAATGCACCAGTCAGTCTACATCACATAAAAAGAAAATTAACAAACCTGCTACGCCAAATGAAAATGGAGAAAGTAGTTCTCATTTACAAGAGAATTCTAATGATGAACCAAATTATACCGAGCCAGACACAACTAACATTACAGAAAACACAATAACGGAAAGTCCATCATCCACTCCTACAAGTGATGATACAAAAAATGTTTCAAATAATGATAATAATGATAATACCAATGTCACTAATGCAACACAAAATACAGATATACTACCAAATTCTTCCAATGAATCTTCTTCAACAAATACATCTATTAATAACTCTGAAACCAATTCTGTACAACCCGATGAAGCACCTTCTGAAGAATCTAAAGAAAGTGCTTCACCAGAAACTTAATGATATAAAATTGTGTATATGATGATACCTAAATTTTGTATAATAAAAATATTAAACATATTGGAAGATAGCAAATTATTAGTAGCTTCTATTACACCAAGCTCTTCATAATCTCCTTTTGAATAATATTTTTGAGATTCGAAGAAAGTAATCAATTCGGGTAAACTAGTAATAAATCCTAAGACAATACCTAAGATGAACTCTGGTATATGGAAGAATAATGCTAAATTTTCTAATGATGTACTTAATCGATTACCCACAAAATATAAAACACCACCTATGATAATTAAATAAAGAAAATATTTTATAGTATCTAATATATTAACTTCTGACTGTTTTCTTTCTTCTGATACGAAGTTTCGTCGATTTTCTTCTGTTTGATGATTTTTATAACTGGTAATATAACAAATTAGGAACAACAAGAAAAAGCTTAACACTAAATTTATCGTATATTCTATTTGAAATACAATAACATAAATGGGTATAAAGATTGTTACAGCAACTAATATTAAATCGATTTTCAAACTATTAGTTTTTTTTATAATTTTTTCATGATTTGAAAATTTAATAGAAGCATAATACTGAATAAAATTAATCACATTAGAACTGATAATATTATACATACTTGTACTAATAAGTCCAGAGATAGCTGCAAGTATAACTGTTAATAATTCCGGTATAGAAGTAGCAAAGCCTGCAATATCTCCGACTACTTTAGAGGACAATTGCAAACTTTCTGCAATATTTCTCAAAAGCTTTACTAAAATATATTTGGATATTAATACAATTAATCCTGAATAGAAAATAAACTTTATAATTTCTAAAATCATATTCTTCCTCTAGCATTTTTGTATTAGTATTCCAAATTTTATTTCTTTTATACTTTAGCATACAATCATGTAAGAAAAAGACTTTTTTCCCTTACTCTGTATCTATATACTTTGCAATAATATTCGTATATATGATTAAATATGATAATGATACTAAAAAGCCAGCCAAAACATCACTGGTATAATGTACCCCTAAATAGATTCTACTAATACCAATCAATGATATTAATAAACTCATAAAAATCATCAAACTCCATTTTATATAGGGATTTTTTATATTTTTATAAACTAAATAAATTAAAAATCCATAAAACGCTGTACTTGCCATAGAATGTCCTGAAGGAAAACTGTAGCCTTGTGCATCTATCATTCTGAATTCCGTAGGTCTTGGTCTTTGCACAATATATTTAAAAATGCAATTCAAAGCACCAATAATAATTAAATTCAAAACAATACTCATACCTAACTTTTTATTTTTAATAACTATTAGTAAAATAAGTGCTAATACCATTAAAATCAGCACACCACCAAAATTGGTAATACATTTTGCTATTGGTGTTGCAACATCTGATATTAAATATGTTGATACAAACTGATACCCCATAATGTCCAGTTTTAGAATTTCTTTGTCAAATATCTCTTCAGCTATATAAAGTGCACCTATTAAACAAAAAAATACAAAAATCCATCTTATATTCTTTTTTAATTTTTCTCCTAATTTCATATCTTCTTTATCCCGTTTTATTTTTACTATATTTTATGAGTGAAAAATCTAGTATATGTTTATACTAGATTTTAAACAAGCAATATTTTCTCACTTGTGTATATAATTCAATCCTGTAGTATCGCATCCGCTAATTCTTCTAATTTTTGTTTTGTGGCATCATTTAATGTTGAACGAATGGTAACCATTGGCTCAATAATTGTGATATCCTTCATTTGTTCTACTATATCCCTCATACATTTTCCTGCAGTTGGTGCCCATGTTCCATTTTCTACCAATCCTATTCTACGGTTTTGATAATTTTTACTCTTTAAATGACGTAAAAATTGTTCCATTGGTGGAAACACTTCAAAATTATAACTAGAAGCTGCTAAAATAACTGTATCATAGCGGAATGCATCCTCAATTGCTTCTGCCATATCGTCTCTGGCTAAATCTGTTAAAACAATTTTTTTATTTCCTTTTTCTTCTAATATTTTGGCTAATTCACGCATAGCATCTGCTGTATTTCCGTGAATAGAAGCATATGCTATGAATACTCCCTGATCTTCTGGTATATAACTACTCCATGTATGATATTTATGAATATAAAATTCTAGATTTTCTTTTAAAATCGGTCCATGTAGCGGACATATCATTTTAATATCTAATTGAGATACTTTTTTCAATAAGGCTTGTACCTGTATACCATATTTTCCCACAATATTAAAGTAATATCTTCTTGCTTCGCATGTCCATTCTTCTTCTGTATCTAACGCACCAAATTTTCCAAATCCATCTGCAGAAAATAATATTTTTTCAGATTGTTCATAAGATACCATAACTTCTGGCCAGTGTACCATTGGTGCCATAAAAAACTGCAATGTATGCTTTCCAAAATTGATGGTGTCTCCTTCTTTTACAACTACCTTTCTTTGTTCTAAATTGGGTATTTCAAAAAATTGTGGTAAAAAAGCAAAAGTTTTTTCATTTCCTATAAGCTTCATATCTGGATATTTTCTTGCTAGCATTTCTATATTATACGCATGATCTGGTTCTAAATGAGATATTACTAAGTAATCTGGCTTGCTTCCGTCTAAGGCTTTTTCTAAATTTGCCATCCACTCTTCTGTTTTTCTTTTATCAATTGTATCCATTACAACATTTTTCTCATCTTTTATAAGATACGAATTATAAGAAATTCCATTAGGAACAACATATTGACTTTCAAATAAATCTATTGTTTTATCATCCGCTCCAATATAAATAATATCTTTCGAAATTGTCACATCTTTCATAGCTTTCCTCCTATCTAATTATTTTTCAATGTATTCTTTTTTGTATGATAGATTTTGTATATATATCTGGCTCTTACCAGATTGAGTATATACTTATTTTAGAAGAAAAGCAATAGAAATTAACAAATTTTAAAACAAAGTTGTTGTAGTTTTTTATTTCCACAACAACTTTGGCTTTATTTGATTTTTATCCTAGTGCAACATCTAAAATCATCATTATAGAAAATCCAATTGACACACCTATAATACCAAATCTTGAAAAATTTATATCTTGTGCTTCTGGTATTAATTCTTCTACTACTACATATATCATAGCTCCTGCTGCAAATGCCAAAATAAACGGTAAAACTGGCACAATTAAACTTGTTAAATAAATAGTAATAACTGCTCCAATCGGTTCTACAATGCCTGATAAAGTTCCATATAAAAAAGCTTTTCCTTTTGACATTCCATTTCCCTTTAAAGGCATTGATATAATAGCACCTTCTGGAAAATTTTGAATAGCAATTCCAATTGCTAATGCAAAAGCACTTGCCATAGTAATACCCGCATTTCCTATCATTGCTCCTGCAAACACTACACCTACTGCCATACCTTCTGGTATATTATGTAGTGTCACTGCCAAAACTAACATAGATGTTTTTTTCATTTTAGAAGCTTTATGATCCAGTATGATTTCTTCTTCTAATTGAAAATGAGCTAAAATTTTATCTATGATTAATAAAAATATAATTCCTGTTAGAAAACCTAATGTAGGTAATAGCCATGCAATTTTGCCTTGTTCTTCTGACATATCAATAGCCGGTATTAATAGTGACCACACAGATGCTGCAATCATTACACCAGATGCAAATCCTAAAAGGATTTTTTCTACTGACTCTTTTATGGACTTTCCCATAAAAAATACCATAGCTGCACCAATTGTAGTACCTACAAAAGGTATCAGTATTCCTAAACACGTTTCCATAACTCTCCCCTTCGTTATTACTCTCTTTTCACCCTCTAACTTTATTTTATAATATAAATAAAGTTAGTCTTATATCTATAATATTCTTGTTATGGAATTATGTTTACTATTTTTTTCTTTTATTGCATAAAACTATGGTAAGTTTCTTCAACATTTATTGCTGTATTGCAATTATACTGTATAGCTATCCCATCGTTTGGATATCTTGGAATAAAATGCATATGATAATGTTTCACATCTTGTCCTAATTCGTTGTTCTGTAGTCTTGTAATTCCTTCACATGCAAGTTTCTTTTTTAAAATAGGATACATCTTTTGACTGATTTCATTCATGTGTTGCAATATATCTAAATCTATATCTAAGATATTATCATAATGTTTTTTAGGAATCATTAAACAATGTCCTTTACTAATAGGATTGATATCGAAAAACATTTTAACCATCTCATCTTCATATATGGTATAGCTTGGTATCTCTCCTTTAACAATTTTACAAAATATACACTCATCCATTTTTCTTTCTCCTACTATTCACTTTTATCACTTTCAACATAAGTAATAAGTTTGTTAAAAATATCTGGAAATTCTTTTTTTATATTTACTATTTTAAAATTCTTCTTGTTTACCCATGTTAATGTAGTTGTTCCCATATTTATTAACTCATTTTGCGGGTTATATAAATGATACTTGATAATGAATTTTACTGGTGTAAATTGAATAAACTTTGTTTGAATTTTTACCTCTTCATTATAATGGGCCGGCTTATAATATTTACTTTCTAATGCTACAATCGGTGTCATAATTCCTAATTCTTCTATTTTATCATAGGGAAATCCGATAGCATTTAAAAAATCTGTTCTTGCTTGTTCATACCAAATAGCATAAACAGAATGATGCACCACTCCCATTTGATCCGTTTCGGCATATCTTGGTAATATTTTTGATTCAAATATCATTTTTTCTACTCCTTTTTAAAGATATTCTTATTATATCATAAGTAGAAAAAAATAAAAGAGAATTATAAAAATTACATGTAAGAATTTTTATTTTCTCTTTTATTTCCAATGGTTATCTATAAAATTGTTAAAAATAAATTTCTAACTTAAAATTCTGATTCTACAATAATATTATCTTTTAAATTGTCATTATATTCCATTATTTTCTCTTTATCACTAGAAGACTTAACATATAGCTTAAATTTAGCATTTAAGCGATTCATATCTCCAAATGACTCCAGATGTCCTTTAAAAAAGATTTCACAGTTATCACTATATAGACTACTATATAGGTTGATTGATCCATCTTCAAATTTTGTAGCAGATTCAGGAAAAATTAATTTATTAATATGGCAATCCTCAAAAGCATCATATCCAACAGTTGTTACACCGTCAGGAACGGTAAAAGAAGTTTTAGCTTGTGGACATCTAATAATTTTTTTCATATCTTTTGTCATCAATACCCCATCCACTGAAGTCATATTAGGATTATCAGAATCAACAGTAATGGATTCTAAATTATCACAACGTCTAAAGGCATATCTATCCACTTCCTTAATAGCCGGAGAAATATAAACATAAAGTAAAGAGCAGAGGTTAAAACACATGTGAGGAATCTTACTAATTCCGCCCCGGAGAAATAAAATTTCGCAATGCAGAACAACAAAAAGCCCTATCTTCTAGATCAGTTACTGAATCTGGTAAAGTAACATATTTTAAGCCAGAACAAGCATGAAAAGCACAATTGCCAATTTTCTCTAACGTATTGGGTAAAAGAATCTGTTTTAGGTACAAACAATTATATAAAGCTTGTTTTGAGACCTCTACAACACCATTTGGCAAAATTATAGTATCGATACGATACAAACCACTATCCCAAGCACTCGTAATATAATCATGGTCCGATTTCGTACCAGAAAAATCCACTTTTTTTACCTGAATACCATTAATCTTATTTGGAACCACTAATATACCTGTTATATCACCTAAATGGACTCCCTTATTTTCTTCATAATATACTCTACCATCTCCACCATAATCCATATTAATTCCTGTTATTGCATTTGTAGCTGCATCAAATTTAAACAATTCCTCTGGAGCATACTCCAATGTTTCTGTTTCTGTGACATTTCCATTATTATCATAATGATATAATGTTACATTTTTACCATCACCAGCATCTTCTGCTGCCAAATAACCATTCTCAGTTGTTGTTGCAGATAACCCCTTTTGTTGTAGTGCTCTTGCATAAGCATCTCCACCTTCATAATTTGCCATGAAGTTATCCATTTGCCATTGTTCCTCCGCTTCTGCTTCTTTATATTTTGTTACAGCATCTTGTGCTCTTGTGATAATTCCATTGTCTCCTAATACTAAACTTAAGCTAACACCTGCTAGAATTAGCAAAACAATGATCGTTACTACCAATGCTACCAGTGTAATACCATTTTCTTTTGCATCTTTTTTCATCTTTTGAAACCTCCCTTATTTTCGTAAAGTAAGTAACTTTACGAAAATAAGAAAACGCTAAACATATTGATTATGTAGTCTTTTATATTTTCTCTTTTTATATTTTATCTTTATCTAAATTCTTGACTTTTCCTTAAATTATATATATCATTATATTAATTCAATCGTAAAGTTACTTATTTTACGAAATATAACATAAAACTTCTTTTATTTCTAGAATAAAAGAAGTTTTATGTTTTTTATAAAAATAATTAACTCTTTTTTATGCATCTTAAGTAATAATTATTTAAATATTTATAAATATATTTATACTTTAACTGAATAGAGATCAATTTATGGTTTGACAATAATGTTATCTTCTGAAATATGTGAATATTTATCCTGTCCGCTTAATATTACCTGCCTATCTTCATCCGATTTAACAGTGATAGTTATGTTATTTGAACGCTCTTGTTTTCCAAACTCATTCAAAGATCCATCAAATGCTATTGCACATTCTGAATCTTCAGAAAAGTCTAAAGCTCCACCATGAACAACTGAAACAGAGCTTGGAAAAATTAAGTTTCTGAAATTATCGCAGTCTTTAAAAGCATCAAAGCCAATAGTTATTACACCATCAGGAACAGTAAAAGAAGTTTTAGTTTGTGGACATCTAATAATTTTTTCCATATTCTTTGTCATTAACACACCATCTATTGAAGTCATATCAGGATTATTAGAATCAACAGTGATGGATTCTAAAGCACCACAATCATAAAAAGGATCGGGAGACGATTCAATTTCAAGGTTGTTGAGAGAAGAGGATATATTAATATGACGCAAAAACCAACAATGTTCGAAGCACTTGTTAGGAATATTCTTTATTCCATTTGGAAAAGAAAAATCTTTTAAAGGACACCATCCAAAAGCGGACGACCCTATACTCGTTACTGAGTCAGGAAGGCTGATTGAAGATAACGATGTGCACTCCCAAAATGCCCCAGATCCAATACTTTCAATTGATTCAGGTAAAAGTATACTTTTAACGCCGCTACACTTATTAAAAGCATAATCCTTAATTTCTTTCACCGTATTCGGCACTATAATAGAAGAAATATTAAGTAAACCGCCGTTACCTTTATCACAAAGTTTTATAGATATCACTTCTTTTCCGTTAATCATTTTTGGAATCACTAATGTTCCAGTTATATTTCCTAGATGAACACCTACGTCGTCTTCGTAATATACCTTTCCATTCTCATCATAATCCGTATTAATTCCCGTTATCGCATTTGTAGATGAATCAAAGGTAAACAAGTCCTCTGGAGCATATGCTAATGTTTCTGTTTCTGTGACATTCCCATTATTATCATAATGATATAATATTACATTTTTACCATCCCCAGCATCTTCTGCTGCTAAATAACCACTCTCTGTTGCTGTTGCAGATAACCCTTTTTGTTGCAGTGCTCTTGCATAAGCATCTCCACCTTCATAATTTGCCATAAAGTTATCCATTTGCCATTGTTCCTCCGCTTCCGCTTCTTTATATTTCATTACAGCATCTTGTGCTCTTGTGATAATTCCATTGTCTCCTAATACTAAACTTAAGCTAACACCTGCTAAAATTAATAATACAATAATGGTTACCACTAATGCTACCAGTGTGATACCTTTTTCTTTTGCATCTTTTTTCATCTTTTGAAACCTCCTTTATTTTCGTAAAGTTAAAGACTTTACGAAAATATAAATATAAGCAAAAGCCTTATTTTTCAATCTCTTTATCTATTCTATTATCCTATTTTT
>CANQTX010000021.1 GCA_947626885.1 uncultured Clostridia bacterium | reverse complement strand
GTAGCATTAGTGGTAACCATCATTGTATTATTAATCTTAGCAGGTGTTAGCATAAGTTTAGTACTAGGGAATAATGGTGTCATAACTAAAGCAAGTACAGCAGTAACAGAAAACCGAAAAGCGACAGCGCAAGAAGATATAGCAATGGCATGGGCAAGTTGTGAAACAGATTATTTAAACGAGTGGACAAAGAATACGAGCTTGATAAAAAGTGAATATTTATCACCTGAAGCAATTGCAGATAAGTTTAATAATCAATATTTAACAGGAGGACAAGCAAGTAATATCAGTAGAGAAGAAGATGGAAGTATAACAGGAACATATACAAGTGATGATAATAATACAAATGTAAAATTTAGCATAGATACGAATGGTATAGTAACTATAGGAGAAGCAATTAAAACAATAACATATGGTAGCATAGAAGAAGCAAAAGGGAAAGAAGCAGTAACACAAAATGTTACTATTAAAGAGGACAATAAAGAAATAACAATACCAGCAGGATATCGTGTAACGGAGGATAGTGGAGTTACTATAGACGAAGGAATAGTCATCAAAGATTCGCATGACAATGAATGGGTATGGGTACCAGTGCCTACTCCAAGTGACTTATATGCAACAGCAGCAAGTGATGCAACATTATCTGATGGAACAACGCCATATACAAAGTATAGTAAATCAGAAATTGTTAGTGGTATAACTAGAAATACACCAGGAAGTTCAACAGGGTATAGAGAGCCAGACATATTAGCAGAATGTTTAGTTTCAGAATATAATGAAGAAGAAAAAGTTTACTATGAAAATGACGAGAATGCACAGACAGCAGGATATGCAAGTAGAAAAGACATGGCAGAAAAAATGGTACAAGAATATGATGAAATGATAGCGAGTATAGAACAATATAAGGGATTTTATGTAGGGAGATATGAACTTAATGGTACGATAGATACTCCAACAGTCCAAAGGAGTCGAAATGTTATAACTGCTCAAACTTGGTACAATCTTGTAAAAGCTTGTAAAAACGAAAATCTACATGAAGGTAGTACAACGAGCGGAATGATATGGGGATGCCAATGGGATGCTATGTGTAACTGGATAGCTAACTACGGAGATAAGAAAAATATAACAGATTCGAGAGAGTGGGGAAATTACGGTTATAGCACAGGTCCTGCAGCTAATGGTTGTGGTTCTAGGCGAGAGTCAGGTTATAATGAGGCATGGAAATCAAATAACATATATGATGTAGCAGGAAATTGTTGGGAATGGACAATGGAAGGATGCTGGGATATCCATCGAGCACCAAGGGGTGGTTACTATGGGAACTTAGAGGCGTGGTTTCCAGCTTATGACCGCTACGATGCTTGGTGTGTTACCGAGTTTGTGCATAATTCTCACTATGGGACGAGATCTACTTTAATAGTTAATCCTGTTCCCTGAAGAGATGGAGCAAGGATGAATTAATATTGGAAATTGGTTCAAGAGAGAAAAAAAGGAAATTTATTCTCCCGAATAAAATACGGTGAGAAATAGAGAAATTTTTATCAAACATAAGGTATTCTTAAAATAATAAAATTAAAAAACTAACATTGTAATCTAAATAACAAATTGAATTACAATGTTAGTTTTTTTACATTCTTAGTCTAATATCTATTATTTCATAAAGTCTAAAACTTTACGAATTTACTAAATAAATAATATATATAAATTTAGGTAAAGTCAAGAGTTTATCATAAACTGTAGGAGAAAAAAATAAGATACTAAATTAAGCAAAAAATATTGAAAAATAAAGAGTTTTCTTAAATTTTCTTTTCGTAAAGTTTTAGACTTTACGAAAAGAAAAGGAGGAACAAAAGATGCAAAAAAATGTAAAAAAACAAAGAAAACTTAGAGAAAATGGTATCACATTAGTAGCATTAGTGGTAACCATCATTGTTTTGTTAATTTTAGCAGGTGTTAGTTTAAGTCTAGTATTGGGAGACAATGGAATTATCACAAGAGCACAAGATGCAGTAATGAAATATAAAGAGGCTACTAAAAAAGAGAATGAAATGTTGAACATAGCATTTAATACTGAGGTTTATTCAGATAAAAATGGGGATACGGCTATTATTCCCAAAGGATATAGTTTAACTGAAGAAAATATAGTTAATCAAGGATTAGTCATAAAAGATGTTAATGGTAATGAATGGGTTTGGATCCCGGTTAAAGATGCGAGTCAATTGTATAAAGAGGGAAATTATACAATAAATTCAAAAATTGGAAACAAGTATAGTATGTTATATGATTATTCAAAGCGTTTGAGAATAGAAAGAACCAATATATTCCCAGAAGGAGATGGATATAGGGAGCCCAATTTCTTAAATACTTATGATTTGTCTCATTATTCTGATGCTGGATTTGGGTCATCAGAGGAGATGACGGCATATTTTATAAATGATTATGAGGCGATGATTCAAAGTATAACGGATAATGGAGGGTTTTATATAGGAAGGTATGAATTGTCTGGAACAGTTGAAGAACCAGAAGTCAAAAAAGGAAATATTCCGTTAACAAATTCAAATTGGTATCAACTTAATGCTACTTGTAGAGCTTTTGAAACAGATTCTACAACTTCTACAATGATGTGGCGGTACTCTTTGGAATGTAGCTCTTGATTGGCTAACGACGAATGAAGAAGGAAAGAGTGTTCTTTCTATTTATGATAGTTCTGGTTGGGGAAATTTTCAAGACTCAGCATTTGTATATACCGATCTGGACGGGAGTTTGAAGACAAAATATAAAAAGGATTTTCCTGAAGGAGTACCTGAGGTTCGGTGGTTATTCGTTCTTTGTTGCAAATGAAAAGGGTAAAGTGATGTATTCTTGGAAACGGTGATACTCAATATAGTAGTAATTATTTTGATTCTTCAGGAAGACCATGGTTTTCTTGGGAGGATAGTGGCCAATATGTTAAACCAGGTGAAGATTATATGGAGGATTTTAGATGGGATGAAGAGAGATATTGTTATGTAAATAGTGCTGGCGAGGCATATAAGAGTCCTGATGTAAGAAATATGTATCCAACAGATATTGTTATTCCGACGGGGTCTACAGAATATACCAAGACTAAAAATGTTTATGATATAGCCGGAAATGTAGAAGAATGGACACAGGAGGCAAATGGAACAAATAAGAAAGTTTCAAGAGGAAATCACTGTGGTTATTATGAAAGTCATTATTCTTCAGGAATTGAAACAGATATTGATGTTCTTAGTGGAGGAAACAGTATAGGAACAAGACCAATTTTATATATTAAATAATTAATAGTTATGTATGGCTTAAAAAGCTATACATAATTTTTTTATCATAAAATAAAAAAATCCTACATTGCGCAAAAGAAAAAAATACGATATAGTGAATAAAAGTAAAAAATTGATTTAAACTAAAGCTAACAAGCAACAAAAAAGAAGAAATAAGGAGTAGAGTATGAAAAAAGAAAAAGATATGATAGAAATATTTTATTGCTCTGAAGAAAATGCATTAGAAGAAGTTTTAAAAAAAGAAAGCAAAAAATTACAAGAACAATTATCTCCTATCAACTTAGAACAGCTATGCAAAGAGAATAGTACAGCACAGGAATTGGTAAATAAACTAGAAGAAAATTATCATATCAAAATGAGCGCCTATAATAAAGCCATGTATAAACAAGGGTTTATAGATGGTGTTAATCTTATGATAAATTGCTTAGAAAAATAAAGCATAAATGCCTTCATAAAAGTATATAAATCGTTATTTGTCGAAAACTTCTAAAAAAGCGACAAAACCTCTTAAAATTCTCCGCAGGAGAATTTTTCTTTATTAAGAATAATTATATAGCAAATACAAGAACATAAACCATACATAAAAAGGAGGAGGATTTTGTGAATGTAAAACATTTTATAGAGGACAAGTTACTTGTTTTTGAAATTACAGAAGAATTGGACCATCATGTGTCTGAAAGAATAAGGAGGAGAGCAGATTATGAAATTCAAAGATTTATGCCAAAGAAAGTGGTATTTGATTTTAATAGGGTTGTATTTATGGATAGTGCAGGCATAGGACTTGTAATTGGAAGGTATAAAACAGCTAGAGCTTTTGGAGCAACACTAGAATTAATGAATGTGACAGACAAAGTAAAAAAAATGTTTGAAATGTCTGGAGTATTAAAAATTATACCCATTGTGGATGCATATGAGGAAAAAATTGCTAACTAAAATGAAGTAGTATGCCTATGATAAAGAAATAGGTAAGGTTTATAGGGATATCCTGATTGAAAAACCTAAATATATGATACAAGGAATAGAAAATGAGTAGTCAAGAAGTAAAAAATCAAATGAAAATAGAATTTTTAAGTAAATCGGTAAATGAAGCCTTTGCTAGAATTGCAGTAGCCTCATTTGCCTCACAGCTAGATCCTACCATAGAAGAAATTGCTGATATAAAAACAGCGGTTTCAGAAGCTGTTACAAATGCTATTATTCATGCGTATAGTGATACAGAAGGAGTTGTTAAAATAAGTGCAAAATTATTAGAAAATGGTATAGAGATTGAAGTTTCCGACAATGGAGCAGGAATAGAAAATATAGAAGAAGCACGCCAACCTTTATTTACCACAAAAGGAAATTTAGAACGCTCTGGTATGGGGTTTACAATTATGGAAAATTTTATGGACGAGCTAAAAGTGGAATCTATTGTGGGATTGGGAACCAAAATTACAATGTATAAGAAAATACAAAAAATACAACATTTAGAAAATCGTACATATGCATTAAGTAGTAATAACATTTAAAACAAGAGAAAAGTTTACCTTTCCTAGTAAAAAATTTGAAATTTTTAATGTTAAGGGGGTTTTCATGTATGAAAAAGATAAAACTTTGATTAGAAAAGCACAGGCAGGAGATAAAGAGGCACTAGAGCAGATTTTAGAAGAAAACAAAGGATTAATTTGGAGCATTGTTAAAAAATTCATAGGGCGTGGCTATGATGTAGAAGATATTTATCAAATAGCATGCATTGGATTTATAGAAGCCATTCAAAGATTTAAATTTGAGTTTGGTGGAGAATTATCTACCTATTCTGTGCAATATATGCTTGGAGAAATTAAAAAATTTTTTCGAGATGATGGTATTATTAGAGTTAGTCGTAATATTAAAGCATTAGGTGTAAAAGTAAAAGTAGAATCAATTCATGATAATTTTGGCGAAAACGGTAAAGAAAAAATTGAAATGATTGATTTAAACGAAGATGAACAAAGTAGATTGGTGGACAGAATTGCTGTTTCTGAAATGATTAATCGCTTAAATAAAAGAGAGAGAGATTTGATTCATTTAAGATATTTTAAAGATAAAACACAAATGCAAGTGGCTAAAATTTTAGGAATTTCACAAGTACATGTATCAAGAATTGAAAGAAGAATTTTAAATGATTTTAAACGAAAGCTTGCTATCTAAAAAACATGAAATCAATCTGGTTAAAGGAGAGTATGTTGAAAAAATTATTGATATATTTTTTATGTATCATTTTATTGGTATTTTGTATACCAATGATGTTTACCAACCAATTTAAAACAGAAGAAGTAGTATCCAATCAGATACAGGAGGAGGAACCAATAAAAGAAAAATTTGATTATGGTGCTTATAGTACTATTCATTTATTACATACAGGAACCGGAGAGGTAGAAACGCTCGATTTAGATACTTACCTTTACGGAGTGGTTTCTGCAGAAATGCCCGCCAGTTACGAATTAGAAGCATTAAAAGCACAAGCGGTAGTAGCAAGGACTTATACCATTTATAAAATTAAAAATGATAGTAAACATGAAAATGCTGATATTTGCGATAGTTCTTTGTGTTGCCAAGCCTGGATTTCCAAAGAAAATCGATTGGCTAGATGGGAGGAAGCATATCGAGAAGCTTATTGGAACAAAATAGAACAAGCAGTAGATACAACAAAAGGTAAATACATTACTTACCAAGGAGAGCCAATTAATGCTTTTTTTCATAGTAACAGTGGTGGTGCTACAGAAAGTCCTGTTTATGTTTGGGGAGGAGATTATCCTTACTTACAAACAGTAACAACAGCGGGAGAAGATGCTTATACAACGTATCGTTCAGAGGTGACATTATCAAAAGATGAACTAATACAAAAAATGCTTGAAAAATATAGCAATTTTACCATTGATTTTCAATCTCAAGATTGTATAAAAATTTTAGATTATACAGAGGGGGGTAGAGTAAAAACCTTACAAGTGGGAAATACGCAAATTTCAGGAGTAGAAGCAAGAAGTATATTTGGCTTAAAATCAGCTAAATTTCAATGGGAAATCATAGGAGATAGTATTCATTTTTCTGTTATTGGTTATGGACATGGTGTTGGATTAAGTCAAAGTGGTAGTGATGCTTTAGCAAAAACAGGAAAAACATATGATGAAATTATAAAATATTATTATAAAGATGTGGAAATTCATGAATAATCTTCAAAAAAATGCAGATACTTATAATACATTCATTACTTAAGAAAGGAAGTTAATATGGGAAGAAGAGATTTTTTTGAAGAACAAAAATTAAAGAAAATGATATACATTTTTAGTATAACATTAGTTGTTTCAATTATTGCTTTTCTAGCGATCTTTATTATGTATAATAAAGCGTTACAAAATGCTTCTAAGCAAAGTTTATTAGAATTGGGAGCTGTTAATGATATTGTACCAAATGATGATATTACACAAACAAGTATTTCATCAGATAGTACTGTATCAAACTCTACCAATACAACGAATACAGCAACAGCACAAAATACGCAAAACACACAAAAAAGTACTAATACAACGAACACAGTCAATAAAACAAGAAATGTTGTTAATACTACACCAATTTCAAGTGTTGTTACCAATAATACCGTGCATACAGCAGCCAATGAAGTAGAAACCAATACAACAAATACAGCAGTAAATGCAAGTGCAGTAGAAAACGCTACGCAGGAAAATGAAGAATTATCATTTATAGCACCTGTTTCGGGAGAAATTATAAAAGATTTTGCTATGGATACATTAATTTATTCAAATACATTGGAAGAATGGACTACACATTCAGGAATTGATATAAAAGCAGATAAAACAAGTATTGTGGTAGCATCAGAGGCAGGAACAGTGGAAAGCATTAAAAATGATCCTAGGTATGGTTTAACTGTTACCATAGCACATAAAAATGGATTTAAAACAGTGTATGCCAATTTATTAACTGCAGAATTTGTAAAAGAGGGTGACACAGTAGAAAGAGGGCAAACATTAGGTACTGTAGGGGAATCTGCTAGTTTTGAAATCTCAGATGAAGCACATTTACATTTTGAAATGTCTTTAGAGGGAAATAGTGTTAACCCTACAATTTATTTGAAAGATATGTAAAGAATATAAGTATA
Organism: uncultured Clostridia bacterium; assembly: GCA_947626885.1. Taxonomy (GTDB): domain Bacteria; phylum Bacillota; class Clostridia; order TANB77; family CAG-508; genus Scatovivens. Next base: position 26,458 of record CANQTX010000021.1, on the reverse strand, counting down.
CGGGAAAAATAGTATGGTGAAATCATTTTTTATAATAGAAAATGATTTCAACCATACTATTTTTTGGTAAAAAAAATTCCTTATTTTTGTATTGAAAAATAAATAATAGTATGGTATAAATATAATATAAATTAGAAAAAGAAAAGAGGAATACAAAATGGATAAACGAAAATTATTTTCAAAGATTATTGCAGGATTAATTGTGTTTTTAATGGTATTTTCAATTTTTGGTTCGCTACTATATTATCTATTTGTATAATGAAATTCAAATAGATAGGAGAAAAATATGATAACCATTTTATCGCAATTTTTGAGAGATTTTTATGAAACAAAAATTATAGATTATATGAATGGGTTGTATCAACATCCCCTTCGTGTGATATCTACTATTTTTGATATTATCATTGTTGTCTTTATTATATATAAAGCTTTTAAACTTTTAAAAGAAACAAGAGCATGGCAATTATTAAAAGGAATTGTCTTTTTGGTAATTATTACACTATTGAGTGGATTATTACGTTTAAATATTCTAAACTACATATTATCTTCTCTTATGTCTTATGGTGTTATTATGCTGATTATTGTATTTCAACCAGAACTGAGAAGAGGTTTAGAGCAGTTAGGAACTACCAATCGATTTAGTAGATTTTTTGGTATGGATAAAGATATTAATGCCAAAATAAAAGAAACGGTTTATAAAATTGCTATTGCAGCTGTAGAACTAGCTAAACAGAAAAAAGGAGCATTAATTGTTATTGAAAGAGAAATAAAAATTCAAGATATTATTGCAACAGGGGTTATTATGAATTCAGAAATTTCTCCTCAACTTCTAGTTAATATTTTTGAGCCCAAAACACCACTTCATGATGGTGCCGTTATTATTAGTGATAACAAAATTGCAGCAGCTTCATGTATGTTGCCATTATCTGATGATAAAGATATTGCCAGAGAATTAGGAACAAGACATAGAGCGGCAATTGGTATTTCAAAAGAATCAGATGCATTAGTTGTTGTTGTTTCTGAAGAAACAGGAAAAATTTCTATAGCAAAAGATGGTACTTTAATTGCAGATGTTAGGGAAGATGTGTTAAAGAAAATATTAATAAAAAATTTAGTGATGGAACCAATACAACCAGTAATACCCAAAAATAAAGATAAGAATCAGAATGAAGACAAAAAAGAAAATAAATAGATGTTGTATTTTTTGGGAAAAAGGAGTATAATAGTATTAATAGTATTACTATGTTTTAAGAAAATAATATTGATTCTAAACTAGGAGGTATATTATATTATGTACGAGGTACGGTTGTTTAATGGAAAGTGTTACGTAAAAGAGCAATATTTGGTAGGAACGTTAAAATTTCTATTAGATTGCTACCCAGAAATTAGCCATTCAATTTGTGAGAAGAGGGTGATACTAAAAGAAGCTAGCCCAACAATGCAAAAAGAACCCTATTGTATAGAAGAAGTTGATAGAGATACCGTAATTCTCTACGTTGAAGTCTACTAAAGACGAAAGTCGATTTTTATCGACTTTTTTTCTTACTGCTAAATATTGTAAAGAGATGGGAGAGAAAAAAATTGAGAAATATTAAATTAATTATTGAATATCATGGAAAAGGGTTTAATCGGATGGCAAAAGCAACCAAATCAGTTAAATATTCAAGGAGAAATTGAAAAGGCAATTGGAGAAATAACAGGAGAAAAAATTGACTTAATTGCTTCGGGAAGAACTGATGCTGGTGTGCATAGTTTAGGACAAACTGCAAATTTTAAAACCAATAGTACAATTCCCATAGAAAAATTTCCTATTGCTATTAATTCCAAATTAAAGAAGAGTATTGTCATTCAATCAGCAGAAGAAGTGGATGAGAGATTTCATAGTCGTTATTCTGTAAAGTCGAAAAGATATCGTTATACAATTAACCATTCTCCAATGGGAACGGCAATTTATAGAGAAATAGAATATCATTATCCATTACCATTAGATGTAGAAAAAATGAAACAAGCAGCACAGTATTTTGAAGGAGAACATGATTTTAAGGCATTTAAAGCAAGTGGTACAAGTGGTAAAAATAGTGTTAGAACCATTTATAAAGCAGAAGTTATTGAACAAGGCGATAGAATTTATATAGAACTTACTGGAAATGGATTTTTATATAATATGGTAAGAATTATTGCTGGAACATTGTTGGATGTTGGAAACCATAAAATAAAACCAGAAGAGATACCAGAAATTATTCAAAGTAAGGATAGAAGCAAAGCAGGAAAAACACTTCCTGCACACGGTCTTTGCTTAATGGAAGTGTATTATACATAAGAATGCACAAAAATGAAAGTAGTCGAATAATATATATTACATATTAGGAGGTTTCATATGAATATTTTGCTAATCTTTTTTGCTATTCCTTTAGCTACGATTATATTATCGATTATTTTTGAAACAATCATTCAATGTCCTTTAAAAATTGCTGGTATTGCATTTTCTATATTTTTAATTGTAGCATTTGCATTAGGAGGGAGTACGGAATTATTGGTAGCTGTATTTGCTTATACATTAATTTCATTTGTGTCAGCATTTATTACCATGTTAATACAAAATGAATTACAAGATAATGATGATAGTAATCATGAAGATACAGGATGTTGGCGTTGTGCGAATCAGGTAGCAAATTTTACCAATAATCGTATGAATGCCAGCAATGATGTACGCTATCGATTCAGATAAAAGAAGGTATTATGTTGTAACAAAATGAGAAAAGAAGTGTAAAAATTCTTGAAAGTATTTCTTAAAAATACACTTCTTTTTTCTTGAAATTCAGTATATGGCATGATATAATGCTGACGAACAAAAGATGGGAGGTAAGAACAATCAAAGTAGCAGTCATATCAGATATTCATGGAAATATTGTTGCTCTTGAAGCTATTATCAAGCAATTAAAAAAAGAAACAATAGATGCCATAATAGTATTAGGAGATTTATGCAATGAGCTTCCTTTTGGGGATGCTGTTATACATCGTTTAATGGAATTAAACGCCTATTGTATTAAAGGAAATAAAGAAGAATATTTTTTGGAATATGAAAGAAGGCATTATGAATGGGATAATTTACAGTTTAAAAATACAATATTTATGTATCATGCATTAAGTGAGGATAGTAAGGAATATATTAGAAATTTACCATTTGATTTAAACCTTACATTAGAAGGCGCTACCATAAAAGCCGTACATGGTTCTCCCAGTTCGCTGTACGAGTTAGTTCATCAATATGATGAAGAAAAATTAGAAAAATATACTAAAAATTTAAAGGAAGATATTTTGTTATTAGGACATACGCATGATCCTATTTGGACTATACAAAAAAATGGTAAAACCGTGATAAATGCAGGATGTTCAGGCGTTTCTGTGTTTCATATTGGACAAGCAGAGTACCTTATTTTAAATATCCATCATGGTAAATTTCAAATAGAGAAAAAAATGGCTAAGTTTTCTCTAGAAACTTTGAAGAAAAAGCTTTTAGCTTCTGGAATGGTGGAAAATGAAAAAACCTTTATTAACTTAGTTTATTTAGCATTAATAGGAAAAAAGGAAATTAGAAAAAACTTTTATGATACTGGAAAACGAATGATGGAACAAAAAGGAAAAAAATTATATAGAGAAGATGCCGAGGGAATCTTTAAAACTTTTAAGCTATTTGACGATGATGTTTGGCGAAAATTAACAGCTACAGTTGAGCCATATTTCTTACTTAAAGGAAAGGAGAAATGAGTTATTATGCGATTAGACAAATTTTTAAAAGTAAGTCGAGTGATAAAAAGAAGAACTATTGCGAATGATGCAGCAGATAGTGGAAGAATTTCTGTTAATGGAAAAGTGGTAAAACCAAGTTATGAAGTAAAAGTAGGAGATATTGTAGCAATAAAATTTGGAGATAAGATCTCTCAATTTGAAATTTTACAAATTCCTAAAACACAAACTAAAAATATGGAAGAAATAATAAAAATATTATAATGGAGAAAAAATATGCCAGAATTTGTACATTTACATGTCCATAGTGAGTATAGCTTGCTAGATGGTATGTGTAGAATAAAAGATTTACCCAAAAGGGCAAAAGAACTTGGAATGAAAGCCACTGCTATTACAGACCATGGTGTTATGTTTGGTGCCGTTAACTTTTATAAAGCATGTATAGAAGAAGGAATAAAACCAATAATAGGATGTGAAGTGTATGTAGCACCTCGTAGTAGATTGCAAAAAGAATCTGGCATAGATGATAATTATTCACACCTTATTTTGCTAGCTAAAAATAAAGAAGGATATCAAAATTTAATCAAATTGGTTTCTTTGGGGTTTACAGAGGGGTATTATTATAAACCACGTATTGATACAGAAATTTTAGAACAATATAGTGAAGGGTTAATTTGTTTAAGTGCTTGTTTAGCAGGTAGTGTGAATAAAGCTATTCTAGCAGATGATATGGAAAAGGCCAAAGAAATAGCATTATGGCATAAACGTGTTTTTGGAGAGGACTATTATTTGGAAATTCAAAATAATGGCTTATCAAAGCAAGTTATGGTAAATCAAAAATTAATTGCACTAGCAAGGCAATTAGATATTCCTTTAGTAGCTACGAATGATGCACATTATTTAAAAAAAGAAGATAGTTATCATCATGAAATTTTACTTTGTATTCAAACAGGAAAGAAAATATATGATGAGGATAGAATGCGTTTTGAAACAGATGAATTTTATATAAAATCGCCTGAAGAAATGGCGGATTATTTTTCAGCTGTTCCGGAGGCAATTGAAAATACGGTGAAAATTGCTGATAAATGTCATTTCGATTTTGAATTTGGTGTAACCAAACTACCCAATTATGATGTACCAGAAGGGTTTGAAACACATGAGGCGTACTTTAGAAAATTAACTTGGGATGGTATTCAAAAAAGATATGGAGAAAATCCATGTCAAGAAATTATAGATAGAGCAGAATATGAATTAAGTGTTATTGCTAAAATGGGATATGTTGATTATTATTTAATTGTATGGGATTTTATTCATTATGCAAAAACACATGATATTCCAGTTGGGCCAGGGCGTGGTTCAGGAGCTGGCTCTATTATAGCTTATGCTATTGGTATCACAGATATTGATCCGATGAAATATCAACTACTATTTGAAAGATTTTTAAATCCTGAAAGAATCAGTATGCCAGATTTTGATGTAGATTTCTGTTATGAAAAAAGAGATAAAGTTATAGAATATGTTGCTCAAAAGTATGGGCAAGATCATGTTTCGCAAATTATTACTTTTGGTACAATGTCTGCAAGGAGTGTTATTCGTGATGTAGGAAGAGTATTAGATATTCCTTATGCAGAAGTGGATAAAATTGCTAAAATGATACCTTTTGAAATACATATAACCATTGATAAAGCGCTAAAAGAAAATAGAGAATTAAAAGAATTATATGATACAAATGAAACCACAAGAAATATTATAGATATTGCTAAAGCATTAGAAGGAATGCCTAGAAATGCTTCTACACATGCTTGTGGTGTTGTTATTACCAAAGATCCAGTGGATACTTATGTACCATTGTATGTTAATGATGGTAATATAGTAGCACAATATACCATGGTATTATTAGAAGAATTGGGTCTATTAAAAATGGATTTTTTAGGTCTTAGAACACTTACTGTGATTCAAGATTGTATAGAATTTGTTAAGAAAAATAGAGGCATTGATGTTGTTTTTGATGAAGAAATGAATGATCCCAATGTATACAAACTATGGCAAGAAGGAAAAACTTTTGGTATTTTCCAATTTGAGAGTGCTGGTATGACAAGTTTTATGAAGGAATTAAAACCAGACTGCTTGGAAGATTTAATTGCAGGTGTTTCTTTATATCGACCAGGTCCTATGGATCAAATTCCAAGGTATGTAAAAGGAAAATTAAATCCAGGGCATAATGAATATACACATCCGGCACTGGAACCAATTTTAAATGTTACTTATGGTTGCATGGTATATCAAGAACAAGTAATGCAAATTGTTAGAGATTTAGCAGGATATTCATTAGGTAGAGCAGATTTAGTACGACGTGCCATGGGTAAAAAGAAGCTTGATATTATGGCAAAAGAAAGAGAAGTATTTATTCATGGACAGGTTGATGCGGAAGGTAATGTTATTGTGCCAGGTTGTGTGAGAAATGGCATTGATGAGGCATCTGCCAATAAGATATTTGATGAGATGGCCGAATTTGCTAAATATGCTTTTAATAAATCACATGCCGCAGCTTATGCAGTAGTAGCATATCGCACGGCGTATTTAAAAGCATACTATAAAGAGGAATTAATGGCTGCTACGTTAAATAGTTTTTTAGGCAATTTAGATAAAATACCTATCTATATTGCAGATTGTAAAGAAATGGGAATAGAAATTTTAAATCCTAGTATTAATGAAAGCGAAACCAAATTTACTGTAGTGGATAATAAAATACGTTTTGGATTAGGATCTGTTAAAAATGTTGGTGTAGCGGTAGTAGATAGTATTGTTGCAGAGCGAAACCGTAATGGTAAATTCGAAAGCTTTACATCATTTTGTGAAAGAATAAAAGATGAAAGTGTTAATAAAAAATGTATTGAAAGTCTTATTAAAGCGGGAGCCTTTGATGCATTTGGAAAAACAAGAGCAACATTATTAGCATCTTTTGAAACCATTATTGATACCATTAATCATGAAAGCAGAAATAAAATGGAAAATCAAGTATCTATGTTTGATTTAATGGAAGAAAATGAAACAGAAAAAGAAACGAAAAAATATACTTTTATAGAAAAAGACGAGTTAGATAATAAAGAATTATTGAGCATGGAAAAAGAAATGTTAGGTGTTTATATTTCAGGGCATCCTTTAGATAAAATAAAATCTCTTATTGAAAAACAGACCAATATAACAACGATGGATATGTTGAAAATGAATGAGGAAATACAAGAATTTGGTGTACCAAAGCTATATAAAGACGGTCAAGTAGTTAAGTTAGGAGGAATTATTGGAAAGGTTAATAAGAAATTCACTAAAAAGAATACGACAATGGCATTTTTACAATTAGAAGATTTTTATGGCATAGCGGAAGTGATTGTATTTGATAGTGTATATAGTAAAAGTAGTGCCTGTTTAATAGAAGATAATATTATTTTAGTAGAAGGAAGACTGAGTATAAGAGAAGAGGAGCCTGTAAAAATTGTTGCTTCTCAAATTAAAGAATTTTCTGAAAATGATAGTGGCAATGACGAATCAAAGGAGAAAAAAAGTCTTCGTATGATTCATACATGTGTTATCAATATTACAGATATAACAGAAGAACAAAAAAGTAGATTAAGAGGGGCTATTAGATTTTTCTCAGGTGATAGGGCAAATGTAAAATTGCAGATTATAGATCATGATACAAAGAAACCTTGTGGAGCAATTATGTTAACAGATAAAATAATAACGATTTTTGAAGAAATCGTAGGAAAGGACCATATTACCTTACTGAAAAGTGAAATGTAATATAAAGTAAGGTATAAATTGTTAAATAAATGATAAGAAGTAATGGGAATTTAACATAATTGTAATTGAAAAATGAAGAAATGAAAGATATAATCTATCATAAGGATAAAAGTAATATAGAGAGGTTAGTTATGAATTTGAAAAATCAAAATCAGGTAAATAAAAGTTATACAAACGGATTAACGTTAGTGGCATTAGTAGTAACCATTATTGTTTTATTAATTTTAGCGGGTGTTTCTTTAAATTTAGTTTTGGGAGATAATGGTATTCTAACAAAAGCAACAAATGTAGAAATAGAATATAACAAGAGTGAGGTATTGGAACAGTTAAATCTTATTATTACAGAAAAATATTTAGAAGCATACCATCAAGCTATTAATGATAAAAAAGAAGTTTCAGAATATTATTCAGCTACCAAAGTAATAGAATTTTTACAAACAGCAGTTATAGAAGGATTAGAACCAGAAGAAGGACAAGACAGTTATGTGGGCTATATTGAAGCGTTGAAAGATGATACTGGCAATACTATTGCAAATCAGTATTTTGTGAAAATGCCATCTTTACAAAGAAATATTTCTCGTTTTGGGTTAGGAAAAAATGATGGCTCTCAATCAGATATCTTTATTATTGTTAACAATAATAATGCAGATGGAGATAATAATGATGTTAATGATTATGTTGTAAAATATATTTCAAATGATGGAACAGAAGAAGAAATAGGAATTTTACAAATGCAACCAACATTGTAAGTATGATGGGTTTTATGGCGTTTAGGTACATCAAAAAACGTGGATATTGTTATTATCCACGTTTTTTGATGTACTGTAGCAAATGATAAAGCTAATGTTATAAAATCCTTTTATATATTTAAATCATAAAGATTTTGATCGATTAATGTATGGACTCTTTTTAAAGTTCTGGTATTATCAGATTGCAAAGCTTTTTGTATGAAGTCTGGATGAGCCATTAAAAAGGCTTTCATAGAACCATCAGGATCTTTTGTGTATTCTCGTAACATATGTAATTGTTCCTGGTTAATAATACCCAATTCCAAGGCCTTTACGAATAATGCATCATCTATTTTTAATAAAGCATGTACTTCTACACCAAGATCATTTAACACTTTAGTACCACCATTTAGCCTATCGACCATAAAAACACTCCAAACAATAGTAGCACCTAAATTTTTAATTGCTGGAATCCAAGCTCTTGTGAAACTAGCAGATTGATTTAAAAGGTCAGCAATATGTAGTACTTTTTTATCTCCAATGGTTGTAACTGCTGTGTTTTCTGAAAAATCTGGTTGGCTAACAACAGTAGATAAATCTTTATAAATTGTAATATGTGGTTTATGTAAGAAATAGGCAATTAAATTAGAAAAATACCAATCTCTTCTTTCTCCACCAGAAATATAATCAATAGCATTACTATCAATGTGATTTTCAATGTATTCTTTTAAAGTATCGATAATGTAATGATAAATCGTATTGGTTTTGTAATGTTCTAATACTTTTTGAAAAATATTTTTAGGAAGTAATGTTTTATCTTCATTTTCTAATTGATTATCAATAAATTGTAAAAATGCTTTAGAATCTGCTTCACTGCCAAAAAGATAATCTGCATTAACAAAATAAGGACCAATTTTGCCAGATGTATACCAAAAAGGATTGTTTTCTTCACAAATTTTAAAAGCATTTGTTTCAAATAAAAGCGACATTAATTTACTCATAATTTTCCCCCTTAATCCTTAAACATAAAATTATATGAAATATATTATACATATATATTTTATCTATCATATATAAAAATGAACAAAAAGTCAATAAGTCAGTTATTTTTTGTGTTGGGATTTCATGAAATTTTGTTATAAAATTGTTGCACAAATTTTATAGAAATGATAAAATAATAATTGGATAAAATATAGGATGGTACGTATAATGGATTTTAGTATAACAAATGAAGAAATAGAAGCACTAAGAACATATAAAGAACATAATTATGAAGCAATGAATCAATTATTAGTTAGTAATTGTGAAACGGATATTGCTTTATTAAGTGATGAAATTGAGAGTAAAGTTATTACACTTTCTTATGATAAAGAAAGTGTAATAACTAATTTAGCTATGATAAAAACGATATATGAATTAATGCAGAAAGTTTACTATAATCGTGGCAAAAGAGAAGGATGGGCATTGGCAAGAGGCACTAATATGGCAGAAATAGAAAGACTAAAAAATGAACCTTATATTGATAAATTTTTATCTACAACTGCAGATTATAAAAGAGCCGAAAATGAATTTTCTACTGTTTGGCAAAGTCCAGCTGTTATGTATATTTGCGGAGAAGCTAATATACCTTATATTGTAGTAGATGATATATTAGGCAAAAAGAATGAAAACCAAGAGATGATTATTGCACCTTTTACACGTATTAAAGAAATAAAAGAATATAAAGAAATAGAAATGCCAAATCATGTGAAAACACTACGTACTTATAATGTTAGTTTAGAAAAACAAGAATTAGAGCAATTATCAGAAGAAGAAAGAAACGGATTATATCAATACATTATAGAACATGCCGATGACATTGACAAAAGATTACAGGAATGTATTATTTTAGAAAAAGAAAATAGAATTCATTATGAAAATATTCGAAAGCTAGAGCAATTACTGGCTAAGTATGAAATCCATTCTGAAACAATGGAAGAAGAAGGAAATCCTAGTCAAAGGCAAGCAGATTTAGATGATATAGAAAGAATTACGAAACAGTTAGATGAATTAAAAGAAATAGCATCTGCTTTATTTAGAGTGCGAAAAAATCATATGGATGTCATAACCAACTGGAAAAAAAATATTGCTGTTTATATGATGGCTGAATGCAGAGAAATTGAAATCAAATATGAGGCAGAAGCTAAAATTTTAGAAGAGAAAAGACAAGAAAAATTAAAAAAATATGAAGAAGAAGCAAAGATAAAGTACGAAATGGTAAAGAATGAAACCATGGATGCATTATTGGAAAATGTAAAACAAGAATGCAAGGAAAATGTGCAAGCAGTAGAAAAATTATTAGAAAATATTAAAAATTTAATTAGTAAACAACAAAATCATGCTAAAATTGCAGGAAATGTGGGTGCTACCTATAGTGCGCTTAATAATGGATTTGAAATGAAGAAAATAGCGGAAATGTTGCAAGAATTATTACAGCGTATTGCTTTGAAAGTGGAAACATTATGCGAGCAAGAAGATAAGACACTTGTAGAAGAAAAATTAAATGATATAGCGAAAGTAAATCTTCAAATTAGTACTTTAATCAATTATTTAAATAATCCTAAAATTGCTACTAAAAATAGTCATATTACCAGATTTGATGAAATGGCCATTATAGAAGAAAATGAGTTAAAACGCGGTATAGCAGAGAGAATTCGTTATATACAAGGAGAGGCAGAATTAAAAAAATTAAAAGATGATTTAGAAATGATAGATGAAAAAGGCGCTTTCAGTAAATTTTTTGGCATATTTACAGGGCGAAACAAATTGGATGAGTGTATGATAGAACAAATTGAAATTCGTCAAAAATCTATTAGAAGAACATTAGCTAGAAGATTAAGTTTGGTGCATAATTATAGTATTCATGAATGGATAGCACAAATTAAAATGTTTATTAATGAGAATAATGATGATGCTTTAGTAGAAGAGGATATAGCAGAGTTAGAAACTTTACAAGAGGAATTAAAAAGGAATTTTGTTATATTAGATAGTAAAGTGGATATGATTGTTGAGCAAAAGGAAGGAAGAAACTTACCTTATGAAAAGAAAAGAATGAATAAGCGTGAATTAATAGAAATTGAGACTTATCGATTTTTAAATAAATACGGATATGATATTCAAGAAAGAGATACGGAACAAAATGAGCCAGCATATCAAGATACTATGGCCAATGAAATTGCTAGAATTGTTGATTATATCAATAGTTCAAATATTTTAGAAGAAACAGATACATTGAGAAAGGAAGCATAAAAAATATGGAGTATTTTTTTGATATGCAGGGTAATCAGTATGTATGTTTATCAAAATTGATGTTAGAAGGTACAGAATACTACATAACAAAAGAAAAAAAGGTATTTCAAAAGGATGAAAAAGGAAACTTTTTACCATATGATAAAGAAAAAAATGTAATATTATCTAGTATCTTAAAATATCCTAAGAGTTTAGATATTATCAAATAAAAGAAAAACTTAGGAGAAGCTATAGTGGAATTTAAAAATGTGAGAAATGCAGAATATGAAAAAATGATAAAAAAGGTTTTAAAGAAAAAAAGGGGAATAGACCCTTTTTTTAAGTCAATTTTGCCTGAGATTTTTTTAAGAAGAGCATATGAATTGGAGTTGTCTAAAGAGGAATTGAAAGAAGATTTGAAAAATTTCGATAGAAATGTTAATTCCATTGATTATGTAAAGGAAGATATATCTTGGATAGGGCTATATACAGCAGAATACAAAAAAATTCAATTAAAAAGAGATTATTTTGTCAACTTGATGCATCAAAAAGAGGAAAATTGGCAGAAAGTATGTGAGAGAATATTTGAAGTATTATCTCATGAAGTTTATCATGCTATAGAAGATAGAGAAAATAATTTCGGATTGTGGTATACGAATCAATGTAATGAAATTGTTGGAAATGCACTAACTGAAATTTGTGTAGAAAAAACAGCCTGTATATGTTCTTTAGCACAAGAAGATCCCGAGCAACAGAAAAACACAACATTAGAAACAGTTGGTTATAGTACCATTATTTTTATAGTAGATATTTTGGCAGCCATGTATAGAAAACCAGAAAGAAGATTTTTAAAAAGCGCTTCAAGAAGTAGAATAGATTTATTAACATATATCACAAGTAATGTACCTAATATTTATAAATCTCTAGATAGTTTTGAAGCATTAGAAACCAATTTAGATATACTATATAATTTAGATTACCATAATGATAAAAATATCAATTTGGTAGATGCAAAAAATTTAAGAAGAGATACTGTAAAACAAATTTATCAAATTGCTATTGATGAATTAAAGCAACAATTAGAAGAGATGCCGAATAGTCAAAAAACAGGATTTTTAATGGAATCTTTTCGATATAGTAGAGAAAAAATAGAAAATATTATGAACATGACATTATATCAATATAAAGAATGGGGAAAAATAGATTCTTCTCAAATAGAAGATGTTTTAGAGAGTGTAAAAGAATCTCTACAAAAACTTGATCATAGAATAGTTGAAGAACAAGCTATGCATCCTCCTATACCTAGTTATGAATTTGATGAGTATATGATAAAAAGTGAATATGATGGTGGTAAGAAATGGAATAATGATCCCATTTTAAAAATGATGCGCGAAAAAGTTTTAGAAGAATTTTTACTTTCTCCCACGATTGGTAGAAAAGAAAATGCAATAATTATTGCAAATTTACCGAATGTGTTAGAAAAAATAAAAAATATTTTGAAAAATGTCATCAAGATACCGCAACTTTCTCAAGATAGAAATGCTTTTTATTCTCAAATACATTCAAAAGGTGCAGGCACATTTCCTACTATCAAAAATACATTAAAGAAATATGAAATCAGAGACAATACCTTTAATCATATACAAGGAAAGAAAGAGGCAAATGATGATAAAAAACTCACCCAAGATACAAATAACAAGAAACGTAAAGAGCATGAAGAACATGAATAGGATGCATTGCTTAGTTTAAATGTGGTAAAATAAAAATAAAAAATATACATAAAACTATTGAAATTATAAGAAAAATTTGTTATAATCATACAGTCGTAAAAATACGCACGTAAATTTTAGTTTAAAATTGTGCCAATAATATGCATGGTGTTTTTAAATGCTGGAGAATTTACGGAGGTAAAAAACAAATAAGGAGGAAATAAACATGGCAGTAGTTGCAATGAAACAATTACTTGAAGCAGGTGTTCATTTTGGACATCAAACAAGAAGATGGGATCCTAAAATGGCGGAATATATTTTTCAAGCTAGAAATGGTATCCATATTATCGATTTACAAAAAACATCAAAAAAATTAGATGAGGCTTACAAATTTATCAAAGAACAAGCAGAGGAAGGAAAAACAGTACTTTTTGTTGGAACAAAAAAACAAGCACAAGAATGTATTAAAGAAGCTGCACAAAAATGTAACATGTTTTATATAGACCAAAGATGGTTAGGTGGTATGTTAACCAATTTTCATACTATTCAGGGAAGAATACAAAGACTAAAAGATTTAGAAATTATGCAAGAAGATGGTACATTTGATGTACTACCTAAAAAAGAAGTTATTGGTTTAAAAAAAGAAATGGAAAAACTAGAAAAAAATCTTGGTGGTATAAAAGAAATGAAAGAAATGCCAGGTGTTATGTTTGTAGTTGATCCTAAAAAAGAAAGAATTGCCATTTTAGAGGCAAAAAAATTAGGAATACCAGTAGTAGGTTTAATAGATACAAACTGTAATCCGGAAGATGTAGATTATCCAATTCCTGGTAATGATGATGCTATCAGAGCTGTTAAATTAATAGCAGATGTTATAGCGAATGCTGTAATTGAAGGAAGACAAGGAGAAGATGCTGAAGTACCATCAGAAACAGTAGAAACAGAAGAAACTTCATCTAAAGATGCGGCAACAGATATAGAAGAAGTGGTAGCAGAGAAACAAGAAGAGGCAGTAGATGTAGAAAAAGAGGTACCAGAAAAAGCGATTGAAGAGAAAAAAGAAGAAGTAAAAAAAGAAGAAAAGGCAAACGATACAGAAAATATTGAATCATAAAAAACTTATATAAAGTGTAAGAAAATAAATTATGATAAAAAATACAATCGTCGACATAAAAAGTCATTTTTAAAGTAAAAAAATGATGTCAAACCGTTAAGGTTATAAGGTATTGCCGACGATTATTTTAAATATTAGGAGGTAAGAGATGGTAACTGCAGAATTGGTGAAACAATTAAGAGAAAAAACAGGTGCTGGCATGATGGATTGTAAAAAAGTATTAACAGAAACAGATGGTGACATGGAAAAAGCAATGGAATTATTAAGAGAAAGGGGAATATCAAAAGCAGCTAAAAAGTCCGGAAGAGTGGCAGCTGAAGGATTAGTAGCAGCTTATGTATCTTCTGATAAAAAAGTAGGAGCAATTGTAGAGGTTAATGCTGAAACGGACTTTGTTGCTAAGAATGATGAATTTGTAGAATTTGTAAATGATGTAGCAAAAATTGTAGCTATACAAAATCCAACTGATGTAGAAAATTTACTAACATTATCATATAAAGAAAGTGGAAAAACTGTAAAAGAAGTGCTTACCGATAAAATTGCTACTATTGGAGAAAATATGACTATTAGAAGGTTTGCAAGATTTGCATCAGAAGGATTAGTAGAGAGTTATATTCACGGAGCAGGTAAAATTGCTGTATTAGTGGATTTTGCAAAAGGAGATAGTGAATTGGCAAAAGATGTTTGTATGCAAATTGCTGCTGCTAGGCCAGAATATTTAAATAGAGAAGCTGTTCCATCAGAAACAGTAGAAAAGGAAATGGAAATTTTAAAAGTACAAGCTATGAATGAAGGTAAACCAGCAGAAATAGCTGAAAAAATGGTACAAGGAAGAATTGGAAAATTTTATTCTGAAATTTGTTTGCTAGATCAAGAATTTGTGAAAGATCCTAATATAAAAGTAGGAAATTTAATACAAAGCAAAGGTGCTGAAATTACAAAATTTGTTAGATTTGAAAAAGGTGAAGGTATTGAAAAAAAAGAAGAAAACTTTGCCGAAGAAGTTATGAAACAATTACAATAAAAACTAGTAAGAGTTATGAAATTTCATAGCTCTTTTAAAGTTTAAAGAAAGAAGAAAAAATATGCAACTATTTATCATAAGACATGGTAAAACCGATTGGAATTTTCAAAAAAGAATACAAGGACAAACGGATATTCCATTAAATGAAGAAGGCATAAAACAAGCAAAACAGGCAAAAGAAATATTGCATCATGAGAATATTCATATTATTTTTTCATCACCGCTTACTCGTGCTAAGCAAACAGCTGACATTATTAATGAAGATGCAAAAGTACCAATACGATATGATAAAAGAATTATAGAAAGAAATTTTGGAAAATTTGAAGGAATTACCAAACAAGATATTTCAAACGAAGAAATTGAAGATTTATGGCGATATAATAAACCGAAACAATATTTACAAGCTGAAAGCGTACAAGATTTTTATAGTAGAATTTTTGATTTTATGGAAGAAATTAGAAAAAATTATACAGACAAAAACGTATTATTGGTTATTCATCGTGCTGTTGCTATTGCTGTTAATGCTTATTGCGAAGGAACATTACCGGAAGATATAGATATTCATAAGCGGAAAACTTAACAATTGTGAAATAAAAAAATTTTTATTATAAAATGCTTGATTTTTTTGTAGAAATATATTAAAATTTATAATGATGTAAATAAAGGAAAGGAATTTTAAGGATGTTTATAAAAAATTATCAAAATAGTATCAGAGTGAATAGAAGCTATAACATTTTTCTTTATACTTTATCAAAAACTTTATTTACATTTTCAAATAGGAGTCAAATTATTTTTAAAAACACTAAATATTGAATTTGGTGTTTTTTGTTTTTAAAAAACAATCATCAAAAAGACCAGCTATAAAAAGTCAATCGAAAGTGAAATATTTTTAAAGAAAGGATGCAAAATGGTAGGATATTTAGTATTAGAGAATGGCGAAATTTTTGAAGGAGAAAGAATTGGACATAATATCGATACAGTCTGTGAAGTAGTTTTTAATACAGGAATGGCAGGATATATAGAAACATTTACAGATCCATCTTATGCAGGGCAAGGTATTGTTATGACATATCCTTTAATTGGAAATTATGGTGTCATTCCAGAAGATTATGAATCTGATAGAATATGGGCAAAAGCAATTTTTATTCACAAAATGGCTGAATTTGAGAGTAATTTCAGAACAAAATTTAACGTGGACAAATTTTTAAGAGACTTTAAAATTCCAGGACTTACAAATATCAACACAAGGAAACTAACAAAAATATTAAGAGATGCAGGAACAATGAAGGGATATTTAACTTCTCATATAGATAACATGGATGTTATTTTTCAACAAATGAAAGCATATCAAGTAACAAATGTGGTTAACGAAGTAACATCAAAGGAGATAAAGTCTTATGGAAAAAATAAGAAAAAACAAGTGGCTTTGTTAGATTATGGATTTAAACATAATATTGTCAATTCTTTATTAAAAAGAGATGTAGGCGTAACAGTGTATCCAGCAAATACATTGGCAGAAAAAATCATTGCCTCAAAACCAGATGGTATTATGTTATCAAATGGACCAGGAAATCCAGAAGAATGTGTATTTCAAATAGAACAAGTGAAAAAACTATATGCAACAGAAATTCCGATTTTAGGAATTTGTTTAGGCCACCAATTAATGGCTCTTGCTAATGGTGCTAAAACTGCAAAATTAAAATATGGACATAGAGGTCCTAATCATCCTGTTAAGGATTTAATCAATGATAGAATTTATATTACATCTCAAAATCATGGATATTATGTAAAAGAAGAAAGTATTTCTAATACAATAGCAGAAGTATCACATGTCAATTTAAATGATGGAACAGTAGAAGGAATACGTTATAAAAACAAGAAAGTTTTTACTGTACAATTTCATCCAGAAGCATGTCCTGGCCCTGAAGATACAGCTTATATCTTTAATGAATTTGTAAAAATATTATAGCACTGTCCGGAAAGGGACGTTAGTTTTTGGACATTTTTGTCCCTTTTTATACCAATGTGTGAAAAAATATATGTAATAAATAAGATTTGTTCTAATTTGGTCATAAATGTCCAAAAACTAACGTCCCTTTCCGGACAAAGAGAGGAGTAAAAAATGCCAAAAAATAATAATATAAAAAAAGTATTAGTCATAGGATCAGGACCAATTATTATTGGTCAAGCAGCTGAATTTGATTATGCAGGAACACAAGCGTGTAGAGAATTGAAAAAAGAGGGCATAGAAGTTGTTTTAGTCAATTCAAATCCTGCTACCATTATGACAGATAAAAATATGGCAGATAAAATTTATATAGAGCCATTAACAGTGGAAACAGTAAAGAAAGTAATTGCGATGGAAAAACCAGACAGTATTCTTCCAAACTTAGGGGGCCAAACAGGTTTGAATTTAGCAATGGAATTAGAAGAATCAGGTTTTTTAAAGGAGCACTCTGTTAGATTGTTAGGGACAGGTACAGAAGGAATTAGAAATGCAGAAGATCGACAATGTTTTAAAGATATGATGGAATCTATTCAAGAGCCTTGTATAGCAAGTAAGGTTGTACATACGGTTCAAGATGCTGTTGCTTTTACAAAAGAAATAGGCTTACCAGTTATTATTAGACCTGCTTATACATTAGGTGGTACTGGTGGTGGTATTGCTAATACAATGGAAGAATTAGAAGAGATTGCCGGCTCTGGCATAAGAATGTCTCGTGTTAATGAGATCCTTGTAGAAAAATGTATTACAGGATGGAAAGAAATTGAGTATGAGGTTATGAGAGATAGTAAAGGAAACTGTATTACTATTTGTAACATGGAAAATATTGATCCTGTAGGTGTTCATACAGGCGATAGCATTGTTGTTGCTCCTTCGCAAACATTATCTGATAAAGAATATCAAATGCTTAGAACATCAGCTATCAAAATTATATCTGCTCTGCAAATTGAAGGAGGATGCAATGTGCAATTTGCACTTCATCCAACAAGTTTTGAATATGCTGTTATTGAAGTAAATCCTAGAGTTAGCCGTTCTTCAGCGTTAGCCTCAAAAGCAACGGGATACCCTATTGCAAAAGTTGCTACTAAAATTGCAATAGGATATACTTTGGATGAAATAAAAAATGAAGTAACAGGAAAAACATATGCTTGTTTTGAGCCTGTGTTAGATTATGCAGTAGTTAAAATTCCTAAATGGCCATTTAAAAAATTCTTAACAGCCAATCGTAATTTGGGAACACAAATGAAAGCTACAGGTGAGGTAATGGCAATAGCGCCCAATTTAGAAGCTGGTATTATGAAAGCTATTCGTTCTTTAGAAGAGAATGTGGAATATTTACAATTAGAAAGTCTAAAAACATTAGAAAAACATGAGATAGAAGAGAGATTAGAAAAGGTAGACAATGAGAGATTATTTGTTATAGCAGAAGCAATTCGAAAAGAAATATCTGTTGATAGAATTCATGAAATTACAACAATCGACAAATTTTTTATTGGTATTATTTATAATCTAGTCAAAATGGAAAAAGAATTGATGTTGAATCAAATGAATTCCAAGATGCTAGAAAAAGCAAAAAAATTAGGATTTACCGACAAAATAATTGCTTTTTTTAGTGGGAAAACGATAGAAGAAATTAAGCAAATGAGAATAAAAAATGGAATTATAGCAAATTTTAAAATGGTGGATACTTGTAGTGCAGAATTTGAAGCACAAACGCCTTATTACTATTCAAGTTATGATGATGAAAATGAAGTAAAAGAATCTAATAAAAAGAAAATTATGGTATTGGGTTCTGGTCCTATTCGTATTGGACAAGGTATTGAGTTTGATTATTGTAGTGTTCATGGTGTTTGGGCATTAAAGAAACAAGAATTTGAAACTATTATTGTGAATAATAACCCAGAAACGGTTAGTACAGATTTTGATATAGCAGATAAATTATACTTTGAACCATTAACAGCAGAGGATGTTGAGAATATTATTCGTGTAGAAAAACCGGATGGAGCCATTGTACAGTTTGGAGGACAAACGGCTATTAAATTAACAAAAGCCTTATCTGATATGGGTGTTAAAATTATGGGGACACAAGAAGTGGATATGGATCGAGCAGAAGATAGAAAAGAATTTGATGAAGCATTAAATCATTGTGGTATTTTAAGGCCAAAAGGAAGCACTATTTACACAACGGAGGAAGCCAAAAAAGTGGCTAATCAATTAGGATATCCTGTTTTAGTTAGACCGTCTTATGTGTTAGGCGGACAAGGTATGGCCATTGCATATGATGACAAAGAAATTGAAGAATATGTTAATGAAATTAATACCATTGCACAGGAACATCCCATATTAGTGGATAAGTATATTTTAGGTAGAGAAGTAGAAGTAGATGCTATTTGTGATGGAGAGGATATTTTAATTCCTGGTATTATGGAACATCTGGAAAGAGCAGGTATTCATTCGGGAGATAGTATTTCAGTATATCCAACACAAAATGTAGAAAAACAACATGAAAACAAAATGATAGAATATACAGAAAAAATTGCAAAAGAATTGAATATTATAGGAATGTTAAATATACAATTTATTATTAGTCATGATGAAGTTTATATTATAGAAGTTAATCCTCGTTCAAGTAGAACTGTACCATACATTAGTAAAGTAACGAATCTTCCTATGATAGATATAGCAACCAATGTTATTTTGGGGAAAAAATTAAAAGATTTAGGATATGGCACAGGATTATATAGAAAGAGTGAATATATATGTGTAAAAATGCCGGTATTTTCTTTTGAAAAAATCAAAAATGCAGATACTAGTTTGGGACCTGAAATGAAATCAACAGGTGAAGTATTGGGCGTTTCTAAAAAATTTGAAGAGGCTGTATTGAAAGCATTTATTGGAAGTGGATCGAATGTTTCTACCAAAGGAGCTATTTTAATAACAGTAAGAGATAAGGATAAAGAAGAGATGCTTCCATTAGCAGAGAAGTTTTACCATAAAGGTTTTACCATATATGCTACTTCTGGAACAGCACAATTTTTAAAAGAGCATCAAGTTGAAGCAATAGTGATAGAAAAATTATGGGAAGGAAAAAATAGTATTATTGAGTTAATAGAGTCTGGCAAAATAAATTTTGTTATTAATACACCAACCAAAGGAAAACAGGCAAATCGTGATGGATTTAAAATAAGAAGAATGGCGGTAGAATGTAAAATTCCTTGTTTTACTTCTTTAGATACAGTTAATGCCTTGTATCAAGCAATAGAAGATGATAAGGGGGAAAAAGATTTAACACCAGTAGATATAACAAAAATTTAATTTAGAAAGTATGTTTACTATAGCATTGTTATCAATGGTTTGATTTTTAAAAATCAAACCATATAGAGAAAGAAAACTGGCAATATATAGCCAGTTTTCTTTTATACATTGGCTAAAATTATCTTATAAAAGAAGGATTCCAAAGAATGAATGTATCATTTTGTTTGATAAAAATTTCTCCGGTATATAAATCTATATATTTACGCTCAAATGTTTTTTTCTCTTTTCCAATAGGATCTATATAAGTCGTTTGAAGATGATTTGGCACTTTTTTAGGATTTTGTAAAAACCTTAAGTGTGACAAGAAAGGATGATTTGGATCATCTGAAATTGTTTTTAATAGCTTTTCTTGTTTTTTATTAAAAGGAGCTACAACACTAGTATGTAAAGCTTTATCATAAGGATCTGAAAAATCAGCAATACCTTCATATACAGGTAAGATAGCATTTCCTTTATAAGCACTTAGATGTTCTTTCATAAATGTTAAAGGAATTTTTACTTTTACAGGAAAAGTTAGATGCTCGTCAATTGCTAATTCTGCAAATTTATTTTGGATAATGGTATCTATTGTATTATTATCATGAACAACGATACCACCATTTATAATATCTTTATTATTTTCTAAATTTGATAACATAACATATTGTAACCAATTATTTAGAAGGTTTGTTGTATAGGTAAGACGTTGAAGTGGAAAATAATTATCAATATCATCTTCAAGAATATTTTGTGATTCTGGCAAAGCTTTGCTAAAATAATCTAAATAATCTTGGGAATATTCTTGTTTTAATAATTGTTTTAAAGGGTTAGCAGAGAAATGAAGAAGTCTATCATTATTCTCATCTTTTGTTACTCCTTCAATCTCTTCTATTTTTTCAGTTTGTATTTTGTCTTGCACGGTATCCAAAAAATATTGTATTCTAGGAGATAATGTATACATTTTTAATAGTATACGATAGGCCATATTTTCCGATAAGGCGTATGTTTCTCCTTTTGTATGTTCTGCCAATATTTGGGGAATTAAATGTAAGTCTTTTATGGCATAAAAGGATTCTGTTAATGTTTGTACTTCTTTAGAAAATTTATCCATCCAAAACATGTTTAAAGCCATTAATGTTTCAATAGACTGTGCATTTAAATATCTTTCGGAAAAGAGCTGATAAAGATTCTGAACAGCACTTTTATTAGTATATCCGAAGTCTTCAAGGTGCATTGATGTCATCTGTTCATTAAAATCTTCTATATATTCAGGCAAAATTTGATATCTATCTAATTCTTGTATGATACTTGTAATAGAAGTGATTAATTCCTTTTTTAAATTATCATGAAATTGTTTCTCATATAAAGAAAGCGCCGTCTTTTTTCCTAGTAATTTGACTTGAAAAGCATCAAAAATGGTTTTGCGTACTTCTTGAGGATAAGTGGAAGCAATATATACTTTGGCAATATTTAATTTTTTTGTATTAGGAGAGTTACTATCTAAAATGTTTTGTAAATGGAAATTAAGTGGTACTTGATCTTGCAAAACATGATAGTTTTTTTCATTATATAGTACAGCATTTTTTCGATAGGTTTCTAAAGAATCAAAAAGATGCAATGTAGGGAGTGTGTTATCTTTTAGTTGATTTGCTAAAGTAGAATATATATCAGGATGATCTTGTAAATATTGAAAAGTTTTGTAATACATATAGTCTGAAGCAATTAAGGAACTTTTCGTAATAGTCTCTAAAAGATCTTTAGCATCTTCGTCAAGCTTTCTTTGAATTTCTAAGTGAGAAATATTAGGATTTTCTTCTTGAAGTTTTATAATATAATCTGAAATTTTCTCAAAAAAATGTGAAAGCTGAGAAGACTTTTCTGATTCTATGAGATTTAAGTATTCTTGTGCTTCTATAACATCGTTATGAAAAAAATGATTCAAATAATAATTTCTTTTTTCAAAACTCATAATTCATTTTTCTCCTTTATAGGTTTATTAAACTTTGATACATAGTTAGTAATTTTTTTAATTCGTATATTTCAGGAATGTCTTTTATGGAAAGCATATACAATTGCATAGCTATTTTTCCTTCTTGTTCTGATAAGCAAGAGTAACAATGTGTTTTTAATTCTGTAAGAGTGGTATATTGAAAAGTAGGGTCTTGCTTTTGAATATTTTGAATTAAAATATTTTTCACTTCCTTCTGTAAAATTGTAA
Source organism: uncultured Clostridia bacterium (assembly GCA_947626885.1). Taxonomy (GTDB): domain Bacteria; phylum Bacillota; class Clostridia; order TANB77; family CAG-508; genus Scatovivens. The sequence continues at coordinate 3,551 of CANQTX010000021.1, read as the reverse complement.
TACAGAAGCGATAGTTTTTTTGATTCAGATAGTAACGAAACATATCTATAGGAAGCATAATAAACCTCTTTTTTAAAATTAACATAATCATTATACCAAAAAATTCCGAATATAGCAATACTTTAATAAAAATATATTGACAATAAAAAAGAAAATAAATATAATTGTACTATAACAAATAATACAATCGTAAAAATAGGAAAGGAGTTTATATGATAAAAATTGCAAATTTAACGAAGTCATATGGAAAGAAAATCGTTTTAGAAAACTTAAATTGTCATATTAAAACGAATTCTATTTATGGCTTAATAGGGGCAAATGGCGCAGGAAAGTCTACGCTATTAAGAATTATTAATGATATTTTTAAAAGAGATAGCGGTAGTATTGAAATTGATGGAAAAGAAGTAGAAAATAATCAAGAATTAAAACAAAATTTAGTGTTTGTTCCAGATGATTTATATTTTTTCCCCAATTATACATTAATGGATATGGCAAAATTTTATGAAGCAATGTATAATCATTTTGATATGGCATATTTAAAAGAACTAGCTGAAATTTTAAAATTAGACACGAATAGTAAAGTTTCAAATTTCTCCAAGGGAATGAAAAGACAATGTGCCTTAATTTGTGCCATTTGTACCAATGCAGATTATATGTTTTTTGATGAAACTTTTGATGGTTTAGATCCAGTAATCAGAAATTTATTAAAAAAAATTATTGCTAAGCAAATGGAAAAAAAGAATACAACCATCATTATGACGAGTCATAATTTAAGAGAATTAGAAGATATTTGTGATAATTTAGGATTATTATATAAAGGTGGTATTTTATTTGAAAGTGATATTGATTCTCTAAAAACTAATATGTTTAAGATACAAATTTCTTTAACAGGAAACTTTAATAAAGATACATTCCAAGAATTGGAAATTTTAAATTTTAAAAAGATAGGCAGTGTGGCTACCATAATTATAAAAGGAGATCAAGCAAAGGCAGAAAGTATTTTGAAAAAGTTTCATCCAATTATTTTAGACTTTTTACCATTAACTTTAGAAGAGGTATTTATTTATGAAATGGAGGTGTTAGGTTATGCATTTAACCAAGTTGTTTAACTGGCATTATTTGAAACAAAATATGAAAAAATCAAAAGGTGTGATTTTATTATTTTTAATCTTAGTACCAGTGTTTACAGCGTTAGTTACTATGTTAAGTGTGCATAATATTTCTTTTGTAAAAGTAGCCAATCCAATAGAGCTAGTATGGGTAAATATCATTGGATTATACATTATACCTTTTGTTTTATCTTTTACTTTGTTTGGATATGTATATAAAAGAACCAGTGTGGATTTTATTAATTCTATGCCAATTAATAGAAAGACAATATTTATAACAAATACCATTGGTGGAATCATATTAATTGCTATTATACAGTGTGTAACAGCTCTCATTTTATGGTTATGCAGTATGATGTTCCCGCATTATGTGATTTTTACGTCATTCATTGTGGATATATTGATTATGATGTTTGTATCTTATGTATTTGTGTTTTTAGTAGCAAATCTTGCTATGACAATATCTGGTACTTTTTTAACACAAATTGTATTAACCATGTTAATTCTATTTTTCATTCCATTTTTGATGGATACTTATCATCAATTTTCACAAAGTGAGACATATCGATTTCTAAATGGTAATACAGAATTTCAACATCAAGTGGAAGTAAACAAAACAGAATATACCATGCCATATAGAATATTTAGCATTATGGTATATGGAAATGATACGAAGCTATATTCTAATAAATCGATAGATAAAATGCTTCTATTGGGAGCAATATATTTTGTACTAGGAATGTATTTGTTTTATAAAAGAAAAATGGAAAATACAGAAGAATCTTTTGCGAGTACTAGTATACATTTAATTATAAAAGCACTAACCATTTTTCCTATGATTGTGATTTTGAACCAGATAGAAGCAGAAATGGAATGGAATATCGTATTAATTGCGTTAGTAATTGTATATTATTTCTTGTTTGATTTAATAGTTAAGAAAAAGGTAACATTTCCTGTATCTATAGTAGGAATTGTTGCTACTTTGTTCATTCTACAGGGAATGTATATGGGAACACAAACCATTAAGAAAATATTACCTGAAAAAACGTTAGCAAAAGAAGATATAAAAGCATTTAGTGTTAGCTATTACCCTTTTCATTATCGTGATATACAAGAAGATTTTTTAGATAACATATATATAGAAGATGAGCAAATGTGTGAGTATCTTTTAAATGCTATGTATCAACAGAAATATAACGATAAAGATCCTACAATTACTTCAACGTTAGAAGTATGTTTTAAAACGAAAACAGGAGATACTCTTTATAGTTATGTGTCGTTTTCGCCGGAAATGTATGATGCTATATTAGATAAAATAAGCCAAAATAATGACTATATGACAGCAGTGAGAGAAGCACTTTTAAAAAGCAAAAGTGTATTGATACAAAATTTAGATGCAGATGATGAAAAAATAGAAAGAATTATTTCTGAAATAAATAATACTATTCGTCAAATGGACTTAAAACAAATATATGAATTGCAATCTAGTAATACATGTGATATTAGTTTATATGATTATGCTAATCATACATTAGTAAAACAAAAATTTCCAATAGATATAACAGAAACAACATTAAAAATATCAGCCGAAATTTTAAATCAACATACAGAAGATGTTATAAAACAAATACAACATGATGATACCAAATATAGAAGTTTTTATTTACAAGATGCTAAGGGAATGATGATAGAATCTAGTAGCAATTTTACCTTTTTTTCCTATACACAGGAGGATATGATAGCATGTATTATGGATAGTGTGGGAGAAACTTTTGATCCAATGCAACCGTATTATGTTATTATAGGTAATATTGAGGATTATGATCAAGTATATTTCTTTACAAATAAAGTTGAAGAAATTCATGCTATGATCGAGAAAGAAAGGCAAATGAACAGAGTGTCCTATGATACTGTTACCAATTTGAATCAATAAAGAGGGGAAAATTCAGAATGATCAATTTAGATTATCAAAGTAGAACACCCATTTATAAACAGATTGTTTCAGAGATAGAAAGATATATTACATTGGGTATTTTAAAACCCAAAGAACAATTAATGTCTATAAGGGAAATGGCAATTACATTAGGTATTAATCCAAATACAGTAAAAAAAGCATATACAGAATTAGAACAGAGAGGTATTATTATAACTGTGTCGACAAAAGGCACTTTTGTGGCAGACGATATTGAAAAATTAATCTGTTTAAAAAAAGAACAAATAATAGAAGAAATTAGAGTAAATATAGCAGAATTAGAAAAATTAGGAATCAAGAAAGAGGAAATTATTCAAAAGTTACAATAGGTAAAAAAATTACAGTTGTGATAGTTATGTATTATGTATAGGTTTAAAATAGATATGTCACAAATAAAATGAAAATAAAATATTGAAAGAGAGTACCAAAAATGATATTGTTTAAATAACGACAAATAAACGTATCAGGAG
>CANQTX010000020.1 GCA_947626885.1 uncultured Clostridia bacterium | reverse complement strand
GGCTTCATAGCTCAGTTGGTAGAGCAGGGGACTGAAAATCCCCGTGTCAGTGGTTCGATTCCACTTGAAGCCACCAAACAAAAAACGATACTTTTTTGGTATCGTTTTTTTGAGGATATAGGTTAGTAGCAATTATTGGAGTTATTATTAGATATATGGGAATTAAATTTATTCCTTATGGAAATGACATAGTATCAAGAATAGTAGTGCATTTAGCTTTAAGTGTTGTTTTGCTTGGAATTATGCTTTTAATGGGAGCGAAAAATGATTCTTTGGCATTTCAATCTGGTATTTTTGCATCTAATAATAGTTTAGGTGGTTACGTGGAGAGTGGTACTCAAGGCAATGCAATGGTAATTGGATATTATTATGACTCTTTTATACGTTCCAGCATGGATTAAAGCAATAAAAAAAGTAAAAATTCCAGAATATGGAATTTTTGAAAAAAAATAGTTTATAATATAATATTCTTTTGAAAATTAAAAAAATAGTAGTGTTTACAATAATATAAATATTGCTATTTTTTTATTTATGGTATACTATGTATGAATAAATGAATAATTTTATTAATTGTCAAGAAGATACATATTGCTCATGTTAACAGGAATTCATAAAAGAAATGGAGGAATATGGATGAATAGATTATGTAAAATTTTTTTAGTGATTATTATTGTTTTAGTAATGGCATTGGGAATAATGACGTATTTATTTATCTATATGAAAAATATTGCTACCGATAATTTCAATCAATCAATAAGTATTGCAAAAGAAGTATGGAATGCTAATGTTCGCATTCAAGAATTAGAGAATCAATTAAGTCATACTAATACAACAGTGCCCGTAAATGCAAGTGGTGAGCAACCTAATGTGAAGTTTAATAGAAATCCTCAAAATGTAACAATAGAAGTTTTAACGGATACAGTAACTAGAGAATCTGTTGAAATTTTAATAACAGATTATAATGAAGATAGTTATGGTTGGGGGGTAGAGTTTAAGATACAAAAAAAGGTTAATGAAGAATGGAAAAATTTAGAATATACATCGGATAATCTATATTGGAATGCTATTGCTTATTCACTAAATAAAGATAAACAATTCACTCAAAAATTAGATATAGAAAGTTATTATGGAAAATTAGAAAATGGTACATATAGAGTTGTAAAACCGGTTTATGATAATGGTAATATTGAAATATATTCGAATGCATTTGAAATTCAATAAAGAAAAAAGGGGCAAATGATTGCTCTTTTTTTATAATATAAAAATAAAATGGATATTTCGCATCTTTTGTCAAAATATGTTGAAATAATTTTTATTTAATAATATAATACTTTCGTTGAGAGAATGACTAAAAGTAGAATAAATACTATAATCTAGGAACGAGTGAACTAATAAAATGTTTGGCAGTAGGTTTCTCATCAGTATTCAAAAAGGATAATTCAGATATTTCTTTTATTGTATTTTTATTAAGATGTAATGAATTCATTGCTCGTATAATAGAAAATTTTACATTTTGAGTATTACTATTACATATTTTAGCTACTTCTGGGTAAACATTTCTCTCTAAATTTTCAAAAATATAAGAATCTCTGTGAGCGTAGGAATATATTAAAGCTTCTAATAAGTATGTAGTACCAATTAATTTAAAATTAAAATTTAATATACTAAGAAGTTTTATAATACGTTTTCGTATCATTGTAATATCTAATTTTGTAATAAAAGATTGTATATATTGAATAGCTAATTGATAATTAATATTGCTTGAAAGAAATAAATTGTTTTTAGATTTCTGATAAGTTTTTTCGTGATTATAAACAATAAGATGTATTTTTTTAAATATGATTTTATCATTAGATTTTGAAACGAGATCAGAATAAGATATTAGTAACAAATCGGGTTGTATTTCTGTTATAAGAGAATATAACTCTGTTGTATCAGTAGCGATACCAGCAATTTTTATATTATCAATTTTGCCTAAGATTTTATTTGTTAAAGATTTAATGGTATTTAAATTTTTATTAAAAATGATCAAATTAAACATTTTAATACTCCTTTATAAAAGTAACAAAATAACTTTTCAAAAAGTGACAAAAATTTTAAAAATATAAAAGGTAGAGGGAAGATGCAAATGAAAGAAGAATTAGATAAGGTTGTTGAAGAATATGGAAAAATTATTTATAGAATTGCATTTTTATATTTTAAACAACGCACTGAAGCCGAAGATGTTGTGCAAGACGTACTCTTAAAATATTTAATGAATACGAAAAAGTTTGAAAGTAAGGAACATGAAAAGAATTGGATTATAAGAGTTACTATAAATCATTGTCACAATGTTAGACTTTCAGCTTGGAAAAGAAAAACAGTTCCATTAGAAGAATATGCTTTTAAATTAAAAACGGAAATACAAGATGAAATATTCAATTGTTTAGATAATTTGAAAGAGAAATATAGAGTGGTTGCACAGTTATTCTATTTTGAGGATTTGTCTATTAAGCAAATTAGCAAGACTCTCAAAATAAGTGAATCTAATGTAAAGACAAGATTATTAAGAGCAAGACATATGTTACGAGATGAGTTAAAGAAAGGAGATGAGGAACATTGGATAGATTAAAACTTGAGTGTAAGAAAATAGCCGAACAAATAGAACCGAGTGAAGAATTTATGGCTAATTTAAAAGATACCTTAAAGGATAAATTAGATGAAAAGCAAAAACAGAAAACGCATTTAAAACAAGTAGCAGCAGTATTTTTAGCAATTACTCTTCTATCAACTGGTGTATTTGCTAAAGGTATTGGTGATTTTATGTCTAAATTATTTTCTAATACTGATAAAAGTATGCAAATAGCAGTGGAAAATGGTTATATACAAAATGTTAATATGGATTATGTGGAATCTAATGGCGTTAAAATAAAAGTGAATTCCATAATGATTGATGATAATATTATGGATGTTGTATTTGATGTAAAGACGGAAGAGGAATATAAAAATATTATTTTAAGTGAATTTTGTATTATAGATGAAAATGGAAATGAGATTTATTCAATGGTAAAGCAAGATAAAAGTAGTGATGTAAATAATTTTTATTACTCTAGTGATTTTAAGGTAGTTAGCAAAACAAATTATTTAGTGCATACAAAACTTTCTATGTTAAAGAAATTATATGAAGCTAATGATCAGTTATATATAAATATAGAAATGATTGGATTAAATACAAAACAAGATGAGAAGTTAGTAAAGGGAAACTGGGAGATTCCTTTGCAAATTGAAGATAATATGTTAAAAAATCAAGATGTTAAGCTTGCTGAGTATACTGTAACCAATTCAGAAGATATAAAAGATTATAAAATTTATGCTACTAGAATGGGATTAAAAGTAGAGTTATATTTTAGAGAAGAAATGATAGATTTGAATGATTTATCATTACTTAAAAGAGAGAATGTATATATAGAAGATGAAAATAACCAACGTTATTATTATAATGATAACATGTCTTTTATTTCTAAACAATTTGTATTATTTGACTTTCCAATAGAGAAAATAGATAAGTTTACATTAATTATGATTTTAGAAGATAAAGAATTGCGTTGGAATATAGAAAAGACAAATGGCTAGGTGGAATCCACCTAGCCATTTTGTACCAATCAGATAAAAGACGATAATGAATTAATTATTATAAATTGGTTTACTTATTTTACTTCCAGGAATAATAAGTTACCGTGATAATCAGAGATGTGTCGCTTTGATTATATAAAGTAAATTTATAGCTACCTGGAGAATTTATCGTAATCCAATCCTGTTTGTAAATTCCGCCATTAGCAGCTCCAGTCATAGATCCTATTGTGCTTCCTAATGAAGTGTTAAACTCCACTGAATACTGCTTTTGTACGGCGTTTCCGTTTTGATCACATGCTGACATCTCATAGGCAAAATACCTATCCTCGAGATAAAATAGTGGTGTATCGATATGAGAAGCCGGTCCGACGCCCGGTCCAACTTGTCCCCATATGTTAGGACTGGCGGTTTCTGTCTCAGCCGGTACTGTGAACGAGAACGTATGCTTCTGTATTTTAGCTGTGTCTGTTTCTGCAAAAGCAGTTGTGCATGAAATCAGTACCATCAATAAAGAGAATAAAGATAATCTTATTTTTTTTGTCATTTTGTTTTTCCCTCCTGTTGTCAATCATCAAATCGCCTTTTATCAATTAGTACTAATTACCACAAAATAATAACTACAAGTTTGTAAGTAGTTTTATATGTGATAGAAATGAATTACCTTGAAAGGCAAAAACGTTTCACAAATATAATATAGTAAAAATGTTTACAAAACGACAAAAAGTGGTTAAAAGTGACTTTTTATAATTTTTTATGCATAATATTATTGAATTTTTAAATATATACAGAATATTTATAAAAAAAATAATCACTTTATATCACTTTTTGATACAAAAAGTCTTTTTTGTGATATGGTTAAAAAGCTTGTGAATATTAAAAAAGGAGGTTAAATTTAGAAGTAGATAGTTTCTAGAAACCTTTAATAAAAAGCGTTAGCTAGAGAACGAATCGAAAGGAGTCGAATTATGTATGATGAAAACTGTTGAAAATTCATATAAAATAGACTATTATAATAGAAGTTTTGATAAAAAAAAATATATGGAGGAATACGAAAGATGAAATTAGAAGAAAACGATCAGAAAAGACATTTTAAAGGATGTAATGGTATTAAACATATTGTTAATGGAATTGCCTTAGTAGTAGGTGTTATTGTATTGCATATAGTATTATACGAGCTAGTAAAATTAAAAGTTCATTTTATTCAATATTTTGTAATAATGGATATAATAGTGACCAGTATTGTTATTTATTTTTTTGTAAATAGCACAATACAACAAAAACAAATTCATAAGTTTCAAGTAGATATGGATTTTTTGGAACAACAAAATAGTTGTTTATTAGAGTTAAATGATGGTGTGAGAAGTTTTAAACATGATTTTAATAATATTATACAAGCAATAGATGGTTATATTTTATTAGATGATATGGAGGCTTTGCATATTTATTTTGATAATTTATTAAAAGAATGTAATCACTTAAAAAATGTTGAAGTATTAGCTTCTAAAAAGATAACAAATCCAGCAATATATGGCATATTATTAAATAAATTTAAAATAGCAGAAAAGAGAAATGTTCAGATGAATATTGATATCTTGACAGATTTTCAAAAAATAGACGAAAAATCCTATGGAATTTCTAGAATGTTAGGGATTTTATTAGATAATGCTATTGAAGCATCTGTAGAGTGTGAAGATAAAATAGTAAATGTGCAATTCTTACAATCTAATCAGGAGAATAAAAAATCCATTCTCATAGAGAATACTTTTTTGGATAAAGGAATAGATACCAAGAAAATTTTTGAAAAAAATTATACTACTAAAGAACATAAAGGTAATACAGGATTAGGATTGTGGAAGGTAAGAAATATTTTAAGTAAAGATCATAATTTAATTTTAGAAACAACAACTGATGGAGAAATGTTTAAGCAGAAAATCGAGATATTTTTTTAAATAAGATGTTAGCATAAGAAGATACTCTAAATATTATATTATATCATTTTGGAATAGTTTGTTATTCTAACTATATAATTTAATATTAGAGTATTTTTTATAAAAAGTCTTTGAAAAAAAATATATATATGATATACTACAATTGTGAAAAACTTATTATTTTATATGAAACAAAGGAGAAAACTGTGAAAAACGAAAAGAATCATGAAACAGTAAAAATGAAAGAAAATGACATAACAAAATATAAGTTAGGAACAATAGGAAATTTTATGCTGCTTATTTTTTTAATTATAGTTACTGGAACAGGCGCACTGACTTATTACTTAATACATACAGAAAAACAGAATTATGATGAGCAATATAAACAACTAGTATCTAATATACCAGAAAATAAGATGAGTGAGCAAGAGGGAGAACCTGCAACAATTGCCAACCAGATTGATATGGCATTATCTAATGTAATAGCATCTCAAACAACCAATAATGAGAATTCTTCAAATGATATAAATAAAAAGGTTATGAATGAGGAATTAGTAGTTTTATACAACGGTATGATATTAAATACGAATAAGATGGATGAAGTAACTCTACAGTATATAGATAGTAATTCTGCCGATAAAGATAAATATATTATAACCTATTATAGTTATGAAAATTATAGTTTTAAAGAATCAAAATTAGGTACTCTATCTTCTCAGATATATGATGGACTAGTAAAAATTGATAATGTCGGTAAAATAGCCTTATCAGAAGATTATGATGCTATACCAAGAGAGGTAAAGGTTATCAATACAATTCCTTCGATTGTTACAGAAAATAATATGCATTTAGTAGATTATGATATGATAAAGACATTAGTTGTAGATTTAGATGGCAATCAGGAACAGGAATATATTTTAATATTAGCAGATAAGAAAACAGGAATTTCAAAAATTATATTAGTTGACGCTAATGGAAAAAAAGTTGCTGATTTAGTTTCTATAGAGAAAAGTAAGTGGGATGTTGCTACAAATGTAGAATATTATTTATCTATAAGTAATGTAGAAGTTATTGATATTGATAATGATGGCATCATGGAAATTGTCCTAGAAATACCACATGCTACAGGAAATCCAACTGTCAGTTTATTAAAATACAATAATGGGGAATTAGCAGGAAAAACAGGTATAGAGTGTTCTTTAATAAACGAATAATTGAAAAAGCAGTATAGCTCTCATAAAGCTTACTGCCTTTTTATATTTACTTGATATATTGTTTTATTGTGCAGAAATCTTCAAAAAACTTCAAAATATGGTTGACAATGGAATTTATCCGTTGTATAATAGAAAAGCATGAGATAAAGCGAGGAAGCGAAATGTGGCTACACTCTAAAAGTGGAGGGAACTTTCGTGGAGTATGTCTTGGCTTAGACCGGGCGATAAGTTTGATAAACGTATACATACTTATCCAAGACGTGTAAGTTTCAGTTTATAGTGAATTTACAAAAGAAAGCTTGGATTAAAAAATTGAATTAAATGAAACACGAGGATACGTTAATAACTTGCCGTTAGTCGTAATACTAAATTAAGGAGGGAAAAAAGAAAAATGGCAACATCAAACACAAAAATAGGAAGTGACAAAATAAGAATTAGACTTAAAGCTTATGATTATGTTATTTTAGATCAGTCTGCTGAAAAGATAGTAGATACTGCTAAAAGAACAGGAGCTAAAGTTTCAGGTCCTATTCCACTTCCAACAGAGAAAGAAGTAATAACAATTTTACGTTCTCCACACAAACATAAAGATTCAAGAGAGCAATTTGAAATGAGAACACATAAAAGAGTGATTGATATTCTTTATCCAACACAAAAAACAGTGGATAGTCTAATGAAATTAGAGCTACCAGCTGGTGTTGATATTGAAATTAAATTGTAATTATTTTAAAGAAAATTCAAACCAAGCTGATAAATATATCAGCCAATAGTTTAAGACAGCTCTTTAAAACAAAATAAATTAGAGATGTCTTATGCGGTGAAACGTATAGGAGGGAAAAAATGAAAGCAATTATCGGAAAGAAAATTGGAATGACACAAATTTTTGATGAAAAAGGAAATGTTATTCCTGTAACAGTAATAGAAGCTGGTCCTTGCACTGTAGTGCAAATAAAAACAGAAGAAACGGATGGATATAATGCAGTACAATTGGGGTATGGAAATGTAAAAGAGTACAAAATTAATAAACCCCAAAAAGGGCATTTTACAAAAGCAAATGTAAAACCTACAAAACATTTAAGAGAATTTAGAATTGGTCCACAATGTGAAAGCAATTTAAAGGTAGGAGACGAAGTTAAAGTTGATACTTTTACGGCAGGAGAAAAAGTAGATATCCAAGGTATTACAAAAGGAAAAGGTTTTCAAGGTGTTATTAAACGTCATGGACAATCAAGAGGACCAATGGGACATGGTTCTATGTATCATAGAAGACCAGGTTCTATGGGACCAACATCAACACCAGGTAGAGTATTTAAAGGCAAGAAGCTTCCAGGACATATGGGTGTTGATACTGTTACCATTCAAAATTTGGAAGTTATAAAAGTAGATTTAGATAAAAATGCTATATTAGTAAAAGGTTCTGTACCTGGAAATAAGGGTAGTATTTTGAAAATAAAAAATGCAATTAAAGCATCTAAATAAAAGGAAGGAGGAAGAGTAAATGCCAAGTATAGATGTATATAATATAGAAGGAAAAAAAGTAAATTCTGTAGATTTAAAAGAAGAAATCTTTGGAATTGAACCAAATGAAGCTATTGTGCACAGTGTTTTAGTAAATTATTTAGCAAATCAAAGACAAGGTACACAAAGTACTAAAACAAGAGCTGAAGTAAGAGGCGGTGGAAGAAAACCTTGGAGACAAAAAGGAACAGGTAGAGCAAGACAAGGTTCTATTAGAGCCCCACAATGGATTAAAGGTGGTATTGCTTTAGGACCAAAACCAAGATCTTACAAATATAGAGTAAATAAAAAAGAAAAACAATTGGCTATTAAATCATTATTAAGTTCTAAGGTATTAGAAAATGATTTAATTGTTGTAGACAAATTTGATTTTAAAGAGATAAAAACAAAACAAATGGTAAATGCAATGAAAAACTTAAAAGTGGAAGAAAAAGTTTTTGTTGTATTACCAACAAGTAATGAAAATGTACAAAAATCAGCTAGAAATATTGCTAATCTTAAAACTGGTTCTGTTAATACAATGAATATATATGATTTATTAAAGTATAAAAAGTTAATTTTAACAGTAGAGACAATTAAAAAATTAGAGGAGGTGTATGCTTAAGATGGTAGCAGAAGATATTATATTAGCTCCTGTTGTTACTGAAAAAAGTAGTAATGATATGCAAGAAGGAAAATACACTTTCAGAGTTGCAAAGAAAGCGACTAAAATTCAAATAAAGAATGCAGTTGAAAAATTATTTGAAGTAAAAGTATTAAAAGTTAATACAATCCTTGTTAAGGGAAAAGAAAAGAGAATGGGAGTACACCAAGGTAGAACTTCAGACTGGAAAAAAGCTATTGTTACAATAGATGTAAATGTTTCAGATAAGAAGTATACTGGAAAAGGTGGAAAAGAAGTAAAAATCAATAAGAAATATAAAAATTCTATTGATGCATTTATGGGAGCATAAGTAAAGTAAATAGAAAAAATTAATGGGAAATAACCCAGACAATAAATTTTATCTGTTATGCGGAGCAGGAAAAAATCCGTAAATTTAGGAAAAAGGATTTATCAAACAGAAAAATTTGGAAATCTAGAAGAAAGGAAAGAAAAATGGGAATTAAACATTATAGACCATATACACCATCAAGAAGAAATATGACATCTTCAACATTTGAAGAAATTACTAAAAAAACACCTGAAAAGTCTTTATTAGAAACTAAGAAAAAACATGCTGGTAGAAATTCATATGGTAGAATAACAGTAAGACATCAAGGTGGTGGAAATAGACAAAAATATAGAGTAATTGATTTTAAAAGAAAAAAAGACAATATGGTAGCAACTGTTATTGGTATTGAGTATGATCCAAACAGAAGTGCTAATATTGCATTAATTGAATATGAAGATGGAACTAAAAGTTATATTTTAGCACCAAAAGGATTAACTGACGGTGATAAAGTTATGTCAGGTTCAGGAGTAGATATTAAAACTGGTAATTGTATGCCAATTGAGGATATACCAGTTGGTACGATGATACACAATATAGAATTAAATCCAGGTCAAGGTGGAAAGTTAGTAAGAAGTGCGGGACAAGAAGCACAATTAATGGCAAAAGAGGGTGCCTATGCACATGTAAGACTTCCATCTGGAGAAATGAGATTAATATCTATTAAATGTAGAGCAACTATTGGAACAATAGGGAATAGTGATCATGAAAATATTAAATTAGGTAAAGCTGGTAGAAAAAGACACATGGGTATTAGACCTACTGTAAGAGGTTCTGTTATGAACCCTAATGATCACCCTCATGGTGGTGGTGAAGGTAGAGCACCAGTTGGACATTCAGGACCTATGACACCTTGGGGTAAACCAGCTCTTGGATATAAAACAAGAAATAAAAGAAAATTATCTAATAAGTTTATTGTTAAGAGAAGAAAATAAGTTATTCTGCAGAATATAAACAATAGTTATATTCAGTAGAAAGAGACAAACATATAACAAATAATAAAGAGGATCAAAGGTAAATACTTTGGAAAGGAGAAAAATAATGTCAAGATCAAGTAAGAAAAAGCCTTATATAGAACCCAAACTTTTAAAGAGAATTGAAGTTATGAATGAAACAGGCAAAAAAGAAGTATTAAAAACATGGTCAAGAGCATCTACTATATATCCACAAATGGTGGGGCATACAATAGCTGTTCATGACGGAAGAAAACATGTTCCTATATATATTTCAGAAGAAATGATTGGACATAAATTAGGAGAGTTTGCTCCTACAAGAACCTTTAAAGGTCATTCAGGAGATAAAACAACAAAACAATAAGATTAATGAAATTATGTCTTCCTCATTGTCATAACTTCAAAAACTTTGAAGTATGAATAATGAGTGAAGCGAGGAAAGGAAGGAAATAACAGTGGAAGAAACATTAGTGCAAGAGCCAGAAGCAAGAGCAACTCTTAAATATGCTAGAATTTCAAGCAGAAAAGTAAAAATTGTAGCAGATTTAATGAGAGGGAAAAGTGTAGAAGAAGCTTTAAAAATAGTAAAATTTGCACCGAAAGCTTCAAGTGAAATATTAGAGAAATTATTAAATTCAGCTATTGCTAATGCGGAAAATAATCATTTCATGAACAGAGCAAATCTTTATGTAGCAGAGATTTATGCAAATCAAGGTCCAACGCTAAAAAGAATAAGACCAGCTGCAAAAGGTTCAGCAGTAAGAATAAGAAAGAGAACAAGTCATATAACGATCGTTTTAAAAGAAAGTAAATAAGAGGAAGGAGGATATTTACGATGGGACAAAAAGTTCATCCAAATGGAATAAGAGTAGGTGTTATTAGAGATTGGAGTTCTAAATGGTATGCAGATTCTAAACATTTTAGTGAATACCTAGTCGAAGACCATAAAATTCGTGAATATGTGAAAAAGAAGCTATTTGTTAGTGGAATTTCAAAAATAGAAATCGAAAGAACTGCTAAATTTGTTAAAATCAATGTTTATACAGCTAAACCTGGTTTAGTAATTGGAAAAGGTGGAAACCTTTCAGAAGCATTAAAAGCAGAAATTGAGAAGATGATTCAAAAAGAAGTTAACTTAAATATTGTTGAAGTGAAAAATATTGATATTGATGCACAATTGGTTGCTGAGAATATCGCAAATCAATTAGAAAGAAGAATTTCATTTAGAAGAGCCATGAAACAAGCAATGCAAAAAGCAATGAAAGCTGGAGCATTAGGAATTAAGACATCTGTATCTGGAAGATTAGGTGGTGCTGATATGGCAAGAACAGAATTTTATAAAGAAGGTACTATACCACTTCAAACGTTAAGAGCAGACATAGATTATGGATTCTATGAGGCAGACACTACTTATGGAAAAATTGGTGTAAAAGTTTGGATTTATAAAGGTGAAGTTCTTCCAGCAAAAAAAGAAGCCAAAGGAGGTAACGACTAATGCCATTAATGCCAAAAAGAACAAAATTTAGAAAAATGCAAAAGGGTAGGAATAGAGGAAAAGCTACAAGAGGAAATGTAGTAAATGAAGGTGAATATGGATTACAAGCAACAACAGCAGGATGGATTAAATCAAACCAAATTGAAGCTGCGAGAATTGCAATGACACGTTATATTAAAAGAGGTGGAAAAGTTTGGATAAAAATATTCCCTGACAAACCAGTAACTAAAAAGCCAGCAGAAACTCGTATGGGTAAAGGTAAAGGTGCCCCAGAATATTGGGTAGCTGTAGTGAAACCAGGAAGAGTGATGTTTGAGATTGAAGGGGTACCAGAAGAAGTAGCAAAAGAAGCTTTGAGATTAGCTGCTCAAAAATTACCAGTTCAAACAAAATTTATAAAAAGAGAAATTGAAGTAGGTGGTGATCAGTAGATGAAGAATAGTAAAATAAAAGAAATGTCTTCACCAGAGCTAGAAAAAGAGCTAAGTGAATTAAAATCAGAATTATTTAAGTTAAGATTTAGCCTAGCAACAAACGGATTGGACAATCCACTTAAAGTTAGAGAAATAAAAAAAGATATTGCTAGAATAAAAACGGAACTTAGAAAAAGGGAATTAAATAATGAATAATATTAACAAGAAAGGAGAATATCCTAATGGAAGAAAGAAATCTTCGTAAAACAATGATAGGAACAGTTATTTCTGATAAAATGGATAAAACGGTTGTTGTTGCAGTAGAAACAAGTGTTAGACATCCAAAATATAAGAAAACTGTAAAAAGAACATATAAATTAAAAGCTCATGATGAGAACAATGAATGTAAAACTGGAGATAAAGTAAGAGTTATGGAAACAAGACCTTTATCAAAAGGAAAAAGATTTAGAGTTGTTGAAATTGTTGAGAAAGCAGATATTAAATAATGAAATAAAGGAGGTACTTAAAACATGGTACAGCAACAAACAAGTTTAAAAGTAGCTGATAACACTGGTGCGAGAGAAATTATGTGCATTAGATGTTTAGGTGGTTCTTATAGAAAATATGCCGAAATAGGAGATGTTATTGTAGCTTCTGTTAAAAGTGCTACACCAGGTGGCGTTGTTAAGAAAGGCGAAGTTGTAAAAGCTGTTATTGTAAGAAGTAAAAAAGGTGCTCGAAGAGCAGATGGTTCTTATGTAAAATTTGATGAAAATGCAGCAGTTATTATTCGTGAAGATGGAACACCAAGGGGAACACGTATATTTGGACCAGTAGCAAGAGAGTTAAGAGATAAAAATTATTTAAAAATATTATCTTTAGCTCCAGAAGTTCTTTAGAAAAACAATTAAATGAGAAAAATTTTCATTAAGATTCAAGAATAGAGGTGAAAAAATTGAGAATAAAAAAAGGTGATACTGTAAAGATTTTATCTGGAAATGATAAAGGAAAAACAGGAGAAGTTTTAGAAGTAATACCTAAAACCAATAAAATCATTGTGAAAGGTGTGAATGTTAGAAAAAGACATGTTAAACCTAAAAAACAAGGAGAAGAAGGTGGTATTATTTCAGTTGAATGTGCTATACATAGTGCAAAAGCTAATATAATATGTCCTAAATGTAAAAAGGCCACAAAAGTAGGATATACTTTAGAAAAAGATGAAAAGGTTCGTGTGTGTAAAAAATGTGGTGCGAGTTTAAAATAAGATGTAAATGAAAGGAGGAATTTAAGTAAAAATGGAAACACTTAGAGAACAATATGAAAAAGAAGTAGTTCCAGCATTAATGAAAAAATTTAATTATACTTCAGTAATGCAAGTTCCTAAATTAGAAAAAATAGTAATTAATATTGGCTTAGGGGATACGAAAGATAATCCTAAAGCATTAGATAATGCTATGAATGATTTAAGTATTATAACAGGTCAAAGACCTATTGTAACAAAAGCAAAAAAATCAATTGCAGCATTTAAACTAAGAGAGGGTGCTAAAATAGGTTGTAAAGTAACATTAAGATCAGGAAAAATGTATGATTTTGCTTATAAATTATTTAATTTAGCACTTCCAAGAGTAAGAGATTTTAGAGGGGTATCAAATCATTCGTTTGATGGTAGAGGAAATTATTCAATGGGTGTTAAAGAGCAATTAATATTTCCGGAAATTGAATACGACAAAGTGGATAAATTAAGAGGAATGGATATTATATTTGTAACAACCGCTAAAACAGACGAAGAAGCAAAAGAGCTATTAGCTCTTTTAGGAATGCCATTTAGAAATTAAAATAAGATGGAAAATGTTTAAATAGAGTTATATTCTTATAAAAGAGGTTTTTAAAGAAAGGAGAAGCAATGGCTAAAAAATCATTAAAAGTGAAATGTGCCAAACCACAAAAATATGCAACAAGAGAATACAATAGATGTAAACTATGTGGTAGACCACATGCATATATAAGAAAATTTGGAATTTGTCGTGTTTGTTTTAGAGAATTAGCACATAAGGGAGAAATTCCAGGAATTAAAAAGGCAAGTTGGTAGGTTTTCAATGGAATTAACAGATAAAATTAAAATAAAACTTTATGGTATGCATAAATTTTATTTGATGATATCTGTTTAAAAGTGAAATCTGAAATAAGGAAAATAATAAAAAGGAGGGTAAAAACGTGAATACAACTGACCCAATAGCAGATATGTTAACAAGAATTAGAAATGCCAATAACGCAAAATTCAAAACTGTTGATATACCATCATCAAAAATGAAAAAAGCAATAGCAGAAACATTATTGGAAGAAGGATATATTAAAGCTTTTGAGGAAATTGAAAGCAATGTACAAGGAATTATAAGAATATCATTAAAATATGATGAGAAGGGAAATCGTATTATAGATGGCTTAAAGAGAATCAGTAAACCTGGTTTAAGAATTTATGCATCTAAAGATGAGTTACCTAAAGTGTTAAATGGTTTAGGAATTGCGTTAATTTCAACATCTAAAGGAATTATGACAGATAAAAAAGCAAGAGAATTAGGTATAGGTGGAGAAGTTTTAGCTTATATTTGGTAAAAATGCGGAATATAAAATAGATTAATAAATCAATTTATTAATGTATGTCTTAATAATAACTAAAAAAGGAGGGAAAACGCAAAATGTCTAGAATAGGAAATAAACCTATTACAGTACCAGAAGGAGTTGAAGTAAAACTAGATGGTAAAAATATTACTGTAAAAGGACCTAAAGGAACATTACAAAGAGAAATTCATAAAAATATGACAGTGCATATAGAAGACAATGTCATAACAGTGGAAAGACCAGATAATGAAAAACAAAATAGAAGTTTACATGGTTTAACAAGAACATTAATCAATAATATGATTCAAGGAACTGTTCAGGGATTTGAAAGAAAATTAGAAGTAAATGGAGTAGGTTATAGAGCAGCTAAGAAGGGAAATAATCTTGTATTAAATTTAGGATATTCACATCCCGTAGAAGTAGAAGCGCCAGAAGGAATTACGTTTGATGTAGTAAACCAAAATGAAATTATTATTAAAGGTATGGATAAAGAATTAGTTGGTCAAACAGCAGCTGTGATTAGAACTAAAAGACCACCTGAAGTATATAGAGGTAAAGGTATCAAATATGCTGAAGAGACTATTAGACGTAAAGAAGGTAAAGCTGGTAAGAAATAAGGAATTAAGGTAAAACAAGTAAGCTTTAGGGGGTATATGTAATCCCTTAAAGAGATGAGAAGGGATTACATATACCCCTAGAAGAAGACCTAGAAAGGAGTAAAGATGATTACAAAAATTAATAGAAAAGCTGAAAAGAATAGAAGACATGTAAGAGTTCGTACTAAGATTAGTGGTACAACTGATTGCCCTAGACTTGCTGTTTGCAAAACAAATAAAAATATCATTGCTCAAGTAATTGATGATACGAAAGGAGAAACATTAGCATATGTATCAACACTAGATAATGATATAAAGATAAAGAAAGCAAATATAGAAGCAGCAAAGGAAGTAGGAACAGCAATTGCTAAAAAGGCATTGGCAAAAAATATTAAAACAGTCGTTTTTGATAGAGGTGGCTATATATATCATGGTGTTGTTAAAGAATTAGCTGAAGCAGCACGTGAAGCAGGATTAGATTTTTAAGGAGAAGGAGGAAATGATTCTCATGGAAGAAAAAACAGTAGAATTAAAAGAGACAGTTGTTGCTATTAATAGAGTTGCGAAAGTTGTTAAAGGTGGTAGAACATTTAGATTTAGTGCTGTTGTTGTTGTTGGAGATGAACAAGGACATATTGGTGTAGGAAATGGTAAGGCTGCTGAAGTTCCAGATGCTATTAAAAAAGCAATAGAAGAGGCCAAAAAGAATTTAATAACAGTACCGATTGTAGGAACAACAATTCCACATGAATTTATTGGTAGATTTGGTAGTGCTAGTGTTATGTTAAAGCCAGGTGCTGAAGGTACAGGCGTTATTGCTGGTGGTAGCGTAAGACCTGTTCTTGAATTAGCAGGCTATAAAGATATTAAAACAAAAGTTATTGGAACCAATAATCCGAGAAATGTTGTTTATGCTACGATTGAAGCATTAAAAAGTATGCAAACTGTTGAAAATGTTGCTAAAAAACGAGGAAAAAAAGTTAGTGATATTGTGTCATAAAATCATATTATCTTATGTATTTTTATCATTATAAAAATGAAAAAACAAATTGGAGGAGGTGCAATCGATGGAATTAGGAAACATTGGACCAGCTGTAAAAAAACAAACTAGAAAAAGAGTAGGTCGTGGAATAGGATCTGGTCTTGGAAAAACATCTGGAAAAGGTCATAAAGGACAAAAAGCAAGATCAGGTGGTGGCGTAAGAAGAGGCTTTGAAGGAGGGCAAACACCATTATATAGAAGATTACCCAAAAGAGGGTTTAAAAATATTCATGCTAAAACTTATACAGAAGTAACTTTAACAATGCTTAATAAATCAAAAGCTACTGAAGTTACAGCTGAGAGTTTGTTAGAAGAAGGAATTATAGGAAAAATCAATGATGGAATTGTTGTTTTAGCTACTGGAAATTTAGAAAAAAAATTAACAGTTAAAGCAATAAGATTTACAAAAGCAGCTGCAGAAAAAATAGAGGCTGCAGGTGGAAAGATTGAGGTGATTTAGTTGTTTAAAACGATTAAAAATGCTTTAAAGACACCAGAAGTAAGAAAAAGATTAATATATACCTTAGTGTTAATTATTATATTTAGATTGGGATGTTATATTACTGTGCCAGGTGTAGATACAATTGCATTGGAAGAACAAATGCAATCTGCTACAGGAACGCTAGTAGGATTAATCAATACAATATCTGGTGGTGCTTTTTCAAAATTGTCTATTTTTTCAATGACAATAACACCTTATATTACAGCTTCTATTGTTATACAATTATTAGGAATGATTATCCCTTCATTAGAAAAATTAATGAAGGAAGGTGGAGAAGTAGGAAAGCAGAAAATTAATAAATATACAAAGTTATTAACACTAGTATTAGCACTAGTAGAAGGGTTAGGAATTTACATTTCTTATCGATCAAGCCAGATATTTATTAATCCAGGTTTCATAACAGGAGCTATTATTGTGTTATCATTTATTACTGGTACAGCAATATTGATGTGGTTAGGTGAACAAATTACGAATAAAGGTATTGGAAACGGTATTTCCATTATTATCTTTATTGGTATTATTTCAAGATTACCATCAGGTGTCATAGCATTATGGAGATTAATTGTAACAGATGGCGGTATTAGTACAGCCGGTATTGTAACTGCTTTAGCAATTATTGTAGGAGCTATTATTTTAGTATCAGGTGTTGTTTTTGTGCAACAAGCAGAAAGAAGAGTTCCTGTTCAATATGCGAAAAAAGTCGTAGGAAGAAAAATGTATGGTGGACAGAATACACATATACCATTAAAGTTAGCTATGGCTGGTGTTATGCCTGTTATTTTCGCTTCATCATTCATGACTTTTCCAGCTATGATGATACAAATATTTGCTTCTAATAAAATTGGAGGCTCTGGATTTTTAGCAGGATTATATAAGTTTTCCATAGCAACATCTACATCTAGTGTGGGATGGGGATATTCTTTAGCAAATGCTATTGTATACTTATTATTAATTGTAGGATTTACATTCTTTTATACTTATGCAACATTTAATCCAGCGGAAGTGGCAACTAATATTAAACAAAATGGTGGTTTTATACCGGGTATTAGAGCTGGAAAACCTACAACAGATTATTTATCATCTATATTAGGAAAATTAACATGGTTTGGTGCTGTATTTTTAAGTATCATTGCTATTTTACCAATGCTAATGAGATTTTCAAGTATTGATATTTCATTTGGTGGAACCTCTATTTTAATTGTGGTTGGTGTTGCTTTAGAGACAGTACAACAGTTGGAATCTCAATTAGTTATGAGACATTATAAAGGATTTTTAGAGAAATAGTAAATAAAAGCATATGGGTGGTTAGACAGTTGACCACCCTGTATCCTATTTTAATCTATATAGCAATAGGTAGAGAAATATTTTTACGACAGAATAAAAAAATGAAATTATTTCACATTGAGCATATAGAATTTTATTTTTTTGTTTTGTAATCAAAATGCATATAGCATATATGATATAAAAATAAATGTAAAAGAAGAGAGGAGAAGAATATGGTAATTATTATGTTAGGAGCACCTGCTTCAGGGAAAGGTAGTGTAGCAGAGATTCTTTCAAGAGAATTTCATATTCCAGCTATTTCTAGTGGTGATATATTTAGAAAATATATTAGCAATGGCTCAGAAATAGGAAAAAGAGCAAATGAGTATATGACACAAGGAATGTTAGTACCAGATGATTTAACAGTACAATTAATTACATCACGATTAAAAGAAGATGATGTAAAGGAAGGACTTATATTAGATGGTTTTCCAAGAACCGTTAATCAAGCAAAAGTCTTAGATGATATGCTTGTAAAAGAGAAAAAGAAAATTGATATAGTAATTAATTTGGAAACACCAGAAGAAGAAATTTTAGAAAGAATTACAACAAGAAGAATTTGTTCCAATTCTGATTGTAAAACCATTTATAATACAGTTTTACACCCTCCAAAAGTGGAAGGAATATGTGATAAGTGTGGTAGTCCTATTTATCAAAGAGATGATGATAAGCTAGAGAAAGCTAAAAAGAGACTAGAAGTTTATTATAAAGAAACAGCACCAGTGGTAGATTATTATAAAAATACAGGCGTTTTATATTCAACAGTATTAAGCCAATCTATTAATAGAATGAAAGATGAAGTTGCCAAAGATGTAATAGAATATTTAAAAAATAAATAACTAATAGATTACCATTTCATAAGACAATACATGGAAAGAAGAAGAGGAGAGATAAAAATGGTTACGATTAAATCAAAAAGAGAAATCGAATTAATGAAAATTGTTTGTAAAATTACAGCTAAAACCTATGAGTTATTAGAAAAAGAAATTAAACCAGGGATGTCTACCTATGAATTAGATCAAATTGCTGAAAAATTTATTAGGCAACAAGGTGGTATTCCTGCTCAGAAAGGTTTTCCAAGTGATTTGAGGGGTGTTCCTAATTTCCCAGCTACCTTATGTGTATCAATTAATGATGCGGTAATTCATGGAATTCCTAGTAAAAATGTTATAATAAAAGAAGGCGATTTAGTAAGTGTTGATTTAGTGGTTTCAAAAAATGGATTTTATGGAGATGCTGCAAGGACATTTATCGTTGGAAAAACAACCAAACAAGCACAAGAACTAGTGGAAGTAACAAAACAATCTTTTTTTCAGGCTATTCAATTTGCTAAAGTTGGCTATCGCATAGGAGATATTTCTAATGCAGTAGATACATATGTTAGGCAGTTTGGCTTTTCTGTTGTTAGAGAGTTTCAAGGACATGGTATTGGAAGACAAATGCATGAAGAACCAGGGATTCCTAATTATGGAAAACCAGGTAGAGGGATACGTTTAGAACCAGGAATGACATTAGCAATAGAACCCATGGTGATTGCAGGAAAACCAGATATTTGGGAATTAGAAGATGGTTGGACAATTGTAACACAAGATGGCAGTTTAGCAGCACATTATGAAAATACAATTTTAATTACAGAAAATGAGCCTGAAATATTGACAATTTAGAAAAAATATTATATACTATATAAGCTTAATTATCGAAAAAAGAATAGAATTATAGAAAATGCCTTTTGTTTAAGGTAATTTATGCATTCAAATAAGGGGGATTTAATTTGTCTAAAGAGGATGTTATAGAAGTAGAAGGGGTTGTTATAGAAACTTTACCCAATACGAATTTTAAAGTAGAATTAGAAAATGGTCATCAAGTATTGGCTCATATTTCTGGTAAACTTAGAATGAATTATATCAAAATTTTACCGGGAGACAAAGTAAAATTAGAATTGTCACCATATGATTTGAGTAAAGGAAGAATTACTTGGAGAGCAAAATAAAATATCATTTTATAAAAAATAAGTTTAATTCGTTATGTTTCCAAATATAAAGAGGTGTGTACAAAATATAATGGGAGTCATAATGAGTGAATTCTTAACCGATAAATATAATATAGGAGGAAGAAAATGAAAGTAAGACCATCTGTAAAAAAGATATGCGAAAAATGTAAAATCATTAAAAGAAGAGGAAAAATTAGAGTAATTTGTGAAAACCCTAAACATAAACAAAGACAAGGGTAATATAATTAAAGATATTAACACAAATAGGTAGCGGCTGTTAATAATATTATTAATATCATATTTGTGTTTATATATATGTCAAAAACTTTAAGCAACTGCTATAGATTATGAAAATATATTCATAAATATAGTACATTTCAGGTTTAAAGAAATAGACAAAAATAATGAATAAAGCAAAGATAAAAAATATGGAGGTGCAAAAATTTATGGCTCGTATAGCAGGAGTTGATTTACCTAGAGAAAAGAGAGTAGAAATTGGACTAACATACGTATATGGAATAGGCGTATCCAGTTCAAGAAAAATACTTAAAAGTGCTGGAGTAAATCCAGATACTAGAGTAAAGGATTTAACAGATGATGATGTTGCAAAAATTAGAAAAGCTATGGAAGATTACAAAGTAGAGGGTGATTTAAGAAGAGAAGTAGCTTTAAATATTAAAAGACTTACAGAAATAGGCTGTTATAGAGGAATTAGACATAGAAGAGGACTACCTGTAAGAGGACAAAGAACAAAAACAAATGCTCGTACAAGAAAAGGACCAAGAAAGTTAGTAAGTAAGAGTAAAAAACAATAAAAATTTTAGATAAAAGTGAGAAATAGATAAGAGGAGGTAAATACCGAATGGCAAAGGCTAATAGCACAAAGAAAACAGGTCTTAGAAGAAGAGAAAGAAAAAATATAGATAAAGGTGCAGCACATATTCATTCTAGTTTTAATAATACAATTGTTTCTATAACAGATATACAAGGTAATGTTATATCTTGGGCAAGTGCTGGTGGACTTGGATTTAAAGGTTCAAGAAAAAGTACACCTTATGCAGCTGGTCAAGCTTCAGAAGTAGCAGCTAAAACAGCTATGGAGCATGGATTAAAGTCAGTGGATGTATATGTTAAAGGACCAGGTACTGGGCGTGAAGCTGCAATTAGATCTTTACAAGCAGCAGGATTAGAAATTACAACAATTAAAGATGTTACTCCAATTCCACATAATGGTTGTAGACCACCAAAAAGAAGAAGAGTTTAATGTATTTATAAATGAGAGATGTGTAAAATAGTTAATATTTATTGAGATAATAGATAATAACACATAAATAATAATTTAGAAAGAGGTGTAAATATACATGGCAAGATATAAAGACGAACAATGTCGTATATGCCGTAGAGAGGGACAAAAGTTATTCTTAAAAGGATCAAGATGTTATACAGATAAATGTAGCGTAACAAGAAGAAATTATGCTCCTGGGCAACATGGGCAAAAAAGAACAAAATTATCAGAATATGGTACGCAATTAAGAGAAAAACAAAAAACTAGATCATTCTACGGAGTAGGTGAAAAACAATTCAGAAAATATTTTGAAATGGCTTCTAATAAAAAAGGTATTACAGGTACAAATCTATTACAAATTTTAGAAAGCAGATTAGATAATGTTGTTTATCGATTAGGTTTTGGTGTATCAAGACCACAAGCAAGACAATTAGTAACACATGGAAATATTGAAGTTAATGGTAAGAAAGTAGATATTGCATCTTATTTAGTAAAACCAGGAGATGTAATTGCTATTAGAGAAATTAGAAAAGACAATAGTATTATTAAAGCTAATGTTGAAAATGGTACAATAAGACCAATTCCAGAATGGTTACAATTAGATAGCAAAAATCTAAGTGCAAAAGTAATAAGAGCAGTAAATAGGGAAGAAATAGATTTACCAGTTGAAGAACACTTAATCGTTGAGTTATATTCTAAATAATAATCTATCATTTGAATCAATACTTAGGATACGTGCAAGAAAAATTAAATTTTAAAAGGTTGTTTGAAACCTATTAGGAGGTAAGAATGATTGAATTTGAGAAACCAAACATCGAATGTGTAGAGGCAGACGATAAAAGAAATTATGCAAAATTCGTTTGTGAACCATTAGAGCGTGGATATGGAATGACAATAGGAAATTCTTTGAGAAGAATTTTGTTATCATCATTACCAGGAGCAGCAATAACGAGTGTTAAAATAAATGGAGTAGTACATGAATTTTCTACAGTGCAAGGTGTAGTAGAAGACGTTCCTGAGTTAATTGTTAATTTAAAAAATGTAAGACTGAAAGTTTTTGATAATGAAGAAAAAGTCATTAGAATAGATTTTAAAGGTGCTGGAGAAGTTAAGGCAGAGGACATCATAACAGATGGCACTGTTGAAATTTTGAATCCAGAACTACATATTGCAACAACATCAGCTAGTTGTGATTTACACATGGAAATGACAGTAAATAGAGGTAGAGGATATAATGTTGCAGAAAAAAACAAAAAAGATAATAATGCCATAGATGTATTACCAATTGATTCCATTTTTACTCCAGTAAAAAAAGTAAACTATGCCGTTGAAAATACCAGAGTAGGACAAATGGTAGATTATGATAAATTAACCATTGAAGTTTGGACAGATGGAAGCTTAAAACCATTTGAAGCATTAAGTTTAGCAGCAAAGGTTATGACAGGTCATTTAGAGTTATTTATTGATTTATCTGAAACAGCAAAAAATACACAAGTTATGGTTGAAAAAGAAGAATCAAAAAAAGAGAAAGTTTTAGAGATGCCGATCGAGGAATTAGAGCTTTCTGTAAGGTCATATAATTGCTTAAAAAGAGCAAGTATTGCAACTGTAGAGGATTTAGCAAGTAAAACGCAAGAGGATATGATGAAAGTTAGAAATCTTGGCAAGAAATCATTAGATGAAGTAACCAATAAATTACTTGCCTTAGGATTAAGCTTTGCATCAGAAGAAGAATAGTAAAGGAAGGTGGAAAGGAAAGTGGCAGGAACAAGAAAACTTGGAAAACCAACGGATCAAAGATTAGCAATGTTAAAATGTCAGGTAACAGACTTATTATTGAATGGCAAAATCGTTACCACAGAAGCAAGAGCAAAAGAAGTAAAATCTTTAGCAGATAGTATCATTGCACTAGCTGTTAAAGAACATAAAAATTTTGAAGAAGTAGAAGTAAAAGTTGTTAAAGCAAAATTAGATAATAATGGAAAGAAAATAACAGAAAAAGTAACGAGTAAAAATGGAAAAGATTACTTGAGAGTTGTTAAAGAAGAAAAAATGGAGAAAAGACAAAAAGATATGCCATCAAGATTAAATGCAAGAAGAAGAATTATGAGAAAAGTTAATAAAGTGGAAGGGGTTGATTTAATGGATAAATTATTTAATGAATTAGCTCCTAAATATGAATCTATTGCAGGTGGATATACAAGAATATTAAAAATGGAACCTAGAAGAGGTGACAATGCAAAACAAGCAATTTTAATGTTAGTTTAATAAAGAAGAGGATACCAATTATGGTACATTCAAAAATGCATAGAAAATAAAAAAGTAAGCCATGGTGGCTTATTTTTTATTACATCCCAAAGGAGTTAAATAATCTATTAACATAAATCTATCTATGTGCATAATATATAACATAATGATTTAGAAAGAAGGGATAGCATGTTAGAATTATTGATATATATTATTATTTGGTGTCTTTGTGTATATGGATTAATGAGTATATTTCAGGATATTAGTAGAAGTAGTACATATAAAAAAATAGAGAAAAACATAAAGTTAATTATGACGGTCAAGAATGTAGAAGAAGGAATAGAGAATTATGTAAGAGAATTATCATTTGGACGTAATTTCTTTAATAATCTTGTCATAATTGATATGGATTCTAATGATGATACGTTACGTATATTAAGAGAATTGGAAGAAGAGAATGTTAACATGAAGATTCTAACAAAAAAAGAAGGCGAAGGCTATTTACAACAATTACATTAATAAAAATGAAGTAATATAAATTAATGTATTATTTTATAAAAGAATCACTAGAATGAACAGAACGGTTTGGTAAAACTTACAAGCTAGATGTGATTATCTGTTCTATAGTGCTTCTTTTTTTAGTAAGAAGCCTTAGAAAAGTTTTAGGATGTTTTCAAGAAGTTATCTTTATATGCTCAAACTGCTTGATTTAGAGCAATAGAGATGTTATAATAATTAATATTAATAAAAATAAAAAGGACGAAAATAAATATGAAGAAAGTAGAACTATTGGCACCAGTAGGATCTTTTGAAAAAGCTAAAATAGCATTTATGTATGGCGCAGATGCAGTATATTGTGGAACATCTAAATTATCTTTGCGTTCTCGAACAGAAGTAAAAGAAGATGATTTAGCTAAAATCATACAATATGCACATAGTATGGGAAAACGTGTTTATGTTGCCATTAATATATATGCATGGGACGAAACTTATGAAGCAATAAAGAAACAAGCAATAGAGCTAAATGAATTACAAGTGGATGGTATTATTGTAGCAGATGGAGGTGTAGTAGATGTTGTTAAAAAATACGCACCAGATACAGAAATTCATATAAGTACGCAGGCAAATACAGTTAGCTACCATACTTGTCACTTCTGGTATAGAAATGGAGCAAAAAGAATTATATTAGGAAGAGAATTAAATAAAGAGCAAATAAAAGAAATTATGCAACATAAACCAGAAGCATTGGATATAGAAATATTTGTACACGGTGCGTTATGTTTTGGATATTCTGGGAGATGCTTTTTGAGTGAATTTTTAGCTCAGAGAAGTGGAAATTTAGGAGATTGTGCGCAAAGTTGTAGATGGGCCTATAATGTTTATGTAGAAGAAAATAATCACCCTGGTAACTTAATGCCAGTTGAAGATGATGAAAAAGGAACATATATTTTTTCTTCCAAAGATTTGTGTTTAATTAGAGAAATTCCGGAAATTATAGAGATGGGAGTTAATAGTATAAAAATAGAAGGCAGATTAAAAACCGAATATTATTTAGCAACAGTTGTGAATGCATATCGTAATGCAATAGATGATTATATAAAAAATCCGGAACATTTTAATGCAGAAATGTATTTAAAAGAGTTAGAGAAAACAAAAACAAGGGGTTTTACTGCTTTTTACTTTAATGATAGAGAAAATAAAGATGTTCAGGATTATACAGGAAGACAATATAATGCGGAATATGAATTTGGTGGTAAAGTTATTGAAGAAAGGGAAGGGAAGGTTTTAATAGAAATTAGAAATAAGCTAAGTGTAGGAGATACACTAGAATTAATTGTACCAGGAAAAATAAAACCATTTACTTTTACAATTCATATGTTATGGGATGCAGAAACAAGAGAAGAAATTCAAACAATAAATCCTGGACGAGCAGAACAAAAAGTAATATTAGAAATTCCTCAAAAAGTCGAAAAAGGATGGATTATTAGAAGAAAAAAATAGATTTACAATAATAAATTTTTGATATATAATATTAACGTAAAAATGAAGAAGAAAAAATAAAGTTCTTAATAATACCTATTTTATGTGAAGAAAGGGAAATGATAGAATGAGTGAAAATGAAAATTTAGACAATGAAGGATTAGATCTTAATAGACTTATGCAAATACGATTAGATAAATTAAAAGAATTACAAAAAGAAGGAAAAGATCCTTTTGAAATTACGAGATATGATAGAACAGAATTTAGTAAACAAATTAAAGAAAATTATGATATGTATGAAGGAAAAGATGTGTCTGTTGCAGGAAGGATTATAGCAAAAAGAATTATGGGAAAGGCATCTTTTTGTACCATTCAAGATGCTACTGGAAAAATTCAGAGTTATGTAAGTATTAATGACTTGGGAGAAGATAGTTATAAGGCATTTAAAACTTTTGATATAGGAGATATTATTGGATTAAAAGGTTTTGTTTTTAAAACAAGAACTGAGGAGATTTCTATTCATGCCAAAGAAATAGTTTTACTTACGAAATCATTAAGAGATTTACCAGAGAAATTTCATGGTTTAAAAGATATTGATTTAAGATATAGACAAAGATATGTAGATTTAATTGTTAATCCAGAAGTAAAAGAAACCTTCTTATTAAGAAGTAAAATTTTAAAAGAGATAAAAAGGTATTTAGATGATAAAAATTATTTAGAAGTTGATACACCAATATTAAATACAATAGCAGGTGGTGCTACAGCAAGGCCATTTATGACACATCATAATACACTAGATATTGATATGTATTTAAGAATTGCCAATGAGCTATATTTAAAACGCTTAATTGTTGGTGGGTTTGATAGGGTTTACGAAATGGGTAGAATGTTCAGAAACGAAGGAATGGATATTAAACATAATCCAGAATATACAGGAATGGAATTATATGCAGCTTTTCAAGATTATCATGATATGATGAATTTAGCAGAAGATATGATACGAACTGTTAGTCAAAATGTTCTAGGAACAGCTAAAATTAATTATCAAGGAACAGACATCGATTTAGAATCTCCATGGAGAAGAGTAACAATGATAGATGCCATTAAAGAAGTAACTGGTATTGACTTTAATATCATTAATACAGATGAAGCGGCTATAAAAATAGCAAAAGAAAAGGAAATAATAGTAGAGCCAAGCAAACAAACAAGAGGATATATTATCAATTATTTCTTTGAAGAATTTGTAGAAGAAACCTTGATACAACCAACCTTTATTTATGATTATCCTGTTGAAGTTTCTCCATTAACGAAAAGAAAACCATCTGATAAAAGATTAGTAGAAAGATTTGAAATATTTATTGGTGGCCGTGAATATGGTAATGCCTATTCAGAATTAAATGATCCGATTGACCAAAAAGAAAGATTTTTGGAACAATTAAAACAAAGAGAAGCAGGAGATGAAGAAGCTAATATGATGGATGAAGACTTTATAACAGCACTTGAATATGGTATGCCACCAACTGGCGGATTGGGAATTGGTGTTGATAGACTTATTATGTTACTCACGAATGCAGCTTCTATTAGAGATGTTATCTTATTTCCAACGATGAAACCATTGGTGTAGATATTTTGAACAATTGATGGAATAGCCTAAAAGGAAAAAGAAGTTATTTCAATAAAAAAGGAGAAAGTTATGTTTGGTTATGGTATAGATAGAAAAACCATATATATTATTTTAATTGTATTGGCAGTTGTTTCACTTTTAAGTATGTCTTCAGCAGAAAAGTTAAGCTTATTGTTAACATTACCTGCAGTAATAATAGCAATAACATTTCATGAATTTGCACATGCGTGGATGGCAGATAAATTAGGAGATACAACGCCTAGAAGTCAAGGAAGACTAACATTAAATCCTGCAAGTCATTTAGATCCTTTTGGATTTGTATTATTAATGTTTGCTCATGTTGGGTGGGGAAAACCTGTACAAATTAATCCCAACAATTTTACAAGCAATAAATCTAAAGGAACATGTGAAGCATTAGTATCTTTAGCAGGTCCTATGATGAATTTTATAATAGCAATGATTTTAATGATAGTATATGTAATCTTAGAAAAATGTGCTAGTATGGCTTTTGCTACTAGCTATGCAGGTGGTATTATAGTACTATTGCTATATTTAACTATTATCATTAATATTGGATTAGGTGTTTTTAATTTAATTCCTTTACCACCGTTAGATGGTGAAAAAATTTTTAGACAAATATTACCTTATAATGCACAAGCTTGGTTAGATAGAAATGGTCAAACATTATATATTATTTTCTTAATATTATGGATAACAGGATTATTAGGAACTATTGCATCTCCTGTGATTAACGCCGTAGAAAGTGGGTTATATTGGGTTGTTGTTAAAGTAATATCCATATTTATTTAAAAAAGAAAGCAAAAAAGGAGTAATTATTGAAAAAAGATCTATTAATAATGGGAATAGAGACAAGTTGTGATGAAACATCAGTTTCTATTGTAAAAAATGGTAGAAAAATTTTATCTAATATCATTCATTCTCAAATAAACATTCATGAAGAGTATGGCGGTGTGGTTCCAGAGATTGCTTCTAGATGTCATATTGAAATAATTAATAATATTATGAAAAAAGCTTTAAAAGAAGCAAACGTTACATTAAATCAAATTGATGGAATTGCTGTTACGCATGGACCTGGATTAGTTGGTGCTCTACTAGTTGGTGTTTCCTATGCTAAAGGACTAAGCTTTGTAACAGGAAAGCCGTTAATAGCAGTTAATCATATAGAGGGACATATTGCTGGAAATTATTTGACACATGAAGAATTAGAACCACCTTTTTTATGTTTAGTGATTTCTGGTGGACATACTTATTTAGTCAGTGTAATCTCTTACCAGAATTTTGAAATGTTAGGAAAAACAAGAGATGATGCCATAGGAGAAGCTTTTGATAAAGTAGCACGAGTTATAGGTTTAGGCTATCCAGGAGGTCCAAAGATAGATGTTTTAGCAAAACAAGGACAACCTTGTATTAAGCTTCCAGTCACACATTTGAATAATTTAGACTTTAGTTTTAGTGGTATAAAAACAGCCATTGTCAATTTGCATCATAGAAATCCTAATATAGATAAAGCAGATTTATGTGCTAGTTTTCAAAAGGTTATTACAGAGATGCTTGTAACAAATGTAAAAAAGGCAATACAACAATACCATTTTGATAAACTTGTTATTGCAGGTGGTGTTTCAAGGAATTCTTATATTAGAAATGCTTTTGATGAATTTGCAAAAAATACACAGGTAAATGTATATTACCCTGAACCTGTTCTTTGTACAGATAATGCTGCTATGATAGCTGCTTGTGGTTATTATCAATATATAAATGGTGAAAGAGCAGATTTAAAGTTAAATGCTATTCCAAATTTAAAAATACAAGAACCAATAAAGGAGTAGATAGATGGCGATATATGTTATAGGTGATTTACATTTATCTTTTTCAGTAAATAAACCAATGGATATTTTTGGAAATCTTTGGGAAAATCATGTTGAAAAAGTAAAACAAAGTTGGTTACAAAATGTAACAGAAACAGACACAGTACTCTTACCAGGTGATTTTTCATGGGCCACTTATTTGGAAGACACCTATCAAGATTTTCTATTTTTAAACCATTTACCAGGAAGAAAAATTTTATTAAAAGGAAATCATGATTATTGGTGGACAACTATCACTCGTATGAAACAGTATTTAAGTTGTAATGGTTTTGAAAACATTGAGTTTCTCTATAATAATGCATTTTTAATAGAAGACAAAATCATTGTGGGAACAAGAGGATGGATAAATGCTTTTAAATCAGAAGAAAATTACAAAATATTGAAACGAGAGAATGAAAGATTACGTTTATCTATACAAAAAGGTATACAAGAATTTGGAGAAAATCGAGAAATGATTGCATTAATGCATTATCCTCCTTTTTATAAAGAACCAGTGCCGGAGGAAATCGATTTTATAAAAACTATGCAAGCGTATCCTATAAAAAGATGTTATTATGGGCATTTACATGCAGATGCCCATAAGGATGCTATTGAAGGAAATATGCATGGGATTACCTATCAGTTAGTTAGTTCCGATTATTTAAAATTTCAATTATTAAAAATAAAAAAGAATCATTAAACAGGAGAGATTATGCAAGAAGATAAACAAAAAAAAATTAGAAATTTCAGTATTATAGCACATATTGATCATGGTAAATCTACTTTAGCAGATAGAATTATTGAGATGACAGGAGTCTTAAGTCAAAGAGAAATGGAATCTCAAGTGTTGGACAATATGGATATTGAAAGAGAAAGAGGAATTACTATAAAATCACAAGCTGTAAAAATGAATTATACAGCAAAAGACGGACAAAATTATGAATTTAATTTAATTGATACACCTCGGACATGTAGATTTTAACTATGAAGTGTCAAGAAGCTTGGCGGCTTGTGAAGGCGCAATTTTAGTTGTAGATAGTACACAAGGTGTTGAAGCACAGACGTTAGCAAATGTATATTTAGCAATAGATGATAATTTAGAAATTTTACCAGTTATTAATAAAGTGGATTTACCAAATGCAAGACCTGATGAAGTAAAAAAAGAAATAGAAGATATTATTGGAATTCCTGCGATGGATGCTCCTTGCATTTCTGCAAAAACGGGATTTAATGTTGAAGAAGTATTAGAAAGAATTGTAACAGATATTCCTGCACCCAATGGTGATCCAGAAGGAGCATTACAGGCTTTAATTTTTGATTCTTATTATGATAATTATAAAGGAGCATTAAGTTATGTAAGAATTAAAAATGGAAGTGTTAAAGCAAATGATGAAATTTTATTTATGGCAACTGGAAAAGTTTTTACTGTAACAGAGGTGGGATATTTTGGAGCAGGTAGTTATGTGCCAACAGATGTATTAACAGCTGGAGAAGTAGGATATATATCAGCGAGTGTAAAAACTGTATCAGATTTACATGTAGGAGATACTATTACATTAAAATCGAATCCTGCTAAAGAGCCATTACCAGGCTATAAAACAGCAAATTCAATGGTTTATTGTGGCATGTATCCATTAGATGGTAGCGAATATGAAGCTTTAAAAGAAGCTTTAGAAAAACTAAAATTAAATGATGCTGCTTTGAATTATGAACCGGAAACGTCGGCAGCTTTAGGATTCGGTTTTCGTTGTGGATTTTTAGGTTTATTACATCTAGAAATTGTAATAGAAAGATTAGAGAGAGAATTTGATATTGGGTTAATTACCACAGCACCTTCTGTTATTTATAAAATTTATAAAACAGATGGAGATATTATCGAATTATATAATCCAACGGAATTACCTCCTACAACAGAAATTAATTATATGGAAGAACCAATTATGAAGGCAGAAATTATGATTCCCAAAGAGTTTGTAGGAAATGTGATGAAAGTGTGTCAAGATAGAAGAGGTATTTATATAGATATGAAATATCTTGATGAAAATAGAGTAACGCTTGAATATGACTTACCATTAAATGAAATTATTTATGATTTTTTTGATACAATAAAATCTAAAACAAAGGGATATGCTTCTGTTGATTATGAATTTAAAGAATATCGACGAGCAGAACTTGTAAAATTAGATTTGCGTATTAATAATGAGCCTGTAGATGCCTTATCTTTTATTGTGCATAAAGATAATGCTTATGATAGAGGCAGAAAAATGGCAGAGAAATTAAAAAAAGTTATCCCAAGGCAATTATTTGAGATTCCTATTCAAGCAGTGGTAGGTGGGAAAATTATTGCTAGAGAAACTTTATCTGCTATGAGAAAAGATGTATTAGCTAAATGCTATGGTGGTGATATTACACGAAAGAAAAAATTGTTAGAAAAACAAAAAAAAGGAAAAAAGAAAATGCGTCAAATAGGAAATGTAGAAGTACCACAGGAGGCATTTTTAGCAGTTTTAAAATTGGATAATGAAGAATAAAGAATATTATATTTATGTTAAGATAAGTAAAAAGAATGTTAAAATCGAAGGAGAAGAATCATGAGAGAAAGTTACAGAGATAAAAGGAATAAACAGGCAAGGATAGAAGAAGAACAAAAACAATATGACGAAAGAAGACAAACAGAAAGAAGAAAATATGATAGAAGAAATGATGAGAGAAGAATGGCTGATAGAAGAGTGAAAAATAGAAGAGATGCTGAACGTGGAGAATTAGATAGAAGAATTGGAGAAAGACGTTCAGAGTCGGATAGAAGATTTGTAGAAAGAAGAGGATTAGAAGATAGAAGGCAGAATAATGAAGATGAAATACTATATGATGATATGATAGTTGGTAGAAATGCTGTGTTAGAAGTTTTAAAGTCTGGTAAAGATATTAACAAAATATTTGTGGAACGTGGAGAGAGACATGGCTCCATTAATGAAATTATTGCTAAAGCAAAAGAAGCAAGAATTGTTCTAGTAGAAGTAGATAAAGCAAAGTTAGATACGATGGCAGAAAATCATCAAGGTGTGATAGCCATTGTACCACCATTTAATTATTGTGAAATAGAAGATATTCTAGAAATAGCCAAGAATAAAAAGGAAGATCCTTTCATTTTAATTTTAGATGGCATTGAAGATCCTCATAATATGGGTTCTATTATTAGAACAGCAGAAACAGCAGGTGTACATGGAATTATCATCCCTAAAAGAAGAAATGTAGCAGTTAATAGTACAGTAGTTAAAGTTTCAACGGGTGCAACAGCTTATGTAAAGGTGGCAAGAGTTAACAATATTAATGATACGATTCGAAAGTTAAAAGACGCAGGTCTTTGGATTATTGGAACAGATAGTGAAGCAGAAACTTTATATTATCATCAAGATTTGAAAGGACCTTTAGCAATCATTATTGGTAGTGAAGGATTTGGAATGAGTAAATTAGTAAAAGAGAACACAGATTTATTAATCAAAATTCCTATGAGAGGGAAAATTACTTCGTTAAATGCTTCTGTTTCCGCAGGCATTGTGTTGTATGAAGCGGTAAAACAAAGAAACTTTTGATAAAATCTTGACTTATCATAGAAAAGCATGGTAAAATATGAATGTCGAAAAAACAAATCTAAACAGATTAAAAAAAAAACCCTTTTTTTCAATCTGTTTTTTTATTTTTAAAAATCAAATAAAAGGAGCAAAACATGAACACCAAATATATTTTTATTACAGGAGGCGTTGTATCAGGACTAGGAAAAGGAATAACAGCATCTTCTCTAGGAAGATTGTTAAAGAATCGAGGCTATCGTGTTATCAATCAAAAATTTGATCCTTATATTAATGTGGACCCTGGAACTATGAGCCCTTATGAACATGGAGAAGTTTT
Source organism: uncultured Clostridia bacterium (assembly GCA_947626885.1). Classification (GTDB taxonomy): domain Bacteria; phylum Bacillota; class Clostridia; order TANB77; family CAG-508; genus Scatovivens. The sequence continues at coordinate 5,684 of CANQTX010000020.1, read as the reverse complement.
TGTAACAGAGGATGGTGCTGAAACAGATTTAGATTTAGGGCATTATGAAAGATTTACAGATGTTAATTTAAATCGTAATTGTAGTGTGAGTTCTGGTCAAATTTATCAAAGTGTCTTGAATAAAGAAAGAAGAGGCGACTATTTAGGAAAAACGGTTCAAGTAATTCCTCATGTAACGAATGAAATTAAAGAAAAAATTTATAGTTTTGATGGACAAACCGATATTGTAATTACAGAGCTAGGAGGAACAATAGGAGATATTGAAGGACTTGCTTTTGTGGAATCAATTCGACAGGTGGGTTTAGAAAAAAAACCAGAAGATGTTGTTTATATTCATGTAACTTTGTTACCCTATATCTCAGGTTCATGTGAATTAAAATCGAAACCGACACAGCATTCTGTAAAAGAACTACAGTCTTTTGGTATTAAACCAGATATATTAGTTTGCAGAAGTGAAAGAGATATACCAAAAGAAATTAGAGAAAAATTAGCACTTTTCTGTAATGTAAGACCAGAAAATGTTATTCCAAATTTAACAGCAGAAAATCTTTATGCTGTACCACTTATGCTTGAAAAGCAAGGATTAGCAACAGCTGTTTGTAAACATTTACAATTGGAAAATATAGAGCCTAAAAATCAAGAATGGGAAACCATGATAGAAGATATAAAAAATATGCAAGGTCAAGTACGTATTGCTTTAGTGGGAAAATACATGCAATTACAAGATTCCTATCTTTCTGTGGCTGAAAGTTTGCGACATGGTGGATTTGCAAACCATGTTAATGTTGATATTGCTTTTATAGATTCTGAAACCATTACACCAGATAATGTAAAGTATGTTTTGCAAGAGTATGATGGTATTCTAGTGCCAGGTGGTTTTGGTAATAGAGGAATTGATGGAAAAATTACTGCAATACAATATGCTAGAGAAAATAATATTCCCTTTTTAGGTATTTGTTTAGGAATGCAAATGGCGGTTGTTGAGTTTGCCAGACATGTTTTAGGATTGACAGATGCTAATTCTGCTGAATTTAGTGAAACAACGAAAAATCCTGTTATACATATTATGGAAACACAAAAAAGTGTTACAAAAAAAGGTGGAACAATGCGTTTAGGCAGTTATCCTTGTAAAATTAAAAAAGATTCTTTGGCATATAAAATTTATGAGACAGAAGATATTTCTGAAAGACATAGACATCGTTTTGAATATAATAATGATTATAAGGAAAAACTAGAACAAGCAGGATTAATTTGTTCAGGTATATCACCAGATGGAACATTAGTAGAAATTGTTGAAAATATTCATCATCCATTTTTTATTGCCGGTCAATTTCATCCTGAGTTTAAATCTAGACCTGATAGACCAGCACCATTATTTAAAGCTTTTATTAAAGCAGCAAAAGAGATAAAATAATACATAAAATATGACGATAGATTGAGGAAGATAATGAGATTAAAATTATGTGAAAATACAGGTGAAGAAGATAAGGTTTTACTGTGTAATGAGCTAAATAATGATATTTTATTTAGAATGTATCATGTGGAAGAAAATGTATTGATTCGACTACAAGAATATCAATTATTACTTTTATTAGAAAATGGAAGAGTATTAGATGTAGTACAAAATACGGGATATTATCAAGTAGTTAGTGAAGAAGCAGATAAAAAGGACATACCAAATGAATGGGAAAATGTATGTATTCAAAAAGGAGAAAACGAGCCACTTAGTATTTTATTTATTAATCAAAAAATGATAGAGCATAATAAATATTTTATTGAAGAACCTATTAAATATAAAGAATATCATGGAAACAATATTAAAGAATATAATATAAAAATTAGTGGTAGATATGATTTTTATATTGAAAATCCTAAAAAATTCTTATTAAAAGTTATCGGTTTACGTAACCATTTTTCCAAACAAGAATTAATAGAACAAACAAGAAAATATGCTATAAAATCTATTGAAGATGGCATAAACGAACTTTCAGAAGAATATAAATTAAATGTAGATATGATAAAAACGAAATCCAAGGAATTAGCTATTCAGCTAAGAAGAAATGAGTTTGATGAAAAATTATCGGAATATGGTATAAAGATTACTTATTTCGATATTGAGACTTTGGAATTAATGGATAAAAAGAAGAAAAAATTTTTCAAATAAACTATTGACAATTAAAGGAAAAAGGTGTAAAATTTTAGCAGTCAAGAATAATGACTGCTAATTTTGCTATTTGAAATATAGTTATATTCAAGGGGGGACAATACTGTATATAACAAAAAAATTAAAATGACAAATTGGTAGTAAGGACTTTAAAAAATATAATGAAATTTAAATCACTATATTTATATAAATAAAAAAGGAGGAAAGATTATGATAAAACCATTAGGAGACAGAGTATTAATAAGAATGGTAGAAGCAGAAGAAACAACTAAAAGTGGTATTATATTATCTTCTGGTTCACAAGAAAAACCACAAATTGCTGAAATTATTGCAGTAGGACCAGGAGGTGTAGATTCTGACGGAAAAAAAGTAGAAATGCAAGTAAAAGTAGGAGAGAAAGTAATTACAAGTAAATATTCTGGTACAGAAGTAAAATACGAAGGAACCGAATATATTATTGTAAAACAATCTGATATTCTAGCAATAGTAGAATAGAAAATAAAATAAAATGGAGGAAAGAGCAAATGGCAAAAGAAATTAAATATGGCGAAGAAGCCAGAAAAAAATTATTAGAAGGTGTTAACCAATTAGCAGATACAGTAAAAGTAACTTTAGGACCAAAAGGAAGGAATGTTGTATTAGATAAAAGTTTTGGTGCACCTTTAATTACAAATGATGGTGTAACAATTGCAAAAGAAATAGAATTAGAAGATACTTTTGCTAATATGGGAGCATCACTTGTAAAAGAAGTTTCTACAAAAACCAATGATGTGGCTGGTGATGGAACAACAACTGCTACTGTTCTAGCACAAATCATGTTAAAAGAAGGTGTAAAGAATGTAGCTGCTGGTGGAGATGTTTTATCTATAAAAAAAGGAATGGATAAAGCAACAGAAAAAGCAGTAGAAGAATTAAAAAAAGTTAGTTCACCAATTAATGGAAAAGAAGATATTGCAAGAGTAGCAAGCATTTCTGCCAATAGTCAAGAAATTGGAGATCTAATAGCAGATGCTATGGAAAAAGTTTCAAAAGATGGTGTTATTACAATTGAAGAATCTAAAACTTCATCAACAGAAGTGGATGTTGTAGAAGGAATGCAATTTGACAAAGGGTATGTATCTCCTTATATGGTAACTGATACCGATAAAATGGAAGTTGTTATGGATAACCCATACATTTTAATAACTGACAAAAAAATTGCGAATATTCAAGAAATATTACCTTTATTAGAGCAAATAACCAGCCAAAGTGGAAAATTGGTTATTATAGCAGAAGATTTTGAAAATGAAGCATTATCAACACTAATTTTAAATAAATTAAGAGGAATTTTAAATGTTGTAGGTGTTAAAGCACCAGGATTTGGTGATAAGAGAAAAGAAATGTTACAAGATATGGCTATTTTGACAGGAGGAGAAGTGATTACATCAGATTTAGGATTAGAGCTAAAAGATACAACACTTAACCAATTAGGTAGAGCAAGACAAGTAAAATGTAGTAAGGAAAATACAATTATTGTTGATGGTATGGGAGAAAAATCAGCAATTGAAGAAAGAATCAGACATATCAGAAATAGCATAGACGATACACAATCAAGCTATGAAAAAGAAGGATTACAAGAAAGACTTGCTAAACTTGCTGGTGGTGTGGCTGTTATTAAGGTTGGTGCTGCAACAGAAATAGAAATGAAAGAAAAGAAATTACGAATAGAAGATGCTTTATCTGCTACAAAAGCTGCTGTAGAAGAAGGAATTTTACCAGGTGGTGGAACTGCTTATGTTAATGTAATGCCAGAAGTAGAAAAATTATTGAATAAAGTTTCTGAAGATGAGAAAATAGGTGTAAAAATTGTTTTAAAAGCTTTGGAAGAACCTATAAAACAAATTGCTACCAATGCAGGTTTAGAAGGAGCAGTAATATTAGATAAAGTAAAAGCAAGTAAACCAGGTATAGGATTTGATGCAGCAAAAGAGCAATATGTAGATATGAAAAAGGAAGGAATTGTTGATCCTACAAAAGTTACACGTTCAGCTCTTCAAAACGCAGAAAGCGTTGCTTCTATGATCTTAACAACTGAGAGTATTGTAACAGAAAAGAAAGAAAACGATAATGGACATAATCATGATGTACCAGATATGGGTGGAATGTATTAATAACTTTTATTGTAAGAAAAATATTATAAAAAGAAGAAAAGTAAGAAGGTTTAAGAAAACGACCTTCTTATTTTTTACTTTTAACTAAGAGAAAACAAATACACGAAGCAGATTATAAAAATATGCTTTTTGTAAAAAAGACTTGCAAAGGTAATATGCTTAAAGTATAATTTAAATATAAATTGTTAGCTATTAATGAAATAGAAGGTACATGGAAGTAAATATCTTTGTAAAAAAGAAGAAATATAGTGAATGCTATTTCAAAAAATGGAAATAATTTAGAAAGAAAGATAAAGAAAAAAGCACAAGTGAAGAAAAAAAGGAGGACAAAAGAAGATGATAAACAAGAAAAGTAATAACAAGGGTATTACATTGGTAGCATTAGTGGTAACCATCATTGTATTATTAATTTTAGCAGGTATTAGTATAAGCTTAGTACTAGGAAATAATGGTGTCATAACCAAAGCAAGTACAGCGGTAACAGAAAATCGAAAAGCGACAGTACAAGAAGATATAGCAATGGCATGGGCAAGTTGTGAAACAGATTATTTAAACGAGTGGACAAAGAATACAAGTTCAAGTAAAGAAGAATATTTGTCGGAAGATGCCATTACAAGTAAATTTAATAATCAGTATTTAACAGGAGGAAGTGTGAGTGGAATCGTAAGAGGAGAGGATGGAAGTATAACAGGAACATACACAAGTACAGATAATAATACAAACATAGACTTTACGATAGAATCCAATGGAGTGGTGACAATAACAGGAGAGGCAGGACCAACAGCAATAGATGAAGGATTAAAAGTAGGAGATACCGTAACATACAGCCCAAGTGGAGAATACACATGGAAAGCAGATTATTGCTCAGCATCAACACAAAACCAGAGTGACCAAATCTTAAAAAGTAGTGAAACAAATTATCAAGTAACAGAATGGAAGGTGTTTTCTATAGATGAAAAAAACAAAAAAGTTGAATTAATCTCAACGAATCCAACGACTGGAAAGGTATATTTAGGAGGAGCACCTGGATATAATAATGGTGTTACCCTATTAAATGAAGCATGTAATAGTCTATATGGAGATACAAGTAAAGGTATTACAGGAAGAAGTATTAATATAGAGGACATAGAGGGAAGAATGACGGAAGAAGCATTAAATGGGACTAACGGAGCGCATATATATACTAGTAATGGTATAAAATATGGAGAAAAGGTAAGTAGTGAATATAGCTCAAATAACAGTCATTACCCACTTGTATATGAATTAGAGAACAAAAGTGTGATTAATGGAAATGAAAAATCAGGAGGATTAGGCTTAAGTGACCAGCATGAATTAATAGCAAGAGACGGTACTAGCACATTAATAGATGG
>CANQTX010000019.1 GCA_947626885.1 uncultured Clostridia bacterium | reverse complement strand
TCAACTTTTTTGTTTTTTTCATCTATAGAAAACACCTTCCATTCTGTTACTTGATAATTTGTTTCACTACTTTTTAATATTTGGTCACTCTGATTTTGTGTTGATGCTGAGCAATAATCTGCTTTCCATTTGTATTCTCCACTTGGGCTGTATGTTACGGTATCTCCTACTTTTAATCCTTCATCTATTGCTTTTGGTCCTGTTTCTTCTATCGTTACCACTCCATTAGATTCTATTATAAAGTCTACGTTTGTATTATTATCATCACTTGTGTATGTTCCTGTTATACTTCCATCTCCTTGTCTACTGATATTACTTGCTTGTCCTCCTGTTAAGTATTGATTATTAAACTTCTTTGTGATCTCTTCTGCTGATAAGTAATTTTCCTTACTTAAACTTGTATTCTTTGTCCACTCATTTAAATAATCTGTTTCACAACTTGCCCATGCCATTGCTATATCTTCTTGCGCTGTCGCTTTTCGGTTTTCTGTTACCGCTGTACTTGCTTTGGTTATGACACCATTATTCCCTAGTACTAAACTTATGCTCACACCTGCTAAGATTAACAAAACAATGATAGTTACCACTAATGCTACTAATGTAATACCACGGTTATTACTCGTATGTGTCAAGAAAGCGTTTGCATTTTTCCTAACTGTTGCTTTTGCGTTCATTTATTTACTCCTCCTTTTTCATTTGTCCTTTTGCACGTTATAATGGTATCTTGTACTTATTTTATAATTTTTATTACATTTATTCATTCCCAATAGGGCATAAATGCAAAGCAAGATATAATATTCCATATCATCGTACATTACTTCATTATATTCAATATATATCATCTTAGAAATATATGCAAGTCTTTTGTAGTATTTGTATTCTATTTGTAATATTAAATCTTTTGAATGGCTTCATACACTTTTATCATTACTTTATACTTTTTTTCTTCTAAATAATATAGATACCACAAATATATAATCAATAAGAAAATAGCAATATTTTTTATTTTTAATATCGCAATACTATATATCACTGTCATAATGGCCAGTATAATTTTAGAACTTATTATCATAAATTGTGCAGCTACTTTATTGTCAAAAAATATTTTTAAAATTTCTTTAAAAATTTTACCACCATCTAATGGTAAAATGGGGATACAATTAAAAGCACCAATTAAAATATTGGTATAAATAATTTTCATTTTCCATATAGCCTCTATATTTAAAAAATAACAAACAACTGCTATAACAAAATTTAGAGTTGGTCCTGCTATGTAAGTGGCTATTCTTTTATAACTACCTTTTCTTCCACTTTCGCCATAATGATAAAAGGTTATTGCAACACCTAGAGGATTTAATTTTAATGCTTCTGGTGTAAACCCTACACATATTCCTACTATTAAATGCATTAGTTCGTGTAAAAAAATAAAAAAGATAAAAATAACATAAATATCGATTTTATTTAATAACAAAAATAAAATCAATAATACGACAATTTTTAAGTTAATTTCTATTCTCATATAGATCCTCATCAATTTATTTAGGTTGTTAGCTACCTATAAGCTTCTCTTTAACTATACCTTTCAAAAAGTAATTATCTCGGAAGGGTTTACAAACCTATCTTCTATGCGAATCTCAAAATGCAGATGAGGTCCTGTGCTATTTCCTGTGCTTCCCACTTCTGCAATATCTTGTCCTTGTGCAACAATTTGTCCTTCTGTTACTAAAATTTTAGAGCAATGTGCATAAAGTGTTGTTACATTGTTACAACGTATTTTTACATGTTTACCGATAATCTCCTTGGTCAGAAACCAAATCTACTATACCTTCCATAGAAGCCTTAATTTTGGTGCCTGTTTCAGCTGCTATATCTACTCCAGTATGATACCCAGTTACATTTTGGTATTCCGATTCTCTAGCACCAAATAGGGAACTAACCACTCCAGTAATCGGCTTCATAAAGTGATACGCGCTTTTTAAATTTTCTATATCGGTATTCATCTCAGAAAGAGAACTCACCTGTTGTTCTGCTGGTTGTTCTGGTACATTAGTAGCTTCATTACTATTTTCTAATGTTGATGGTGCATCGGTTGTACCTTCTATATTTTTATTTCCCTCTGACACTATCTTTTCCGTATGTTCTTCTGATGTTTCAGTAACAACATTTGCCTGTGTATCTTCTGTTAAAAAGGTTTTTAAAATATGATTGAATTTCTCATTAATATTCATATTATACTCGGAACACTTTGCTAAAAACGCTTCTGTAAATATGTAATCTTTGTTTTGTACGGCAACAATAACAACTGCTATATTAAAAAGTAACAAGAGCTGAAACATCATTTTACTCCCCACAAATAAATGACGTTTTTTTTCTTTTTTATCTACAATATCTATATTTTTATTATTTCTTCTAAAGTAAATTTCTTCTGCTTTTCTTAATCTTTCATCATCACTTAAAATTCTTTCCAAAACAATCACCTCTCTTACATGTTTCTAATATATGCATGTAATAGAATTTTTATGATTGCCAATACTTACTTTTCTATTAAAAATTTTTGAACATAAAAAAAATATTGGTCAATATCAGCAATACCGTGAATGTTTTTAAATATTGATATTTTTTCTTAATTGTTTGCTTCTCAATTTTATTACTTTCATCTTGCATTTTATGAATATAGCTATTAACAACATGTTCTGCTTCTTTTAAAATAGTATTTGTTTTATTATGTTCACTGGTGGTTTTTATTTTACTAGACTTTAATGTTATATTCGGTTTTAGTACAACAATCGCCTCTTCTACCACATTGGAAGAAATTCCTTTTAAAACCACAATATTACTCATTTTATCTACCTTCATTTTTATTCTCCTCTCTCTATTTGTACTTCTAATATTTCCAAAATTTTCTTATTTTATACTAGATTTTCAAAAAAGTATTTTGTAAGTACAAAAGCATATTTTTTCTATTAGGTCATATACTTTTTAGAGGTGATATTTTTTGAATACAAAAGGACTAGACTTTAAACATAAAGAAGTAATTAATATCAACAATGCTAAACGTTTAGGATACGTTCAAGATGTAACAGCAGATTTTAAAACAGGTACTATAAAAGAAATTATAGTACCTGGTAATACAAGATTATTTAATATTTTTTCTTCCGGTAATGAACTAACAATTCCTTGGGATTGTATTAGGAGTATTGGTGACGATATTATTCTTGTAGATATTTAATTTTCTTATCACGGCTTTATTTATATAATCGCCTAATATGATCTATGGCTGTTTTTTCTAAGCGCGATACTTGAGCTTGTGATATTCCTATTTCTTCAGCAACTTCCATCTGCGTTCTCCCTTTAAAAAATCGTTTGTCAATAATCATCTTTTCTTTATCATTGAGTTTTTTTAACGCTTCTACAATTGTTAAATTCTCTGCCCATGATTCATCTGTATTTTTTTTATCTTTTACTTGATCCATAATATAAATACTATCTGTTCCATCATTATAAACTGGTTCTTGTAAAGATACAGGATCTTGAATGGCATCTAAACTTAGTACCACTTCTTCTCTTTCTACATCTAATTCTTTCGCAACCTCATCAATGGTAGGTTCTTTTCCAGTTTCTTTTGTTAGCTTTTCTTTAACTTGTAAAACACGATACGCTAAGTCTCTAATAGATCTACTAACTCTTACCATATTATTATCCCTTAAATATCTTCTAATTTCTCCAATAATCATAGGAACCGCATATGTGCTAAGTTGTATGTCAAGTGTTACGTCAAAATTATCAATTGCTTTTATTAAGCCAACACATCCTACCTGAAATAAATCATCTGCGTTTTCGCCTCTTCCTCCAAATCTCTGAATTACACTTAATACCAATCTTAAATTCCCATTAATTATTTTTTCTCTTGCTGTTTCATCTCCTTGTCTCATCTGTTCAAATAATGCTTTATTTTCTTTGTTCGTTAATACTTGTAATTTAGAGGTGTTTACATTTGCTATTTCTACTTTATTAATCAAAATAAAAACCTCCTCCTGAAAATAACGTTATTAACATTATTTCCAGAAAGAGGTGGATTTATACTTTTGCCAATTTTATTTTTGAGAAATTTTAAGCTTTTTTATTCTTCTGTTTCTTCTTGTTTTAGTCGTAGATAACCTAACTCTTCCCATACATTATAGGCAAGATTTAATCGGAATAATAAGGTTGGTTTTGCACCTGCCCTATTCTTATCTACTACACAAGCATAAAATCGAACATCTGTATCTTTAGGCACATCAATTTCAAAGCATTCTGTAAATTGATCGGTATGAGCATATTCATATTTATGAATGGTTGCTCTACTAATTTGTTTCATTAAACATAATGTATCTAATACTTCTTTTACCGTTCTACTAGCAGACATATCGTTAATAGTAAGATTTACCGGTAACGTACTACTTTCTAGCAATTGCATAGAAGAACCAATAAATACATGAAACTTTTGTGCAATATTAGAAAGTATAGTAGCTGTCTTTTTAATTTCCTCTCCATTTCCAATATGCTCTGTATCTGCTTTTAAAGTATCATAAAAAATATATTCTATTCCTTCTTTATAATAATAATTCAAAATAATTTTTCTTAAATCATCATTTGTATGCTCTGTAATATGTATAAAATGAATAGAATGATCAATTTGATCATTTAACCAATTGGTAACAGCAATCGTTTGTTTAAAATCTTTGGATTCTTTTGAAAGCCTTTTAGTAAATTGTTCTAATGTTTCTCCTTCTTTTTGTAGCACATAACCATTTTCATCTACTTTTGTTTTCTTAGGATCATCTGCTTTATATTGAAACTCTAATAATTCTCCTTCCGTTTTTTGAATAAATTGTTTATGTAATTCTTGAATGCCTACATTGTTAATAATAGTGGTAATTAAACATAATCTTATTTTTTCTTCAGACATCTCATTAGAAATAATAACAACTTTTTTTCCATGCACTAACGCTAGATGTGCTGCTAAAAAAGTAGTGAATCTACTTTTTCCTGAGTTGGAAGGCATAGCATATGCCATAGTTTCTCCTTTTCTAAGACCTTTAAAAACACTTGACAAAATTGGAAAAGGAATAGGAACACCAGATGATAAAGAAGTATCTCCTGCTAGTAAAAAACCAGTTGCATCTTGGTTTAATATAACTTGGCTTAATCTATTCGTAACACCAATTTGTTCTATAGCGCTTTCTACTTCCTCTATTGTCATTTCTGCATATCGATCATAATGTAATATTTCCATAATTTTTTCTTGCACACTACTAGTTGGTGCTACAATATAATATTTCTTTAGAATAAATAGTTTTTTTAATTCTGTATATACTTTCTCTAAGCTATAATTTTTTTGATTTGCCATATTTTTTACTTGTTGTGTTAATTCATATACTCCGGGTGTTTCTACTGGTAAATTGAATCCTTCTTTTGCCTTAGCAGGTGCAAAAGCTTCTCCTTCACGAAAAATAATAATTTTATAAAGATTCAATAAATCTTGATCGGTAAAATGACAATCGCCTATTTCAAAGTAAAATCTAGATATTGCTTTAGGATTATTAAATAATAATCCTATATAAAGACATTCTAAACGTAAATCTGTTAGTTCTTCTGGATAAATAGAAGGTTCTTCTTCCTCCTCATCATCTTCTTCCTCTTCTTCCTCTACATCATCATCATCGTCTACTTCAATAATTTCATATTCGTTTTCATCATAGTCCATGTTTTCATCATATTCTAGCACCTCTTCATCCTCTGGCATTTTTTTTCTTTTATTTTTTTCTTCTTCACTCATTTAATTTATCCTTTCTAAAATTCTTCTGTTGCTCTAATCATTTTCCTGATTCATTTCTTGTATCTTTGCTTATATCATATGCATTATATATTTTTTTGTCAAGCCATTTTCTAGGAAAAAAAGAAAGGCTGGTAATACTTTGCTAAGCATTACCAAGCCTTTTGGCTTTATCCTGTTTTGCTCATAATTTCCTTTTTCATTTTCTTCATAATACGCTTTTCTAACCTTGAGATATAACTTTGAGAAATTCCCATCATATCCGCCACTTCTTTTTGCGTTTTTTCCATACCACTACCTTCTATTCCAAAGCGCAATCGCATAATATCTTTTTCTCTTTTACTTAATTTACTAATAGCCACTTTTAAAAGTGCTTTATCTACTTCATCTTCAATACCTTTAGAAGTAATATCATCCTCTGTTCCTAGTATATCTGATAATAGCAATTCATTTCCATCACTATCTTTATTTAGTGGTTCATCAATGGAAACTTCATTTTTAATTTTCGTATTGCGTCTTAACTGCATTAATATTTCGTTCTCTATACATCGCGATGCATATGTGGCAAGTTTAATATTTTTATCTGCTTTAAAACTATTAATGGCTTTCATTAATCCTATGGTTCCAATGGAAATTAAATCTTCAAAATCAATTCCTGTATTTTCAAATTTTTTGGCTATATAAACAACTAATCTTAAGTTTCTTTCTACCAATACTTGTTTTGCTTCAAAATCATCATACGCTAATCTTCTAATTAATTTTTCTTCTTCTATTGTATCTAGCGGTGGTGGAAGTGTTTGATTACCTTTAATATAAAATACTGGAAATTTGTCAATTTTGTCCCTTTCTAAATACTTTTTAAAAATGTTTAAAATCTTAGATGTTAACTTTTTGAATAGTAGTTTCATGCTTTCTATCTCCCTCCCTTTTTAAAATGTCTAGCCCTATTAAACTAGTATATAAATTTGTTCTCGTTAATTTTCCATCATATATTGCAACAATAACATCATTTCTCACATTCTCCTCTTCGTCATAAATTTTAATATAATCTGGTTTAAAACCTATCAGTAGTCCATTATCATTTCCTAATGAAGCAAATGGAATAATTTTAAACTTATAAGAATGTAACTTTTCCTGACTTGTAAGCCATTTTCCTTGTAAAATATTGCAAATATTATCTAGAATATCTTGTTCTACCAATCCTTGTAAACTATTTTTTTCCACAATAATAACGTCTGTTTGCGTTATAGGTTCTTTTAATAAATTACCAGTATCTATCATTGTTTTCACCTTTTTCACTTTGCCTTTATAAAAAATTTCTAAATCACATAACATGGATTTCTTACTCATTCTATCTTTTATAATCTTAGATACAACAGCAATCATTATAAATCCTATTCCACCAGCTAATACTGCCACTTTAATAGGATAGGTACCTACTAAATGATTTTCTTCTATAACAATATTTTGCGGACTGATAACATATAGTAACATAAAAGCAACTCCACCAAAAGTAAAAGACACTAAATAAAAAAACACCAATTGTTTTAAAATATTTTTTACTTTGTTACTATTAAAAGCCACCATAACAATAACAAGAGAAATTAGTAGTTTCATAATAGTATTAGCAATACATCCCAATGTTACAACATAGTTGAATATAGTAAATATACTACCAATACTACTAGCCACTAATATTCTTTTGATACTAATTTTCGCTTTACTTATAATAGCGGTAGAAAGGATAATAATATAGTTCAGTACAACATTTTCAAAAAAAACAACATCTAAATATATTGTCATGAAAATTTCCCTTCCTCTTTCTTGATATACTATCATTTTGTTATATTATTTTTTGTTATACCATGTTTTTTTCTGTTCTCATATACCTGGCTAACCTATTTCTATTTTACTATGCTATCCTAAAAAAATGTGTCATTTTATAGGGTAGAAAAAAAGAAATAATCTACAAATGTAGATTATTTCTTTTTAGTTTTTTATTTTTTTCTATTTTTTTGACAATATGTTTATGAATTTTTATTATTTATTGCCAAGCCCCTTATTCTTTCTTAAGAAAGTTGGAATATCCAAATCATTTCCATTAGAATCTGAATTACTTGCTGCTGTAGTAGAAGCACTTCTTTTTCTCCAAGCATCTGCTACAATATTTTCATATTGTGATGTACTTCTTTTTTCTTCTTCTTTTTCAAAACCAGTTGCAATTACTGTAATCTGAATTTCATCTCCCATAGCGTCATCAATTACTGTACCAAAAATGATATTTGCTTCTGGATCGGCACTTCTTTGTACTAATTCTGCTGCTGTGTTTGCCTCATGCAATCCCATATCACTTCCTCCAGTAATATTAATAATAATACCTCTAGCCCCTTCAATAGATGTTTCTAATAATGGACTTTGGATTGCTTGTTTTGCTGCATCTTCTGCTCTATTTTCTCCACTAGCAGATCCTATGCCCATATGTGCCATACCTTGATCTAACATAATTGTTCTTACATCAGCAAAGTCTAAGTTGATAACACCTGGTACAGAAATTAGGTCTGATATACCTTGAACACCTTGTCTTAAAACATCATCTGCCATTCTAAAAGCTTCTATCATTGATGTTTTTCTATCTATTACTTGTAATAATTTATCGTTAGGAATTACTACTAATGTATCTACTTTTCCTTTTAAACTAGCAACACCACGCTCTGCTTGTGCTAATCTTTTTTTCCCTTCAAATGTAAATGGTTTAGTAACAACTCCAATTGTTAAAATTCCCATTTCTTTGGCAGTTGTTGCCACAATAGGAGCTGCTCCTGTACCTGTTCCTCCGCCCATACCGGCTGTTACAAACACCATATCAGCACCTTTTAATACTTCTGCAATTTCTGCTCTACTTTCTTCAGCTGCTTGTAATCCTATATCTGGATTGGCCCCTGCTCCTAATCCTCTTGTTAGCTTTTCTCCAATTTGAATTTTAGCACTTGCCTTAGATTCATTTAAAGTTTGTCTATCTGTGTTGACTGCAATAAATTCAACATTTCTAATACCCGCTTCAATCATTCTATTTACTGCATTATTTCCTGCTCCTCCAACACCTATTACTTTAATTGTAGCTGTTCCATCCATCATGTAGTTTAGTTCGTTATCATCCATAATCATAAGGTATACCCTCCTCTTATATATTAAATATTAAAATTAAAAACATGGTTTATGAATAGAAAAAATCTTTTACTTTCTCCATAACACTCTTTAATATGTTTCTTTCTGTTTTGACATCAATGCTACTTGAAACGGTTTTAGCATATGGTCTTGCAGCTATGTATCTTACTAGAGCATAACTTACTCTATAAGTAGATTTTACCGTACTAATTAATCTTCCTGTAGAAATTTTTACAGGTATATTCATAATAATTTTTCCTGCTGTATCACTCTTATTAATATTTACAATACCTTCGCCTGTTAGTATAACATTGTTAATGTTACTTTTTATTCCATGAGATGTAATATCTTTATTAACTAAAGTAAATATTTCTTCAATGCGAGCTTCAATAATTTCCACTAATTCTGAACTTTTTATGGTTTTATTTTTAGCATCTAAATCTCTACATGTATTAAGAACAATATTATTATCGTTGTCTATAAATGATTTTAATGCTAATCCATATTGTCTTTTTAATTTATCTGCTTCTTCCCTAGAGATATTTAAAACATAGGCTATGTCACTCGTGATGTTTTCTCCTCCTAAGGCTATTGTATTTGTGTAAATAAAAGAAGAACCATTAAATATTCCTATATCTGTATTGCCTGCTCCTATATCTAATATCATAACATTATCGGATAATTCATTCGTATCCAGGACTAGATTTCTTTCAGCCAATACTGTTGGTACAACACCATCTATCTCTACCCCAGCCTTCTTAAATACAGAAGTTAACTGTTTTATGTATTCTTTTTCAGCAAGGATAATTTGTGCTGTTAATGTAAAGTTACTACTGAATTTTCCTACTGGATCTTCTACTGCTTTACCATCTTCCAAAATGAATTTATCTGGCACTATATCAATTAGTACTTTATCTTCTGGGATTTCAATATCTCTTACTTGTATAATTGCTGATGCAACATCTTTAATTGTTATACCAGCAAATTTATCTTTTGCATCCTTCACGATACTGTTTTGCACAATGGTTACATACTTGCCAGGTATTGTTGTGTAAGCTGAATTGACTTTTAAATTAGCAATATCTTCTACTTCTTTTATAGTTCTTGATAATGCTGTACTTAGTTCTTCTTCATCTATAATTTTACCTTTTTGTATAGCGGAACATTTACTGCTTGTACTACAAATAATTTCAATTTGATTAAAGTTATTGACTTCACCAACAAATGTGCTTACCTTAGAGGTTCCAATATCGATACCAACAATTATATCCCCTACAGCCAAAGCTAACTCCTCCATTTATTATATTTTAAAACTTGTACCTAAAATGGTTTAAATTTATTAAGAACCCCCATTCTTCACAAACTTAAAACTTCATGGGATAAGAATATTACATTTTCTTCAAAAAGTCAAGTGAAAATGATATATTTTTGTAATATTTTTGTAACCTTTTTGTTATTTATGAAAAATTTTAGACACAGATTTTACTATACAACATTTTATGTTAAAATTCAAGACAAATTTCGACATAAAATAAAAATTTTACCTTGAACAATATCCTCATAGTATATATAATAATGAAAAACATTTTTATTGGGAGATAATAAATGAAACGAATCGGAAATTTATATCCAAGTATTTATCAACTTAATCATATTGAAGATGCTTTTCAAGAAGTATGTAGGAATACTAAAAATAAAGCAAAAGTTGCAAAATTTAAAGAATATAAATGCATTTATATTTCTAGAATTGAAAATTTATTGAGAAATCATCTTTATACTGGTGGCACCTATCACAGCTTTATTATCTATGAGCCTAAGAAACGTATTATCTTTAGTCAAAATCTGCAGGATAAAGTAATAAATCATTTAATTAGTAGACATATTTTATATCCGGCACTTCTTCCTTGTTTGATAGATGTTAATGTTGCTAGTAGAAAAAACTTAGGAACGCAAAAAGGCCTTTCTCTTTTTAAGCAATTTATGAGAAATTGCTATATTAACTATGGTAAATTTTTTATTTTAAAGTGCGATATTAGTAAGTTTTTTTCAAGTATTGATCATGATATATTAAAAAGGAAATTAAAAAGAAGAATCAAAGATAAAGAAGCTTTAGATATTGTTTTTAAAGTGATTGATAGTACAAACCCTGGACTAGGAATTGGATCTATGACTAGTCAAGTTTTAGCAATTTTTTATTTAAATGATTTAGATCACTTTATTAAAGAAACATTAAAAATTAAATACTATGTTCGTTATCAAGACGACTTCTTGTTGTTCCATCCTTTCAAAGAATATTTAACAGAATGTCTTACACGCATTAAAGATTTTTTAAAAAAAGAAAAACTTGTATTAAATAAAAAAACTAGAATCTATAAATCTTCTGACAATTTTATTTTTCTAGGAAGAAATTGTAAGGGAAATCCTGCAAAATATAGAAATGTAAAACGAAATATCAAACATAAATACAAACTTTATAAAAAACAAAAGATTTCACTAAGAAGTCTCATTAATACCTTAATTTGCTATGAAAATCATTATCCAGATATGTTCACCAATCATTCAGAATTATTTTAAAAAAAGCAGTGCTAGATAGTACTCCTTTTCGAAATTTTTCTACTAACAAATACTATCATCTGCTTTAGTTTTATCATTTACATGAAAGGACATAATTTGTTTCTATACTTCCCTTATATAACTTATTATTTTATATAACCACAGTTTATAGAAGCTACGGGGCGGAGGGCTAGAGTGTTGTTGTTAGTGTTATTGTTAGAGTTGAACATGTTGTTAGCGTTCACGTTACCAGAGTTCACATTGCGCATGTAAAAGTTACAATTGCTTGAGTTCGTATTGACACAGCGCGAAGCCACCCATCAATTATGCCCTATGGATTTTCTTGATTGCTTTTTGTGTTTTTTAACCATCCCATTGTATATTTTGCAATATCATCTAGCCTTTCTCCTATTTTTAAATATTTTTTGTGATTAATAATCTGCTTATCGTAAGCTAGATTCATGAAAAAATCTATTAATTTTATTCTTACAATCATATTTTCTAAATTTCTTATTCGTGTTTCTCTATCGGAAGTTGTATTTGCTATATAAGCTGTTTTTAATAATTCATATGTTTCCAACTTAATTTCATGTTTTATTTCTATGTCTTTTTTAGGAAAATTTTCTAATTGTTTATCAATATGTACAATTAATTCTCTGACAAATTGAATTGTTTTAAACTTTTCTTCTTTCATTTCTTTAATATTCTTTCTATTTTTTCCAACTTTTCCACTATATTTTCCTTATCTTTCTCTTGCATTAACTGATCATAAATTTTCTGAATTCTTATAGTATATGATACGGAAATATATGCTTTTTTAAAAACTCTTTCATAACGATTATCTTTTTTATTCCATTGTTGTTCTTCCACTTCATAATTATTTCGCTTGTCAACAATGAGATAATCAATTTTATTATTTTCTAGTATAGCCTCTACTTTTCTTAAAGAAACAACTGGAAATGCACAACATGGTACATTTTCCATGAGTTTTATCCTATAATTTAATAAATAAGAAATAATATAAGCATCTTTACTAAACACGTGATAAAAATTTCCTATTTTTACTAAAACCATACAATTGGAATGGACTAATTTTATTTTCTTTACAATTGTGATACTTCCCATGATACTTTCACCAATTATGTTTTTAATCATATTACCCCTGCTTGCCCACAAGGGTCAAGCTGGGTATTTTTTTCTCAATTTAGTTAAATATGTATTGTTTATTTTATTTCCCATGCATTCTCATTTGAACCCTTTTCTAGGAGCTTAGCGCTTAGAGAAACTACGGGGCGGAGGGCTAGAGTGTTGCTGTAAGCGTTATTGCGAGAGTCGAACACGTAGCCAGCGTACACGTCACCAGAGTACACACCGCGCATGCAAAAGTCACAATAGCTCGAGCTCGTATTGACACAGCGCGAAGCCACCCAGTAGGCATTAAAAGATGTGCTTGGGAAAATAAACTTATAGTTTACGTTCGACTCTCCTGTTCCTTCTCCTTGAAATCCATTACTTAGGTTAGAATTAGTTTTATACCAATATGTTTGATATGGCTGGATGCTTATTTTAGCTTGTACATGTCCGTCTGTTGCTGTGGTACTTTGTACTTCATTTGTTGTTAATGTACTACTATCCGTTCGATTTAATAATTTTGTGCTATCACTTAATTCTAATCCTCCTGACTTTTCATTTCCATTAATCACACTTTTGTTCTCTAATTCATATACAAGTGGGTAATGACTGTTACTTGAGCTATATGCACTACTTACCTTTTCTCCATATTTTGCTGCATTAGAATATTCATGTGCTGCTTTTAATGCATCAGCCGTCATTCTTCCCTCTATGTCCTCTATATTAATACTTCTTCCTGTAATACCTTTACTTGTATTTCCATATAAGCTATTACATGCTTCATTTAATAGGGTAACACCATTATTATATCCAGGTGCTCCTCCTAAATATACCTTTCCAGTCGTTGGATTCGTTGAGATTAATTCAACTTTTTTGTTTTTTTCATCTATAGAAAACACCTTCCATTCTGTTACTTGATAATTTGTTTCACTACTTTTTAAGATTTGGTCACTCTGGTTTTGTGTTGATGCTGAGCAATAATCTGCTTTCCATGTGTATTCTCCGCTTGGACTGTATGTTACGGTATCTCCTACTTTTAATCCTTCATCTATTGCTGTTGGTCCTGCCTCTCCTGTTATTGTTACTACTCCATTGGATTCTATCGTAAAGTCTATGTTTGTATTATTATCTGTGCTTGTGTATGTTCCTGTTATGCTTCCATCTTCTCCTCTTACGATTCCACTCACACTTCCTCCTGTTAAATACTGATTATTAAATTTGCTTGTAATGGCATCTTCCGACAAATATTCTTCTTTACTTGAACTCGTATTCTTTGTCCACTCATTTAAATAATCTGTTTCACAACTTGCCCATGCCATTGCTATATCTTCTTGCGCTGTCGCTTTTCGATTTTCTGTTACTGCTGTACTTGCTTTGGTTATGACACCATTATCGCCTAGTACTAGACTTATGCTCACACCTGCTAAGATTAATAATACAATGATGGTTACCACTAATGCTACTAATGTGATACCTTTTTCATTTAATTCTTCCAAGTTTTTCACTTGTTTTTGCATCTTTTGTTCCTCCTCTTTTTCAATTTCGTAAAGTTTAAAGCTTTACGAAATTGAAAAACTATTAAAACGACAGTATTTTGTAATTATTCTAACTTTTTTAAAATTTTGATTACATATTGGAAATTTATGGTAGATTTCTTGACTTTAGCTAAATTTATGTATATGATTAATTTAATTAATTCGTAAAGCTTTAAACTTTACGAATCTTTTTATAAAAAAAATGCATATTTCTCTTTTTCAGAAACACGCATCTCAATTATCTATTATTCATTTTCTATTTTACTTATTTTCCACTTTAACTTTTTCAAGTTTTTTGGTCCATTTTTCAACATAATATCTTCTTATAATTGCTAAATTTGTAAACATTCTGCCTACAAAAACAACAATTGCTGCCAAATAAATGTCTACATTTAATTTCTCTCCTAAATAAGTTAATGCAATTGACAAAATAGAATTTCCAAAAAATCCTGATAAGAATATTTTTAAATCAAAATTACCGTTTTACTACAGAAGCAATACCTCCAAAAACTGTATCTAATGCTGCTACTATTGCAATTGATAAATAACTAGAATATGTATAAGAAATAACAGGTGCATTCACACCAATAATCGCCCCTATAATACATCCTAATATAATTGATAAATATATCATTTTAGTTTCCTCCCTGTTTAACATTTCTTTACTATTTTTCTTCTATATTTTTCCCTTTGTGTTTCTATTTATATGTTAATGTTAATGCTAATGTTAATTTTCATCTTTTACCACTTCTGCATATTCTAATGTTAAATTACCTTGATAAGCTGGTATTATAATATTATTTTCAGAAGTGTATGATATGGTTTTTCCTTCTGCTTCTGTTCTATCTTTATAACCACCTTTTATGGTAATAGCACTTTCTAAATATTTTTTATCTCCAATAGCCTTTACCTCATAAGGACCAGAAATTCTTTTACCATTCACTAATACAATACGATTATTAATTAATACAATATCCGTCATAGATACAACTCTTTCTTCATTAATTGAAATCGCTTCTGCTCCTGCTATATTTAATTCATTCACTAAATTTAATAAATCTGTATATTCTATATTATACATATCGTTATCTTGTAACGTAATCACAATACCTTCACCATGTAAATTAGTATACCCTAAATATTTTTCAGCATCTGCCACTTCATTTTCAAGAATTTTTGAACTTTCTGCATTATTTGCTAATTGCGATTGATACTCGTTTACTTTGGCTTCGGCATCTGTTAACCTGGTTTCTATTTCTTCATACTTAACTTTCCAATCTGCCAATTCTGTTCTCAGCTCTGCTTCTCTCATTGTCTCAATAGCAGTAATATCTGTTTTTTCTACCGTTTTAAATTGCGTGAACATAATCATTGTTAATATAAACGCTGTACATCCAATGGATATAATCATTGTTATTTTACCCTTCAAGCTCTTCACCTCTATTCTACATTGGTAGCATATTCAAACTTATATGCTCCTTCATATTTCGGTACTTCAATTGTAGATTTCTCTACTTGTTCTACCTTTACCTTAACACCAACCTCTTCTAGCAACTCTAAATATCCTCCCGGTCTTGTTATAGCACCATACATCTTCAGTGTAGGTCCTATAGCATGAATGACAAATGGCGCTCCCACTTTTTCTCCATTTATTTTAATAATATTTCCTGCACAGGTAATTGCTGTTGTACTAACAATTCTTTGGTCGTTAATTGCTATTGCTTCTGCCCCTGAATTTTTTAAGTCATTAACTACTTCCAATAAGTCTGCATCATGTACAATAATATCTGATGTTAACATCTTAGTTGTTGTGGCTTCTCCATCATCTAATGTCACAACAATACCTGTTCCTTTAAGAGAAGTGTACCCTAAAAGTGAATTATATTCTGATAATCTATTACTCATATCACTTGCACTATCATCTGTATTTGATGCCTGTTCTCTTAAGTTTTCTAATTCTTTTTCTTCTTTTTCTAATTTTGCATACGCATTATCATACTTTTCTTTCCAACGTAAAACACTATCACGCAAACCGTTTTCCATTTGAGTTCTTCCTACAGTAGTTGTTGTGCTACTAACCGTTTTTACTTGTACACATATACCAATTGTTAGTAAACAACACATACTGCCTAACAATATTCCAATATTGCTTTTTTTCACTATTTTTTCTCCTTTCCACATAACTATATATTCATAACACTCCTCTTATTGAACATTTTCTCTAAAGTATGCCTTTCTTGTATTCAAATCAATATTTAAAAATACTTCTCCTACTTTTCCTTTTTCTACTTCTAATATGCCCTTTAGTAAAATCATTCGTGTATTTAATTGAGAACAATCTCCTAAATAAACTGTTTTTCCTTCTGTTTCCAGCACTAAAGTATAATTCTCATCATTTGATATATCTATTTTACTAATTAAATTTCCCATATCATTCGTCTTTGCTGATTCAAAAATTTTAATTACCATATCCATTTTATTTAGATCTTCTAGATTCATTCGATTTCCTGCTTGAATATTACTTAAATCTGTTGTGATACCCGCTAAAATGGGTACTTCCAATTTCTTATTAGAAATTTCTAATATGTAACCTTGATTGTTAATGTAAACATAACTATCCGCAAATTGTAACATATAGTTTACTTCTCTTTCTTCTACCATAATTTTTATTGTATTGGGTAACTTTCGTTTTATTTTTACAGATTCTATATAGGCATTCTTTTTAATATTTTGAACACTAGCATATTTGTTTATATGAAACATATTACTATATTTTTGAATATTAGAAAAACTAATAATTTCTTCATCCGAAATTTTTGTATTGCCCTCTACTTGTATTTCTTTAATACTAAACACATTCGAACTAAATACTAATAATATTGCTATTATTACTAGTGCCAATATCATTCCATTTTTCATGATACTATTTTTTGATTTTTCTAATGCCCCATTTTCAATAGAATTTTTCCTTTTATTCTTGTCCCTTTTTTTATGTTTCTTATGGGCTGCATAGGATACAGCCCTTTCTTCTCTAGGTTTATGATTTGTTTTAGTTTTTGGTTTTTTGTCGTTTTTCATTTTATTTCTTTTCACTTTTATGGCTATTTCGTCATTTTTCAAATCAGTCACCTTCTTCTTTAACAATATTTGCACCTAATTGATTTAGTTTTACGTCAAAATTTTCATATCCTCTCAATATATAATCTACCTTGCTCACTTTTGTTATGCCTTTAGCAGATATACCTGCTAATACTAATGAAGCACCTCCTCGTAAATCTGTACTTTCTACATTAGCACCATGTAATTTTTTTACACCTTTAATAATTAGTGTTTTTCCTTCAATGGTGGCCTTACCTCCCATGCGTTTGATTTCTTGCATAAATTTATATCTATTTTCAAAAATATTTTCTGTTACAATGGAAGTCCCTTTACAGATGGTAAGCATTGTTGAAAACAATGGTTGCAAATCTGTTGGGAATCCTGGATACGGCATTGTTTTTATTTCTGCACCATTTAGGCGTCCATTCGTACTTAAATAAATGGTATTTTTGTCTTCAATAATTTTACAACCACATTCTGATAATTTATGTAATAAAGGACTAATATGTTCCGGTATGACTTTATTTAGCTTAATAGTACCACCTGTCATAGCAGTTGCAATTAAAAAAGTACCTGCTTCTATTCTATCTGGCATAATTTTATAAGAAACATCTTTTAATGTTTCCACACCTTTAACACGTATTGTATTGGTTCCAGCACCATAAATTTTAGCTCCCATTCTATTTAAAAAACTAGCCAAATCTACAATTTCTGGTTCCATAGCAGCATTATTAATTATCATTTCATGCTTTCCTAAAATAGATGCTAATATTAAATTTTCTGTTGCACCAACACTTGGAAAGTCTAATGCTATTGTTTGCGATTCTATTTTATCACATTTACATTCTATATAGCTAGTGTTTTCATCAATTTTTATCCCCATTTTCTTAAAATTTTTTAAATGTAAATCAATCGGCCTAGCACCAATATCACATCCACCTGGATAAGAAAACTTTACTTGTTTAAATCTTGCTATAATCGCACCTGCTATAATAACAGAAGATCTTAATTTTCTCATCAAGTCTTCTGGTATCATTGTATTTTTCATATATTTGCTATTAATGATTAATTTGTTTTTATCTTTTTTTATTTTACAGCCTAAGCCTTCTAAAATTTTTATAGTCGTTTTGACATCTTGAATATCGGGAACATTATACAATTTTGTTGTTTTCCCACTAATAATAGTTGCTGCTAAAATAGGAAGGCTCGCATTTTTAGATCCAGATACATCAATTTCTCCTTGTAGCTTTGTTCCCCCTTTTATTATATAACGATACATTTAACTCACTCTCCTCATAATTTATATGTTACATTTTATGAGTATTTAACATAAAGAGTGAATACTTTTTATTATATAAGAATGAAATTCTACTAATTATGACAAATGATTTCTTTACCAACACCTTTATCATGAAAATAATTGTTATTGTTTTATCACTAATCTATCTATTTTGGCATGAATATATTTTTCTAATTTCTGCATAAAAACTTCTGGCTTTATTTCTTTTTTGGCAACCATATCTAATCCCTTTTCCCAACTTGCTGTTAATTCTGGATTTAACATATCTGGTATAGATTTATTTATCACATCATAAATAGCTTCTCCTTTTATGGTTGGTGTTATAATTTGTGTCTTCTGATTAATTTGTATATATCCAATTCTTTCTAATTTTTTTATAATTTCTCCTCTTGTGGCAGATGTTCCAATACCAGCACCTTTAATTTGTTCTCTTAATGCTTCATCTTCAATGAGTTTTCCAGCATTTTCCATAGCTAAAATCATTCCACCAGAATTATAACGCGAAGGTGGTGATGTTTCAGAATCTTTCGTTTCAAAAGATATCACTTCTATTTCTTGTCCTTTTTTGAGATGAGAAAGCGTTAATAAATTTTCACTTTCTTCATTTTCTTTTATTCTACTTTTTAATACTGCTAAAAAACCTTGATTTATACAAACTTTTCCACTTGCATGAAAGATTTCTCCCTCTATAGATATTTTTAAGGAAACCTTATTATATTCTGCTGGTGGGTAAAATATAGCAATAAACCTTTTTACAATTAATGTATATATTTGTTTTTTTAAGTCTGATAATGTTTTGTAATTTTCAAATCCCTGTCCTGTTGGAATAATTGCATAATGATCTGTAATTTTACTGTCATTGACATATTTGGTTTTTATTAGATTAGTACTATATTTTTCTTCTATCATTTTAGTAATATCGTGATGTACCTCTTCATGATGAAAATTTTTATAAAGTCCATTTAAATTTTTACCAATTTCCTTCGCAATGGCTGTTGACAAAACTCTAGCATCTGTTCTAGGATAAGTAACTAATTTTTTCTCATAAAGCTCTTGAATGACCTCTAATGTTTCATCTGGTTTCATTTTAAATACCTTTGTGCATTCGTTCTGAATCTCTGCTAAATTAAATAATAATGGCGCATTTTCCTTTTGTTTTGTTTTTTTTATTTCCAAAATGATGGCTTTTTTATGTTGCATCTCACTAATCAATTGCTTAGCATCTTCTTCTTTTTTAAAACCACTATCATGATATAACAAAGGGCTATTCCATAATTTAGATGTTTCGCTTGCTTTCCACTCTGCTTTAAATGAAGCACCTTCTTTTCCAAAATTACCTAATATCTTATAATATTTGGTTTTTATAAAGTTTTTTATTTCTCTTTCTCTTGTAACAACCATTCCCAAAACACAAGTCATTACTCTGCCAACTGCAATAGATATTCGATCTTCTCCTATTTGTTTTGCTATTCTTTTTCCAAAAATAATAGAAAGTAGTCTAGAAAAATTAATCCCTATTAAATAATCTTCTTTGGCTCTAAGATAAGCAGAATGAGATAAACTATTATATTCTTGCCAATCTTTTGCTTCGCGAATGCCTTTTTGAATCTCTTCTTCTGTTTGAGAATCTATCCAAACTCTTTTTCTAATTTTTTCTTTACTAACACCTGCCATTTCATCAACCAATCGATAAATATATTCACCTTCACGCCCTGAGTCAGTAGCAATATAAATTTCACTCACATCTTCCCTTGTTAATAAGCCTTTTACAATTTCAAATTGATTTTGTACTGCTGGAATGACTTCATATTTATATACTTTGGGTAAGAAAGGTAATGTGTTTAAATTCCAATATTTTAAATTTTCATTATATTTTTCTGGGTAAGACATGGTTATTAAGTGCCCTACACACCATGTAACAATCCATTCCTTTCCTTCTAAAAACCCATTTTTTCTTTTCGTATCTATTTTTAATACCTTTGCAAATTCCATGGCAACAGATGGTTTTTCCGTAATTAATAATTTCATTTATTTTTTCCTATCATTTATATTCTGTTCTTAATTGTCTACCATTCACATCACTATTATAACTTCTTATACATTCTATGTCAATGAACGATTCTTATATATTGAAACTACAAAAAGGAATGATTCTTGCAAATTAGAAATCATTCCTTTTTATAATAAATTTCTTAAAATATCCTATAGATTTTGTTAACCAATATGCATATTGTTATCTTATTTCATATCTTTGTTAACTTTTTCAAATTTAATATAAAATACTATTGCTAAAATAATTACTGCTATCATTACATACATAATGGTATCTTCTACACCTGTATAAGGAATATCTTCCTCTGGTGTTGTATTTGTTGTATTAACATATGAAGGCACAGCTTCTTTTGTATTGGTGTTCGTGTTCGTATTGGTATTGGTATTGTTTACATTTGTATTTGTATTTTTGGTATTTGTATTAGTATTAGTATTGGTTACTGTAATTTTAGGTCCATTGGTGTTTGCATTATTGTTTGTGTTATTCGTAGCTTCTTCTGTACCTACTGTAATAGTTGTAGATATATCACCTGCTGAAATATCTGATTGACTATTAGAAGCTATAATTTCTGTAAAAGAAACATCTCCTTTTTTACCTGTTACACCGGATTTAGTTTTTAAGGTAAGTTGGAAAACAGGTTCTTCTGTTTTCACAAATGTTGTTTTTGTTAAAGTAATTTTACCAGTTTGTGCATTATAAGTTGGACTCCAACTATTTAAACCTTCTATATTAGAATCACCAATCGTTTCAAAAACTTTATCATCATAGGTTAGTTTACCACTCAAAGAGTTAATTCCATTGGTTCCTACATCTAAATTAGAAACTCTTATTTCAATTGTAAATTCTGTTGCTTCTTCAACAGTTGTGCTACTTGGTGTCATTGTAGCTGTAAAACTTAATGCATTAACAATAGTTGAATAAACCAAAACTAACATTATCAATATAATACTAATTTTTAAAATCTTCTTTTTCATTTGAATTCTCCTTTACCACTTTCAATTATAGTATAACTGTTTGTATGTTAAAAATCAAGACATTCTTATTGTTTTTCTATTACATTTCAGTAACATCTTTTCAAAATGATAACAAATTCATAACGTTTATATCATCTATGCTATGATTATCCATTCCTTCCATTTACATAGCATTATATAATACAATTAATTGTGAAACATCTGTTAACGTAATCTTTTTATCTGTATTCATATCTCCCGCTTTTTCTGCAGCACCTTCTAATATAAAGCCTTCTGTTTCATTATAGTGTAACACTAATTTTGAAAGGTCTGTTAGCGTAACTTCTCCATCACAATTTGTATCACCCCTAATAATTAACGTATATTCTGTACCATCTGATAATTGTAACTTCATGCCAGTTTTAATAAGTGCCTCTTCTTCTGTTATTAACACATCTTTATCATATATATTTTGTTCTAAATCTGCTATAATATGCTCTTTAAATTCTTTTATCGTTGTATGATTTGGAATTTTCACAATATATTGTTCATCAATTTTATAATTTTTTACTGCAATATGTTCATCTTTCGATTCTTGATGACTGGTTGTAAAAGCTTTAATACAAACATCAGATTTACTTAAATCTATTCCTTGAATACCCGTGTCAATTAAATTTACCCATCCTTTTTCATCAATCAAAATATAACTATTTTGATTAGAATTAACAACTTCATAAGCTGTACCCGCAACAGGTGCTTCTATTGCGAAACAAAATGTATTGTTTAATGATTTTTGTTTTATAACAATTGCAAATGTATCGGTTGTCAATTCTGTTGGTGTTACATCAATCATATGAAATCCTGGCTCTAGCATTCCATTTGATTCTCCTATTTTTGTTAAAGCATTTAAGTTTAAGTCCCCTTCTGTATTAATATAAACTTCTACTGCTCCATAATCTGGAACTGTAACACCTACTGTATTCAATATTTCCTCTTTTGAAGTATCTCGATTAAATATATTGGCAATATAACCTTCAGAACTTGGTGTATTTACAGAAAAAATACCTCCATAAAAATCAGATTGATAAATACCATCATAATCTATTTTTTTACTATTCGTAATAACATATAATTCTGATTCCACTAAAAAATCTTCATACGAAACATATAAATATCCATTCTCAAAAGCATTGGCTCCATAAGAATTTAATACAATATATGCTCCATCTGTAGAAGGTTTTGATCCTTCTGCAAAATGATCTCTCGAATAATTATCATCCCAACCAACAATGGTAATAGCATGATCTCTTTGTTTTGTTGTATCATTGCAATTATAAGCAGTTGCTTGAAATAAATTTTGATTACCTTTATCATAATTATAAGAATTTGCTGCACTTCCAACCGTCATAGAAGATACAGCACCATCATTAACAATGTGCTGTTTAATAATGTTTCTAATTTGTTCTACTTGTTCACTAGAATAAATATTGCCTTTTCCATCTGAATAAGTAACACTTATTGTATTACCGTTTTCATCTCTTTGAAATTCTTTTGCCAAAGTAGGTAATATTGTATAATCTGTTACAACTGTATCTACCGGTTTATCTATGGCTGATAAATATATTTTTTCTTCATTATTCTCAAATGGCATTTGATTTTCTAATACACTTCCTTGTCCATTAGTTAAATAGGCTAATGCTTCTACAGGAAGTCCACCTTCACCAACTTCTCTATTAAAGCCTTTTTCATTAATACCATCTAAAAAAGTTCTAGAAGTAGCATAATCCATATGTCTCTCTGAAAA
This sequence comes from uncultured Clostridia bacterium, assembly GCA_947626885.1. Classification (GTDB taxonomy): domain Bacteria; phylum Bacillota; class Clostridia; order TANB77; family CAG-508; genus Scatovivens. The sequence goes on along the minus strand of CANQTX010000019.1, from coordinate 15,421 downwards.
ATTTTCTAATACTTTGGTTCCTTTATGTAATGCGATATTCGTTTCTAAAGATTTTAACATAGAAAAAGCCCAACATTCATTTGTGTTTCCTTGATTTTCTACTCTTATATCCAAAACATCTGCCAAATTATATCTTGCATCACTGTAAGTAACTCCTACTTCTTCTAAACTTCGTTTTCTCCCTTCTAGTAAAGCACTTACCATTTTAGGCACATTATGCTCTTTGTTCGTGCTTTCTAATATCTTTTCCGGTATTTCTGTAGAAAACGTTTTGGGAAGCATCGTATTACTTTTTTCTTCAATAGATAAAGTATTCCATTTTTCATAATCTTGTGTCACTTGTAATTCTAAATCAGTGGCGAAAACTGTACCAGAAAAAACAATACTCGCCAACAATGTACTAATACCTATCGTAATAACATTTCTTTTTTCCTTCTTTAATCTTTTTTCTTTCCTCATGATTCTACTTAACTCACTTTCTTAAATTCTATTTTTATTATAGGTGTTTTTTTTACTTAAATCAACCTTTATCCTTGCATTTCCAGTATTTTCATGTTTTTTTGTGATGCTTCATTATTACGGAAAATAACACTTTATCCTGTTTCTTTTTTTTATATAAAATTTATATTACAATGTTTTTGTAATATAAATGTAATATTTTCTTAACAATCCTGCTATTTAACTTTCCTATTTTTGGTTGTATAATAATGATATACGAAAGATTTAAGGAGATTTTCATGAGCATTGCAGCCGATTTAAAAAAAGAAGGAATCCAAGTAATTGGAAAATTAAATACATTAGAAGTTAATAAAATAGCATCCAATATTTCTGAAAAAATTTGCACTGCTTTTCCTGAACATAACATTCGACAAAGTGATTTATTTATTTCTATTGCTCGATTAAATATGTATATTGCAGAAATGCCTAACGATATGGCTATAGCAAAATATTTTTACAAAAATAATGCTATTTATTTTAGTAAAAATATGAATCTAACAGATTTAAATACAGTTGCGGTACATGAATGTTTACATTTTATGCAGGAATTAAAAAACAAACATGGAAAACTATTGCGTTTGGGGCTTTATAATATGGAAACTGCTGCACATACACGGAATGGCTATTAATGAAGCTTCTGTTCAATTAATGGCTTCTCAAGCAACAAATGCTCCTTTAGATACTGTAAAATATTATCAGATGGAGCTTACTACAGAAAGTCCTAATTATTATCCTATTCAAACAGCATTGTTAAAGCAAATGGCTTATTTCACTGGTACTTATCCACTCTTTCATAGCACACTATTTAGTAATGATATTTTTAAAAATACTTTTATAGAGAAGTCTAGTACAAAGACGTATCAACAAATAGAATACAATTTAGATTTATTGGTTCATTATGAATCAGAATTATCCCATGCTATTTATACATTATCTCTTTGCTCTGAAGAAGCAAAAAGTATTAATAAAATAAGAAAATTGAACCTGAAAATCAATACACTAAAATCTACCATTTTGCATCTTACTTTAGAAACACAAAATAAAATTATTGTAGATTGTTTTGAAAAAGAATTTGATAATATTAAAAATTTAACAGATATTAAAGAATTTCAATCTCATTTATATCATTTTAAACATCTTTTAATTCAAACAGATGATTACCACTTTTTTAATGACTTTTATTGCGATATGATGCATCAATTAGAAGATAAAAGAGATGTTTTAGAGAAATATGGTTATTTTGATGATTTAGATAGTTTGCAAACAGATATTTCTACTCTTGAAAAACAAACCTATGGATTTCAATTTTTTAAAAAATTATTCTCAAAATGCAAACTCTTATTAGAGGAAACCCTAAGAGCGAAAGATTTTTAATTTTTCGTCTTCTTCATAAATTTTTATTTACCCTCTTCTATGCATCAGTTTCATGAAACTGATGCATTTTTTCTACAACCATTTTTAAGTCATTCCAAAAATCAACTTTTTTAGATTCATCTCTTAATAATGCAGCTGGGTGAAATGTTGGCATATAATAAATGCCTTTTTTTTCAATCCATTTTCCCCTACTGGCTGTTATACCATACTCTTCTCCTACGATATTTTTTAAAGCAGTATTTCCTAATAACACAATTATTTTGGGTTTTATAATTATTACTTGATTTCTTAAATAATCTAAGCAAGCCATAGCTTCTTCTTTCAAAGGAGTTCTGTTATTCGGAGGTCTACACTTTACAACATTAGCAATATAAACTTCTTCTCTTTTTATACCTAATCCTGCAAATGCTTGGTTCATTAATTTACCTGCTTTACCAACAAAAGGTATTCCTTCTCTATCTTCATCTGCACCAGGACCTTCTCCTACAAACATAATATCTGTATGTATAGGACCTACCCCAAAAACTGTATTGGTTCTTGTTTTACAAAGCCCACATTTTGTACATGTTTTTACGACATCTGCTAATGCATTTAATTTTTCACACATTTTTTTCTCCATTCTCTATTTCATTTACAATTCTTTTCACACGTTTTTACTTTCACATTTACTTTTATAGACATATAACAGCTGTTGCTCTTTGATAGTTTTTTCCTTCTACACGATAAGATGCAATTTTATCACTATGACATACACTACAAATATTAGAATCAATTATGTTTTTCTCTTTAATACCTAATGCTGTTAATAATAATTGATTAATTCGTATGGTGTCAATCATATATTTTTGTTTTCCATCTTTTATTTCTCCTACAGTAATAAATTTCTCTATTTTACCAGTAAACTTAAAAATTTCTTCACATAATATTTTTACATCTTCATCTACTTCAAAATGACATTTTCTGATACTAGGACAAATGCAACATATAATATCTTTGGGATCACATTGATAATAATTTATCATTTTTACCACTGTTTTTTCTGCTATTTTTTGAAAAGTACCTTTCCAACCAGAATGAACATTAGCAATTACTTTTTTTACAGGGTCATAAAATAAAAACAATATACAATCTGCATTTTTCGTGGATAATGTAACATTTTTTTTATCTGTTATTAGTCCATCTACATTTTCTAATAATTCTCTATCTTGAATACCATCAATACACTTAACCACACTGGTATGAGTTTGTTTTGGCTTTACAATAGTAGTGGCATCAATATCTAATGCTGTGGCAAGTTTTTCATAGCTTTCTGCTTCCAATACAGAATTACCACTGAAATCTATTCCTTCGGCTTTTAATGTGTAGGCATGTTTCACATGATATTTTAGTAATCTACTAAATTGTATATATGCTATACCATTTCTTTTTTGATAAATTATTTCTTTATTAGCAAACTGAAACATTCATTTTCTCCTTTTATCAATCATCATTTCTTATGGTATCTTCATGATACAAACACTCTTGGCACTCTATACGAAATAGTACTTAATATTTCATAATTTATGGTATCACACAACTTAGCAACCTCTTCTAATGTAATAATTTCATTATCCCAAATATAAACATCATCACCTACGGAAACGCCTTCTATATCTGTTACATCTACCATAAAACTATCCATACAAATATTACCTATAATAGGTGCTTTTTTACCTTTTATGACCACATAGCCTTTATTAGATAAACTTCTTCTTAAGCCATCTGCATATCCCATAGGAATAGTTGCCACAGTGGTTTCTTTTTGAGTAATAAAACTTCTTGCATATCCAATAGAAGTCCCTTTTGGTACTTTCTTTAATAATATAACTTTAGATTTTAAGCGACTCACTGGTTTTAAAGGTATTTTTTGCAAGGTGTCCTCTGCTGCTGGATAACCATATAAAATCATTCCGGGTCTTACTAGATGATAATGACTTTCTTTAAAATTTAAAATACCATTAGAAGCTGCTGCATGAATATATTTTAATTTTCCCACTAACTGTTCCGCTGTTTCTACTGCTTTGTTAAAAAGTTGTAATTGTTTTTGAGTATAGGCTATATCGGTATCTGCAGATGATAAATGTGTATATATTCCTTCAATTGTAATATGAGGGTATTGTTGTATATGATTAATATATTCTTGCACTCTATTCGGATGAATACCTGTTCTTCCCATTCCTGTTCCTATTTCTATATGAACAGAAACTTTCTTACCGAATTGCCCTAGTTGTTCTAAAAAACTATCTGAGCTAATGCCTACCGTAATTTGATAATCCACTATTTTATGGATTTCCTCTATATCAGGTTGGTTGAGTATAAAAATCTCATTTTCAAAACCTTGCTTTCGTAATTCTATAGCTTCATCTACTGTAGCTACAGCAATAATAGAAAACTGATGAATAACATTTGTTTGATTCAACCAGGTACCGTAAGCATTTGCCTTCATAACTGGCATAATAACCACTTGTTTGCCTACACATGCTTGAATACTTTGTAAATTATTCTCAAATGCCGTGATATCAATTTCCATAACAGTTGGACGCGTAATTTCCATTATTCTTTTCCTTTCATTTCTTCTAGAATTTTATCTTTATCATCTTGTCGAATATAGTAATATTCATTTCCTTTTATACTGGTATGAAACATACAGATTGTCTTATAAGCACAATAATCACACCCTGTTTTCTTTTTATAATAATATGGTTGAATAGTAATTTTCCCTTTTAAAATTTCTTTTGTCATGTCTCGTATAATTTGCTTAACTTTTTTCTGTAAGTTTTCAAAATCTTCTTTTTGAATTACACTTGACTTTTTCTCACTAATTTCTCCTTCTTTACCAATATATACGGGTACTATATCAGAATTACCAGTTTTCATAGTATTATCCATCATTTTTACAACAGATACATCTGCTAGTATCAAACCTTTCATTTTAAAAGCTTTACGTATGCGATTTTCTATTTCTTCTGTGGGTAAATTCTTGTCTGCTTTTATGATATTATCCATTAATCCTAAATACAAAATACCACTGGGTGCAAAAGATTCCTTATCACAAATGGCATCCAAATAAGTTATTAATTGAATTTGTAATCCTGATACCACTTCGTTCATATCAATATCTTTGGCTGAAGATTTATAGTCAATAATTCTAACATATTGTGCATCTTTTGTTTGAGCTATATCCACTCTATCAATTTTTCCTGTGATTTCAATAATTTTTCCTTCTACAGACATTTTTATTGGTGGATATGTCCCCGTATGACTAAATTCTACTTCATGACCTAATACAGAAAAATCACTATATTTTAAAGAATAAACAATATATTCTATGGATGACACAATTACCTTTTTTAATCTTCTCGTAAGCCATCTAAATTTAGCAGAACTAGAAAAAATATAGTATCGATTCGATAATAGTAATTGATTTATGATGGCATCCACCATCTCACTAATATTTTCCTTTTCTATTTGTTTTATATTTTTTTCCTCTTCATCTAACTTTTTAAAAAACAAATCAATTACTTCATGCATAAAAGAACCGGTATCTATTGCTTGCATTTTTAATTCTGGTCTTTCTTTTAATTGTAAACCATATGTTAGATGAAATGCAAAAGGACACTTTCTATAGCTTTCTAATTGAGATACACTTGTTTTTAATACATTACCATATAACCTATCTATATTTGCTTTTTCAATATTCTGAGATTGATTGGTATAATAAATACCTGAAAGTGCTTTGGTAAATCGTATTGTATCTTTTTGATAAAAATAACGTAATACAGTTTCCCATTCTTCTGAAATATCTTTCCCCATCAGGTATTCTTTATACACTTGTAGTGCTTCTTCAAAGCTTATACGATAATTAGATAATTGATGCTCTGTTTGCACTATATCACTTTCTTCCGCCATATGCGGAAATAATCTTTTTAGCTTTTTAATTAAAATAGATGGTCTCATGGATTTTCCCTGTTTATCTGATGCAGCATATGATATATAAAGTTTCTCTGAAGGTGTTGTTAAAGTTCTATAAATATTAAACTGTTCTTCAAATAAGCTGTCTCTAGAATCTTTTGCTAGTTCCATGCCAGCTTCTTTTAAATATTGTCTATCGGTATCATTTAAAAAACCTTCTGTTAAACTTTCTTTAGGAAAACTACCGTCATTAACACCAATAATAAACAATACTTTTAACCCATTACTTCTCGTTCTTTCCGTATCTCCCAAAATAACTTGATCTTGTGTAGCAGGAAGTTTGCCAATTTCACTATGATTTAATCCTACTTGTAATAACTCTTTATATCTTTGAAAACTTATTGGTTCATCCTTAAAAAGGAAACAAATTTCTTCTAACACCTGTATTAGTATTCTATAGCTAGTATTATATTGGTCTGTAATATCTAGTTTGTTATAGCTTTTCAACTTGCTATCCAATACCATTGGAATATGATTTTCTATTAAAAATGTATAAATCTGTTTCGTTATTTCTGTTACCGTTTTTTGCCCTGAAACCTCCTCTTTAAATGTTAGTAACGGTTCCACTATTTTTTTTCTTAGCATTTCTAACTTTTCTTGCACAGCATTAATTGGCTCATAATCCCATGGTTTCTCATACCACTTTTTCCCTTTAATACCCCATTTCCTACAATAATTCTCTAATATATAAATGTCTTCCTTTTCTATTTCTAATAATCCCATTTTGATATAATGTAACATGGTTTCATAAGACCAATTTTGTACAAAAATATCTAACATCGCTATAATAAATTTTATGAGAATATTTTGATTTAATTCTTGTTTTTCATCTATAAATAAAGGAATTTCATAAGCATTTAACATTACTTTGGCATCTTCACCATATTTTTCAATATCCTCGGTAATAATACCGATTTCATGATACTGATATCCTTCATCTTTTACCAATTTATAAATTGTTTTCGCCACATATTCTAATTCAGAATACGGATGATTTGCTATAAATAACTGAATATGTTTTGTAGAAGGAACAAATGCGGTTTTAGTAGCAAAAAAGTTTCTTTCTAAAAATGCTAATTCTTCATTTTGAAATCTATATGCCTTTTCTAAATGCACCTTTTTTATTTCTGCACCTTTTTTAGTAGCAATATCGATTAATCGATGAGCAAATTGTTTATTAAAATAGAAAATATCATTCTCCTTATAAGAAACAACATCTAATGCATCTGTTGGAACACTCACTGTTATTTCTGCACATTTTTCTACTAATTTTTCAAATACCAAATATTCCTGTGGTGTAAACCCTAAAAACTCATCAATGTAGACAATCGCATTATCAAACATATGTGACTGCTCAAAATTCTGCACTAAAATTGTTAAAATATCATTTTCATCTATCCATTGATTTCTGATTCTTTCTTCATATTGCTCATATAATAAACGAATATCTTGTAGTTTTAATTGTGTATAGGTATTATCTATAGCTATTTTTTTCAAATCGTCCACATGAATATGATGTTTTTTAAATTCTGTTAACATTCTAGCTACCATATCTACATTTTTATCTGATTTTCCTAAAAAATTTAAATGCGCTTTCTGTTGCGTTAGTAAATCAAAAATAAGCATATCCTTTCCCACGTTTGATAAATGCTCTGTTACTACACCTATCTCATTAGCAACACGATATGCCATTCTACTTAAAGAAAGTACTTCGATATTAAGTAAGCTTGTTTTTCCCGTCACAGCAAAAAGATTTCTCTCTGCTGAAAGATTACTCTGCTCTGGAACAATCATAAATATGTTCTTAACTCGTGTTTCTTTCTTTATTGCTTCATATATATATGTACTTTTTCCACTACCACTTCTACCATAAATAATGTTTAATTTCATCTTACCTCTCTAAAATTATTACTTGAATGAAAACTTTTTCATTACATAGCAGTATTTTTATCAATAATCTTCTGCATTTAGTATAGGATATACAAAATTAGAATTATCAACAATATTACCATCTTCTGTGTGGTCTGTAAAAAAATGACTTGAACCTAATAAAAAATATTCATGCATCATTTTATCCGTTAATTTACCATTACCCACAATAACAGGATCGTCCCAGGTAACATCAACCGCATACCATTTTCCATTCAGCTGTACATAATTCCAAGCATGACTCTCTGTTTTTCCAGAACTATTTGTGGCAATACCACAAACAATAACACAAGGAATCCCTAAATCATCTAATATATATTTAAAAGATTTAGCATACCCTTCACATACGGATTTTTGGTTGACCAAAGCGCCATATATATTATAAATACTTGGAATATTATTTTCATTAAAATAGGTTATATGATTTACTAATGTATCATGAATGGTTTTTATTTTTTCTACATCATTACCTATAGCACTAGATTTTATTAATGCTCTTACTTCTTCTACGTGAGATATTGCAAGATTTATATCTTCTTCTGTAGAAAAATCATCTAGCAAATAACTTGATCCATCTTTTGTACCTATAGAAACTCGGTAGGTTTTTGAGAAAGCAGTTGTTGTTAATTCTGTTAATAAATATAACTTGGTCACATCAATATAAAAAATCTCTGGATGATCAAATGTTAAAGCATTAACTGCTAATTGAAATGATTGATTTAATACATCTGAACCATCATTGGTATGTAATAAATCATTAAATGTTGTATCAAACTCAATATTATATACGCCACTTTTTAAATCTTCTTTATGAGCATACAACTGTGCATACATTAATTGGGCATATTCACCTAATTGATCATAATATACCCCTTCTAAGTGATCCATGCTAACACTTTGATCTTTTTGATATGACTTATTGCGATTGCCTGAAAAAATATTTTCTATTAAAAGATGGGTATCTTCCTGTTCTTTTTTGGTATCCTCATCTAAAATAACTACGGTTGTGTCTGTATTTTCCTTATCAAAAGCTGCCTCTGCTTGATAAGCTATTTGCGTTTCTTTCTGTTCAAACCATGGTTGTATTTTTGCATAAACATAATCAACTATACTATATTGATCTGGAATATCTATAATTTCAAAAACATCTATAAAGAAATATAGCATCATTCCTAAAATACCTATAATTAAAATTTTTACAATGCCATGCATCATTTCTTCAAAAAAATTTCTCATTTTCTTATTTAATATCCTTTCTACCATGTACTTAACAAGCATGCCTTTTTATATTATACACATTTCCTCTTCATCCGTAATACTTTCCTTCTTATCATTTTCTACTTGCGATAATTTATGTTTGTATTGGTATATTTCTATTCTATTACATTTATCTGAAATAATCAATGGAAAAATGTAAATAATAAAAAAGCTACCTATCATGGTAGCTTTCGTTGAGAGAACTATAACTAAAAGATTTATTAGATATAGTTGCTATATATATTATAGTATTTAAATGAATACAAGTCAAGGTATTTATTTGAATACATGATAAAATTTTTATGAAAAGGATTGGTGAATATCATGTATTTAAAACGTTTAAAAGATTTAAGAGAAGATCATGATTTATCTCAAGAATCTATTGCGAAATTACTCAAAATTAGTAGACCTCAATATAGTTTATACGAAACTGGAAAAAGGGATATTCCCGTAGATTTACTAAGCATTCTTGCAAAGTTTTATCACACAAGCATCGATTATATTGTAGGTTGCACAGATGTAATGGAAAGATATCCATAAGTTTATATCCTATTCTTTTTGTTTTTAAATTTAAAAATACTGTATTGTCAAAAACACTTTAACAATATATAATTTTAATATATTTGTTAAGGAGTTTTTTTATGTATAAAAGAATAAAATTATTAAGAGAACAATTCAACATAACACAACAAGCAATAGCACATGATTTAAATATTTCTGTTTCCTCATACATACTTTATGAATCTGGAAAAAGAAAAATTCCTATTCACATACTAGAAAAACTAGCAACCAAATATCAAACTAGTATTGACTACATCATAGGAGATACCGATTGCTTTATGCCCCATCCTAAACTATAAGTTGCATTTTTTAATGTTTAAACCCTAACCCATATACTTCTCTTGCATCCGTAATAATAATAAAAGCATGATCATCTATTTGAGTAGCAATATTTTTCACTTTCATAATATCTCTTCTTTTAGTTACACATAAAATAATCATCTTATCTGATTTCGTATAACTACCTCTTCCATATAAAGCAGTAGCACCTTTATTACTTTCTAAATTGATTTTTTCTAATATTTCTTCAAATCTATCAGAAATAATATAAATCATTTTGCTAAAATTAATTCCTTCAAAAACCAAGTCAATCATTTTTCCACTTAAATAAATCACAATAGCAGAATATAAACCTATTTCAATTTCTCTAAAAGCAATTAGATTCATTCCAATAATAATCATATCTAAAATTACTAGAATATTACTGATTCTCATTTGATTATTATAATTTTGTGCAATATGTGCAATTAAATCAGAACCACCTGTAGAAGCATTTGCTTTAAAAACAATAGCCAATCCCATTCCAACTGCAATTCCTCCGTAAATACTTGCCAAAAATCTATCATCTGTAAATGTATTCATTTTTTCGAACATATCAATCCATACCGAATATAGAATCGTTGCTATTACAGTTTTTCCCATAAAATTTTTCCCTAATTTAAAATATCCTAATATAAAAAAAGGAATATTCAATAGCATAATAGTTGTTCCCATAGGAAAATGACAAAAATAATAAATAATTGTTGCTATTCCAGCAAAACCACCACTCGATAACTGATTTGGTAATAAAAAACAAGACGTACCAAAAGCAGCTAATGCACATCCTACTAAAATATATATTGTGTGATATATCATTTCCTTAAATTTCATAAAAACACCTATACATTTAGTATAGGTGTTTTCCATATTTTTATACTATTTTTTCATTCCTACTAGTGTTTTATCATCAACATCATCTATAAAGTCTGGATAATTTTTAGAAATGGTTACTTCTATTTTCTCTGGCGTACACTTAATATCTTGTTTTACAATAACATCAACATCATACATTTCTTTTAACTTTGTAATATTCTCTCGTTTGTACCCTACTACATTATTAACATTTTGTGGATTAACTGTTATGGTTACTTCTTTTACTTTTGTATTAAATTGTTTAATTTTATCAACAATTGTATCATAATAAATAGAAGATTCTACCAATTGCCTAAAAGTTTCATGATATGGACCTGCCACTACTTCACTTCCTATAACATCTGGTGAAGCTATTGTATCTGTATTTTGAAGCCCAATTCTAATAATTTTAATTTTTTTCTTGCCTAATATGTAACAAAGTTCTTTACATCTTTCTACTGCTTGATTTAATGTTAATGGCTCATATTTTCCCTCTTTATATTCTTTTTCTAATTCTGTATCTTTTATAACCAGCACCGGATAGATTCTCATCATTTTGGGTTTTAATTTTATTAATTCTCTCGCTGTATTTATTTCATCTAACTCCGTACTTTCTGGAAGCCCTACCATCATTTGATGCCCCAACGTAAAGCCATGCCATTTTATCATTTTAGATGCCTTTACAATGTCTTTATAGGTATGTCCCCTTTTACATCTTTGCAATATATAATCATTAGTAGATTGTACCCCTAATTCTATTGTTTTTACTTTATATTTTTTTAGTCTCTTCAATATAGTTTTATCGATATAATCTGGTCTAGTTGAGATACGAATACCATCTATTTTTTTATCTTTTACATACTCATAGGCAACTGCTAATAATTTCTCTTGCAATTCTACATCAATACCAGTAAAACTTCCACCAAAAAAAGCAACTTCTTTATAGGAGTTTTTTTCTTTAAAATGCTTTAAATAATCTTCAATTATATCTCTTACATCATTTTCTGTTATGGGCTTTGTTTGTCCACTAATTTTTCTTTGGTTACAAAATGTACACGCATTAGGACATCCTAAATGTGGTACAAATATGGGAATGATATATTGTTTTTTCATGCCACACCTCCTATATTATAATGTATCAATTGCCTTTCTAGCAGCCTCCATTTCTGCACTTTTTTTACTTCTGCCAGTGCCTGAAGCTAGTACTCGTCCATCACAAGCAACTTCTGCTGTAAAAGTTTTATTATGATCTGGTCCTTTTTCATCTATAATGGTATATTGTATCATGACTTCACCATTTGCTTGTAGTTTTTCTTGTAATACAGTTTTATAATCTTTTAATCCTACATTTTTACTAGCAAATTTTACTTGTTCTTTAATATTATTTAAAATAAATTTTCGCACTTCTTCTATATTAGAATCTAAATAAATAGCAGCAATCACAGCTTCCACACTATCTGCTAAAATAGCCTTTTTATTTGTTTTCATTGCTTTTTCACTTTTCCCTAAATATAAGAAATCACTAAAATTATGCTTTGTAGCAATTGTATATAGACTATCTTCACAAACCGCATAAGCCCTAACTTTAGTCATCTCTCCTTCAGCCAAGTTATCATAATTTTCAAATAAATATTGGCTACTAATAAACTCTAAAATACTATCACCAAGAAATTCTAATCTCTCATTACTTTTTACTTTATTTTCATAAGCATACGATGTATGAGTTAAAGCCGTTTTTAATAATAATTTGTTATGAAACGTATAGCCAATCTGTTTCTCAAATTTCTCTAGTTGTTCCATTGTTCTTCACCTCTTTATAATAGTTATATTGTATACGTTTTTTTAGTATTTTACAAGTGATTCATAAAAAAAACTTAAGATAAAAACTTAAAACTAGATAGATTGATATAAAAAACAGTATCCAAACTAAAAATTTCTTAGTTTCTCTCAGATACTTGATAATTTGATAGGTCTAATAAAATCTACTAACATTTACTTTTTATGATATAAAAAAGAAAGGTTTAAAACCTTTCAAATTTTTTCTTTTGATTATACATTTTCTTTGATATATTCTACTACATCTCCAACTGTAACTACTTTTTCCGCATCAGCATCTGGAATTTCTATATCAAATTCTTCTTCTAAAGCCATAATTAATTCAACAATATCTAATGAATCCGCTCCTAAATCATCAATAAAAGATGAATCCATTGTTACTGAAGCTTCAGCAACCCCTAATTGTTCTACAATAATTGCTTTTACTTTCTCAAAAACTTCCTCTGTACTCATATGTTACACCTCCCTTTTCTTATTCCTAAATTTTATAAATTAGTTTTATTATATGTTCGTAAAATTGTCAAGTATTTATTCACTTTTTTTCAAATTCTTCTTTCATCTTTTCAACAGCACCACTTTTTACAAATGCTTCTGCTTGTTTTAATGTATAATAGAATAAGGATGCATCACTGCTACCATGTGCTTTTACCACTGGTTTTTTTACTCCTAAGAACAACGCACCTCCATAAATTTTATAGTCCATCGTTTTAGCAAATTGTTTAATAACAGGTAACGCTGGCAATGCACTTAAAAGCGTCAATATATTTTTTTTAAAACCATCTAATAAATTTGCTTTTACCATTTTTCCAACACCTTCTGTAGTCTTTAAAAATACATTTCCTGTAAACCCATCTGTTAAAACAATGTCAACTTCGCCTGAAAAAGCATCTCTTCCTTCTATATTTCCTATAAAATTAATACCGTATTTTTCTCCCTGTTCTTTTAATAATAGATATGTTTCTTTTACTAAATCATTTCCTTTGGTTTCTTCTGTTCCTATATTTAATAATCCTACTTTGGGTTTTTCAATTCCTAATGTATTTTTTAGGTAAATTGTTGCCATTTGTGCAAATTGTACTAAATTCATTGGTTTACAATTTGTATTTGCACCTGCATCCATCAATAAAAAACGTCTTTTATAAGCAGGTAATATAGGTGCAATGGCTGGCCTATCAATTCCTTTAATTCTTCCTAACAACAAAGTAGCCCCTGTTAAAAGTGCACCTGAGTTTCCTGCTGAAATAAAAACATCTCCTTCATTTTGTTTTAGCATATTAAATCCTACTACCATTGATGAATCTTTTTTTGTTTTTATAGCATGTGTAGGAATATCTTCCATTTCAACTTGCTCAGTAGTATGCTTAATGGTTATTTTATTTGTTAATTCAGATAATGTATCTTTTCCATAAAATTCTTTTACCTTATGATTAATCATTTCTTCGTTTCCTATTAATATAATTTCTGCTTCTATTTCTTTTGAGGCTCTTACAGCTCCTTTAATTACTGCATCTGGAGCATAATCACCACCCATAGCATCTAATAATATTTTCAAGTTTTTATCCCCCTTAGACTATTTATATTATTCTTGTTATTAGACATTACTATTTTAATCACTTTATATAAAAAAATCAATAGTTTTTTTATAATTTGACCAACTAGTCATAAAAGAATTATCTTTTACTTTTTTATTATATGGATATTATTAGGATATTGTCAAGGTTTATCCAAGATAAAAGTAAATATTATCCTACAAAAAATAAAGCTCTCAAGAAATTCTTGAAAGCCTTATTTTTTACTATTTATCAAATTGTTATTTTATTCAATAATATCAGATACTACACCAGATCCTACTGTTCTACCACCTTCACGGATAGCAAATCTTAATCCTTTTTCTATAGCAATTGGTGTAATTAATTCAATTGTCATAGAAACATTATCACCTGGCATAACCATTTCAACACCTGCTGGTAAATCAATAACACCTGTAACATCTGTTGTTCTAAAATAAAATTGTGGTCTGTATCCATTAAAGAATGGTGTATGTCTTCCACCTTCTTCTTTTGTTAATACATAAACTTCTGCTTTAAATTTAGTATGAGGATGAATTGTTCCTGGTTTAGAAATAACTTGACCTCTTTCGATATCTTTTCTATCAACACCTCTTAAAAGAACACCAATGTTATCTCCTGCTTCTGCTTGGTCTAATAATTTTCTAAACATTTCAACACCTGTAACAACAGTTTTTCTCTTTTCAGTTGATAATCCAACAATTTCAACTTCATCTTGTATTTTAACAACGCCTCTTTCTACTCTACCAGTTGCAACAGTACCACGACCAGTAATAGTGAATACGTCTTCTACTGGCATTAGGAATGGTTGGTCTGTTGGTCTATCTGGAGTTGGAATATAGGTATCAACAGCATCCATTAATTCTTTCATTGGAGCATATACAGGATCATTTGGATCTGTAGATGAACTCTCTAATACTTTTAATGATGATCCTTTGATAATTGGAATATCATCTCCTGGAAAATCATATTTTGTTAATAAATCTCTTACTTCCATTTCAACTAATTCTAATAATTCTGGATCATCAACCATATCGCATTTATTTAGGTAAACAACGATATACTTAACACCAACTTGTCTTGCAAGTAAGATATGCTCTCTTGTTTGAGGCATTGGTCCATCAGCTGCAGAAACAACTAATATTGCACCATCCATTTGTGCTGCACCTGTAATCATGTTTTTTACATAGTCAGCATGTCCTGGGCAGTCAACATGA
>CANQTX010000018.1 GCA_947626885.1 uncultured Clostridia bacterium | reverse complement strand
CTTGGTTTCTTCTTAAAGGATATTTATTGTTTACTTTTCAATGTACTTTTTGTCTTTTGCTCACTTTCCGTGAACGAGTTTTATTTTAACATAAATTATACCTTATTGTCAACACTTTTTTAAATATTTTAATATATTTTTTTATTTTATAATTTATATTAAAATTTGCTATGCTGTAAAACTTTCTTTTCTTGAGCACTTTTTATATTCTAGCACCTTTTATTTTAGTTGTCAACAGAATTTCTCAAATATTTTATTAGCAATTTTTTCTTAATATATATAATATAAATACTCTCTATTTTTAGTGACAATATAAAATTTATTCCACCATATCTGCATTATAATATTTATTTCTACAATATTTTTTCGCCAATCCACCTTCACTGGTTTCTTTATAATGTTTGCTTAAATCTTTTCCTGTTTCATACATAGTTTCTACAACTAAATCAAAAGGTATACTTTTATATTTAGCAAGTATCATAGATAAAGAAGCGGCATCGAAAGCACGCATTGCCGCAACCGCATTTCTTTCAATACACGGTATTTGAACGTAACCGTAAATTGGATCACAGGTTAAGCCTAAATGATGTTCCATAGCTACTTCAGCTGAATTTTCAATTCTATCTATTTCCAAACCAAATAAATAAGCAACTGCTCCTGCTGCCATTGAGCATGCTGTTCCAATTTCCGCTTGACAACCACATTCTGCACCACTAATAGAAGCATTTGTTTTAACAACATTTCCAATAATACCTGCAACTGCTATTGCTTTTATAATTTTCTCTTCTTCTATATGATATTCTTCCTTCATATAATACAAAACGGCAGGTAATACGCCACATGCCCCACAGGTTGGGGCTGTTACAATAACACCACCACTAGCATTTGTTTCACTTGTAGCATAAGCATAACTACTAAGCAACCTTATTCTTTTCGTGTTTTCTGTCTCAAATGCTAATTTATTACTATAAATTTCTTTTGCTCTTTTACGTAATTTTAATTTTCCCGGTATCAACCCAGTTTCTGTTAACCCCTGTTGTATTGTATGCTTCATTGTTTCCCAAATTTCTTTCAAAAATTGCGTAATTTCTTCTTTTCCTTCTATCTGACAAGCATAATCATATAAATCCAAATTATTCTCTTTACAATATGCCTTTATTTCATCAAAATTTTTATGAGGATAAATATCTTCAAAAAACGTTTCATCATTACCTTCTATTCTATAAGTACCGCCACCTACTGAATATATTCTCCAAGTATCTAATAAGTGACCTCCCTGATAAGCTGATATATCAAAGGTATTAGGATGTACATCACATTTGGTTTTTGTATCAAATATAATCTCTGTATGATAACCAACTAATGTTTTTTCAATAATATAATCTGTTAGATGTCCTTTTCCCGTTAATGCAAGTGAACCATACAAAATGATTTTAAAACTATCAGCATATTTATATACATTTTTGAACATTTCTGTTGCCCTTTTAGGACCCATAGTATGAGAACTTGAGGGTCCATTTCCTATTTTATATAATTCTTTTAAAGATTGCATATGTTTTCTATTTTCAGTGGAAAACTTCCACTTTCCTCCTTATAATCTATTTCATTATTATTGTATTCTTTTTCATTATACCATAGAATCAATAATATCTGCAATGTCATTTCAAAACCTATCAAACTATAAAAATATAGCTTCATTTTCACGAGTGCACTTCTTTTGATTCTTACCTATTCTTTCCTATTTTTACTATGTCTTTTAATCATTTGTCGAAAAAAGTAGAAATATGAAATACGAAAATGCCTCATTTTAAGCAAAAATCTATTGCATTTCAAATTTTAAAATAATATAATTCGTGTTGTAAATATTTACACATTTTTATTTTAGGAGGGATTATTTTGAAAGAAAAAATCAAAATATTAATTGCAGATGACAATTTAGATTTTGTTTCAACATTAATTACATATTTTCAAACACAAGAAGATATGGAGGTAATTGCAACAGCGAAAGATGGTTTAGAGGCTTATGAAAAAATTATAAAAGATAAGCCTACTATTGCTTTACTAGACGTTATTATGCCACATTTAGATGGTCTAGGTGTTCTCGAAAAACTTATTCATACTAACATTCCTCTTCCCATTTGCATTATGTTATCTGCAGTTGGACAAGATAATGTTACTGCACAAGCTATTAATTTAGGTGCACAATACTATATTTTAAAACCCTTCAAAATGGATGTATTAGCGAAAAGAATAAGAGAATTAGTTAATAAACCAGTAGCTTTCCAAACACACACTATAGCAAATGATACAAAACCATCATATGTTAATATCGGTCAACAAGCTACAAAAGAAGAAATTTTAGAAGTAAAAGTTACAAATATTATCCATGAAATTGGTGTGCCTGCACACATTAAAGGGTATCAATATTTAAGAGATGGTATTATTATGGTAGTAGATAACATTGAAGTGATTAATCAAATTACCAAGCAACTGTATCCAGATCTTGCTAAAAAATATAAAACGACTCCATCTAGAGTAGAACGAGCTATACGTCATGCTATTGAAGTAGCTTGGAATAGAGGACAAATTGAAACAGTTGAAAATATTTTTGGTTATACAGTTAATTCCAATAAAGGGAAACCAACCAATAGTGAATTTATTGCTATGATAGCAGATAAATTACGTTTAGATTTAAAAAGTGCATAAAATCAATAATGCTACAATGCTACTAATAAGAAATATGCAAAACAATAAACTTCTAATATATGTTTCTATTAACATGTTTAAGATGTTAATAGAAACATATTAGAAGTTTTTTTATAATATTCAGTATAGATTTATCTCTATCATATAATTTATATTGTCCGCTTAGCTCTAAGATTTTTTCTAAATCTTCTTTCGAAATTTCTTGAATTGATTTTTCCTTATTTTAAAGATATCTTGTTGCTTATCAATAGCAGTTTGATTTGTTGGATCTATTCTAATATCTTCTCCACCTAAATTAGCAACAACTATTACATGATGATACATACTATCTAATGTAACATTAATATTTTCTCTTTTGCAAATTGATACCACTTGGCACTATCACTTTAGGCAATAGTGGTACTTTTTTTAATAATATAGATTTAAATTTTTCCTTTAGAAAATCAATTATTTTCATATTTTACTTTGCATTTTCAGTTGTAATATATTTTTGGGTTATTACTTCTACGGTCAGCACTTTAAAATGCAATCCTCCTTTTGTATTTTCTATTTTTTCTAGTTCTTCTTCTGTCATTTCTACGATTAATTCTATTATCTCTCCAAAATTTATTTCTATAATTGGAATTTGATGTTGTTTTAAATAATATTTAAACTTTTCTAGATCAGAATACGTTGTTTGTAACTTCACTACAAATCCTAATACTTTTTGAATCTCTTTTGCCTTTCCCAACGCTTCTATTGTTGCTCCTGTATAAGCTCTTACAAGACCACCTGTTCCAAGTAATATTCCTCCAAAATATCTTGTAACAATCACTAAAACATTACTCATTTCTTTTGTAGTTAATATATTTAATATAGGAGCTCCAGCAGTACCTGAAGGTTCTCCATCATCACTAGCTTTACTAATAATACCATTTTCTGTATAAATTCGATAAGCATAACAATGATGTCTAGCAGAAAAATGCTCTTTACTAATTTCTTTGATTTTTGCTTCTGCCTCTTCTACAGATACAACATAAAACACATTTGCAATAAATCTTGACTTTTTTTCTACAATTTCGGCTGAAACCTTTTGTTCTATGGTTTTAAACATTTTTCTCTCCTAAATTAAATTCATTCCTGCTGTATACCCTGTAGAATAAGCAATTTGTAAATTAAATCCTCCAGTATATCCATCTACATCTATGACTTCACCTGCAAAGAATAATCCTTTTATTAGCTTTGATTCCATTGTTTTAGGATTTATTTCTTTTGTTGCTATACCTCCTGCAGTAATAATAGCCTCTTCTACTGGTCGTAATCCTGTTATGATAATTTGTAATTCTTTTATCATATTTACTAGTCTTATTCTTTCTTCTTTTGTAACTTCATTTACTTTTTTGTTTGGATAAATTTGAGACAATTCTATTATTTGAGGAATCATTTTTTGTGGCAATAACCTCTCTAAACTGTTTTTAAAATCTTTGTTCTTAAACACTAAAAAGTCTCTTCTAATTCTTTTATCTAATGTTTCTTTGTCAAGTGCTGGTTTTAAATCGATTGATAATATAATTTTTCTTTCTTTTAATAACTCATCAATATCTTTATAGCGTAATATATGAGCTGAAGCACTTAATATGATTGGTCCACTAACACCAAAGTGTGTAAACAACATCTCCCCAAAGTCTTCATATATCATTTTTTGGTTTTGGGTATCTTTTACTTGAATCTTAACATTTTTTAGGGATAACCCCTGTAATGCTTGACAAATTTTCTTATCTGCCTCTAGCGGAACTAATGAACCCTGTATTTTTTCTATGGTATGTCCTAATGCTTTAGCCAAAATATAACCATCCCCCGTTGAACCTGTTAACGGATAACTTTTTCCTCCTGTTGCTAAAATTACTTTATTTGCTTTTATTTTTTCTCCTCCACTTAATATAACTCCTGTTACTTGATTATCTTTTACTAGAATATGTTTTACATTACTATTGTTTTTTATAACTACCTGATATTTTTTTAATTCTTTTAAAAATACATTTAATACATCTATAGACTTGTCTGTAATGGGAAAAATTCTATTGCCTCTCTCTTTCTTTACTAATAATCCATTTTCTTTCATCATACATATAATATCCTGATTCGTAAAGTTTTGAAAAACACTATATAAAAATTTACCATTTCCTGGAATGTTTCTGATAAATTCTTCCATTGGTATAGCATTTGTAATATTACATCTTCCTTTTCCTGTAATTAATAATTTTTTTCCTAAATTTTTATTTTTTTCTAGTAATATGACTTCATTACCATTTTTAGCAGCTGTAATTGCTGCTATCATTCCTGCTGGCCCTCCACCAATAACAATCACTTTCATTTTATTTCTCATTTCACTATTTTTTTACTTCATTCCAAGACACACATTTTTATTTTTGAAGCTCTAAACAATGGATACCATCTGTATCTACTAATTGATATTTTCCAATAAATTGAGGAAAATAATATGTTTCAATTTCATAAGTAGGAACAACAATCTCTTTGCCTTTACTATCTAGTACTCCCCACTTTCCCTCTTGACAAATGCCTGCATATCCATATTCATTTAATTCTGTTACAATATCGTATTGACAGTCTACAACAACTTTTCCTGTTTTATCGACAAAACCAAATTTTCCATCTTTTTGAATAGCATATAATGATAAATCAGGATATACTTCTGCATTAGTAACAGGTTCTCCTGCTTTATTAAAATATTGCATTTCAGAATTAGAATATACTACTAAATAGTTTGTCCCTATATTTTCTACAACACCTTCTGAAATACTCGCTACTTTTTCTATTTTTTCAGAATATATATCTACCATATTTTCTTTTCTAGCTTCTAATGCATTTACTGTACCTGTTACAATAATATAATCATATTCTGGTTCAATCTCTATACCACTATACGCATCTAATACACCAGATTTTCCTTCTTCGTTCGTAAAAATAAAGTAATTTTCAAAGGCATATGTAATATTAGTATATTTATCGTCAATTTGAATATCTTTACTTATGATACTATAGTATCCATTCCCACTCTCTGCGATAAAAAAATCAGGATTATCTGTTTCAATAATACTTTTATAACGATCACGATTGACTAAATTACCATGCATATCATATAATTCCGCACTTCCATTTTTTTCAACAGATATATAATTTCCTGCTATAGAATAACTGGTATATTGTGGACTTAAAATTTCTTTTCCTTCTGCATTATAAAATCCATATTTTCCATTTTTATTTACAATAAATATATTAGACATATTGTAATAATTAATAGACTGAAATTTATTTTTTATAATTTGTTTCTTATTTCTTAATACTCCTTTTTTTCCATTTTGCATCACAATTAAATAAACAGTATCTTCTTCATATTCTAATGCTCTAGTAATAGATTCATATTTAGGAGACACCAATACTTTACCTCGATAATCAACATAACCATAAAGAATTCCCGAATCCGTTTTTTCTGAGATAATATATCCTGTTTTATCATAACCATCTGTTTCAGAACAATATTCGTCACTCTTAATAGAATAATATTTAGCATCTATCACTGTATTTCCTTTTGCATCAAGAACACCATATAAACCATCTTTCTTTACAAGTATATATCCCGGTTTATTTTCCAATGTTTTAATTTCTTCATAAATAGCATCTGTTAGCGTTTTTTCGGATAAATCTACTAGGCCATAAGCACCATTTTTCTTATAAACTAAAGTGTTTTTTTCCATTTCTAAAGTTTCATCAGAAATGATCATAGGTGAAATTTCATCAAACTCTTTAAAAATTTCTTCTCCTTTTTTATTAAGTAAAGTATATTGTTCATTATTAAAACAAATAAAAACATCTTTAGATAAATTAGGAATGTAGACATCTGTATATTCAGGTTTTATCACTTCATTTCCCTGCCTATCTACCACTCCCATTGTACCATCTGCAGCATAAAGTGGAAAATATTCATATGGTTCATTTTGTTGCACACTATTTTCCTTTGTATGACTCTGATAAAAAACAAAAATTGCTGTTACTATTATTAATAAAATAATTACAAATATTGCAAGAATTTTGATATTTCCTTTGTCTTTCTTTAACTCCACAATATCACCTCATACTTTAGCTATCTAATTTTTTATTATTTTATAACATTTTTTGCTAGTTTTCAACATATTTACATGTTTTATTCTTATATTTTTCTTAAGGATACTTTTTCTTATATCTAAATATTAGGTTAATATATTAAGACTCCAGAATTTAAAATCTAAAGAACACATTCATGCAGAAATCATCTTTGGTGAAATTTCTAAAATAATTCCATATTTATTTTTTGAGGGTGTTCTAACCGAACACCCTCTTTTCTTACAAAATAAAACTATTTAAAAGTTTTCAATTAAAATTAAGCAAATTTGTAAAGTTTTTCTGTCTTTACTTAAACAAAATGAAATCAGCTTTTCTTTTAAAAAGTCACAATGCTTCTCTCAATATCAATACTACTAAATTATCGATGAATAAAAACATTTTTCTATAGATAGACGCAGAACTTGGTCTTTTTATTCCTAAACAATAGGATAAGAAAATATAATAAAACTATAATATATGTTACAATACATAATAATATATTTAAGATAACAACACTATTTTTAATAGATGAGATGTACGCTATTAAAACCCAAAGTACAACACGCCACAAAACCCATGCTCGAATTTCTCCTACATTCCCTTTCACAAAAAAGTTAACTTGTGAATTTTTATTAGTTTTTAATTGATAAATTATATAAATCTAGAAATGTTATCGCTTATCATGGTACTCTAAAAAAATTAATGTTGATTCCAATTGTCACATATAACACTAGGGTCACCGTATCCAGTAAGTTTTGAAATAACTAGATTATAAACTGACTCATCTGAACAATGAATAGTACACCCTGTCCCTAGATCATCAAATGCATTAGGTTTAATCTCTAAAACTCCCTTAGGAAGATAGATATCTTTTATTTCAGCACCTGAAAAAGCTCCGTCGCATATTTCTTTTAGTCCCTCCTTAAACTGAAGACTATTTATTCTCGCATACCTGAAACATTCACCACCAATCTTCTCCACGTAACCCTCCATCTCGAAATTATCGACAGTGATATCTTTAAATGCCTCGTCCCCTAATTCTAAGCAAGAAGACGGAAGTCTGATAGTTTCGCCACTAAAATACCTGAAGGCCCTATATCCCACACCGCACAAATCCTGGCGGAATACTCACAACTTTCTCATTTCCGACATATTCACTAATATATTTACCATGAACCAAGAAAGGAAATTCATCATCGTAATAACCACCACTTTCATACTCAGGCAACTCACTAAATTTAAATACCTCTTCACTCGCATAAGAGATAGAATTTGGAACATTGAAGCCACATTTGAAAGTCGTACTTTTAAACGCATGATAACACAATTCTGTACAACCGCCAAGGAAGAACAATTGATAAATCCTTACAATAACAGAACGACTCGATCCCGAATCTTACGAATAGTTGGAGGAAGAGCAATTGTGCAATCATTGGAACAATCAAAAGAATGACCTTCTATAACCTTAACCCCATTTGGTATAATGACAATTCTATCACCAAACGAGAGTTCGTATTTAAGTTGTTCTTGGGTCTTAATTCCAGCGGAATCTATATCCACCCCATTAATCGATTTCGGTATTGCCACATAATCTAAGTCCCAATCAATAACGTTACCCGAATCATAGTAGAATGATTCATTCCCTTCTTGTTTTATGCCAATAACACTTCGATCTCGCAATTCAAAAATATCTTCTGGCAAGTATTGTAAAGTCTCTGTTGACACCAAAGCACCGCCGATCGTTATAGCGATATAGAACATCATTTTCTGTATCTGCTGCTATAAATCCGTTATCTGTTATAGCTACAGAAAATCCTTGTAACTGAAGGTTCCTAGCAAATCCCACTTTATCTTCATATGCCATCATAAAATTATCCATTTGCCATTGTTCCTCCGCTTCTGCTTCTTTATATTTCGTTACGGCATCTTGTGCTCTTGTTATAATACCATTATCTCCTAATACTAAATTTAGACTTACACCAGCTAAAATTAACAAAACAATTATTGTTACTACTAATGCTACTAAGGTAATACCTTTATTACCATATATTTCTCTTTTATGTTTCATATCATTCTCCTCTTCCTTTGTATTATATTAACATTTTAAAACATTATGTTTTAAAAGTCAATATAACATTTTGTTTTATTCTATAATTTTTTTAAATGATTACACACTTATCATTTTGAAATTTTATGAAATTAAATAATGAGGAAAAAAAATGAGAACACGTATTAAAAATTTAAGAGAGGATAACGACCTTACCCAAAAACAATTAGGTGATATTCTCAATATTTCGCAAGTTGCTTATTCTTATTACGAATTGGGTCGAAGAAGTATTCCATTAGAATTGTTATCCCAATTAGCTGACTTCTATCAAACTAGTGTAGATTATTTACTGTATAGAACTGATGAGATAAAACCTTATCCTAATAAAAAAAAATAGATACTATACATATCCATTATATATATCGTACCTATTTTATCAGTTTAACACTATATCTTTATTTATGCATTCTCTGTTATTACAGGAATTACTTGTTTTTTACGAGATACCACACCTTCTAGAAAAGCTGTATTATCCTCTAATTTTACATGATATGCTTTTTCAACAATATCTGCTCTATTTCCCATAGCTATGGTTTGTGTATTACTTTCAATAATATCAGTAATCAAAAGCATAAATAAATCTAACTGCCTTTCTGCAATAATTTTTTGAATACCAACTTCTAATTCTGTTTTCATTTTCATAACTTCTGGAATGGAAGCAGTATTTACTTGAGCCACAATTGCCTTGACGCCTTTAAATTCGTTGGCTTTTGCATCTAGATTTAATATTTCTTCTATACTAAATGAGCTTAAATCTGTTCCTGCTTTTAACATTTCCATACCATAGACTTCATAATCTAACTCTGCTATTTGTGTAAGTTCTTTTGCTGCTTTTTTATCATCTTCTGTACAAGTTGGTGATTTAAATAATAATGTATCAGAAATAATAGCTGATAACATTAAGGTTGCTATTGTTTTATCTATTTCTAATCCATATTCTTTATACAATTTATACATAATGGTTTCTGTACAACCTACTGGTTCTGCTCTATAAAATAATGGATACGCCGTATGCAATAGTACTTGATGATGATCAACAATCCTTTTAATTTTTACATTATCCAAATTGGGAATTACTTCTGCCACATTTGCTGTATCAACCATAATAACTTCTGCACCATCTTCTAAATCTTCTATCAACTCTGGTGCTTTCACTCCTGTATACTGTAAAACAAATTCTGTTTCTTTATTAATATTTCCTAGTCGACAAGCAATAGCCTCAGAATTTCCTAATTTTTTCTCAAAATCCGCCATAACAATACTAGATACAATAGAATCTGTATCTGGATTTTTATGTCCAAAAATATATGTTTTTCCCATTTCTATACGTTCCTTTCTTAATTTTCTACATCTTATACTATTTTTCTCAAAAAATCAATAAATTTATAATAATAACCGAATTATACAATAAGCTTAAAATCCTATTCTATTTCTCGACGCCTCTGCCTTTATATCTTTTACATCTTCCTCTGTTATTGTTAATAATCTTTCCTGTTCTTCTATTTTTCTCGTTTGAATTGCATGTTCTATAATAATTTTTTGAAGTGTATTATCTACAAATCTACCATTTCCAAAATTTTCAACTTGCTGAGCTTTTTTTAAAATGTTCTTTACTTTTTCTCTAGCAATCTCATCAATGGTTAAACCTTTTTCTTTTAGCTTTTTATCAAATATTTGCATTAATTCTTCTAAGCTATAATCTTGAAAATCTAACTCAAATCCTACTCTTGATTTTAATCCAGGATTCTGATCTCTAAATTGCTTCATCTCTTCTGTGTATCCTGCAAAAATGATAATAAGCCTTCCTTGATAGTCTTCCATTGCTTTTAATAAAGTAGCAATACATTCGTCAGTAAAACTTGCATTAGAGCCTCTATGCTCCATAATAGAATATGCTTCATCAATAAACAGTACACCATCTAACGCTTCTTCTATAACACTTTGTGTTTTGGGTCCAGTTTGTCCTAAATATTCTCCTATTAGGTCTTTTGCCTGTACTTCTACTAATTTATTTCTTTTTATATAACCTAAATGATAATATATTTCTGCTAATAGTCTAGCAACCGTTGTCTTTCCTGTTCCTGCATTTCCTTTAAAAATCATATGCATATTAAATTCAGAAGATCGATCTAGTTTTTTATGAAATTCAATTAAAGAAACAAATCCATAAATGACATCTTTTACATTTTTTAATCCTATTAATGCATTCAAATCTTCTAAAATGTCGTCGATAGAACGCTCTTTATCTTTTTTGGTTTCCTCCATTTTGTCAATGTCTTTTGTTGTAATAGTTTTTAGTTTATCCTCTTCTTGACATACCACACCATGAGTAATAACTAGTTTATCAAATAAATTCTCCACAAATCTAGCATTTCCAAAATTTCTTCCTACTTTATTCTTTTTGATAATTTTTCTTATTTTCTCTTCTACACCTGTCTCTAAAATAAATTCATTTCCTTCTGCTTCTGTTCTAAATATTTCCCATAATTCGTTTTCTGTAAAGTCTGGAAATTCTATTTCATACCCTATTCTTGACATTAATCCTTGGTTTTTATTGATAAAGTCATTCATCTCTTTTGTATAACCTGCAAAAATAATAATAAGTCTATCTTTGTATAAATCCATTGCTTTACATAGTACTGCTATACACTCACTACCATAATCCACATTTGTTCCTTTTCCTGTTAATAAACTATACGCTTCATCCACAAATAGTACACCATCAAGTGCTTCCTCTACTATTTTTTGTGTTTTAATTGGTGTTTGTCCAATATGATCTCCGATTAAGTCTTTGCTACTTACTTCTATTATCTTATTTGTTTTAATAAATCCTAATTTATAAAAAAGTTCTGCCATAAGTCTTGCCATTGTAGTTTTTCCTGTCCCTGCATTTCCTTTAAACACCATATTTAAGTTAGCAAATCCCTCAGTGTCAATCTTTTTACTATATGCCAAATAATGAAGCAACTCTGCAACCGTATTTTTTACATCCGATATACCAATGAGCTGATTTATATCTGCTAATATTTCATCTATTTCTCTTTCACCCGAATTTTCCGGTATTACATTAGCGGATAATACAAAATTTTCTCCTAATTCCTTAAATTGATTCAATAAAATTGTTTGATACGCTTGATTAATAAAAACGCTCTCTTCTACTACTTTGGGATTATATGTTTTTTTAATATATTGTTCTAAAGCCTCTTCAAAGGTTTCATCAAGAGAAAAGCCATTTTTAAATTTTTCCATAATTTTTCCTTTTATATATGCCGTATCCTTTTCTAATACTGTAATCGTTTTATTAATCATTACAGAATTTAATTTCGGATAAGGCATAATGGCTTCTTCAATTTGTGTTTTTTCTCCTTCTAATATCGTAATTGTTCTTACATTTTTATTATAATATTTTTCTAAGGCTACAAAAAAAGCCTCTACTCTATATTCATTCATTTTTTTTAAATCACTAAAATGATAAAAAACAATAAAATCATAGGTTTCATATATTTTATCAATTTGATAAAACACATCATTACTATCTTTTGCCCTTCTAATAAACATATTAACATCTACATAAATCATACCTTTATTAGAAATATAATAATTGGTGTTAGCAAAATTATATAATAAATTA
Organism: uncultured Clostridia bacterium; assembly: GCA_947626885.1. Taxonomy (GTDB): domain Bacteria; phylum Bacillota; class Clostridia; order TANB77; family CAG-508; genus Scatovivens. Next base: position 27,235 of record CANQTX010000018.1, on the reverse strand, counting down.
ATAATTTTATTTCCAAAAGCAGTATCTTGGGTAAATAATTTTATATTAAATTGAATATATGGTAGGAATCTAATTGCATTGTAATTTTTTATGTATGTAAAAATATTTTTAATTTCTTTCTTTGCTTCCTTTTCGCATTCTAATCGATCCACTATTTGTAAATATTCTTTATAATACGCTAATTTATCAATAGGTTCTTTTGTTTGTATACATTGATATAAATATTTGAATACTAATATTGGCTCTACACTCTTTTGATAACAAAGGTATTGTATATAAACTGCTAACTGTACAGGAGAAGTATCAAACATATAAGAATAATTCTTTTCAAAATGTTTCTCAGATAAAGATAACTGCCCCACTAATCCCTTCTTATGAATCTTATAGTCTTTCACATTATCTAAAAAAGAATATGTTTTTACTTTAAAGTCTAAATAGCGATATGCTATTATTTCTTCCTCTATTTTTTCAATAGTAACAGCCTCTGTTTGTAAAAAGAATTCTGCTCCTGCCAAATCTAATGTATTGGTTGTAATCTTCATAACTTCTTTGGCAATCATTTCTATATCACTTTGACGGTTATTATACACTACATTTTCTTTTCGCATACATGTATTAAAAAATTGTTTTTCATCAACATTAGCAGTCTTAATGGCTTTTTTAATATATCCTAAGACTTTCATTGGACAAACTAGTTGATCCTCTTGACAATAAAAACATTTATTTTTAAAATCGCTTTCTATTGTATTTAAATTCATATTCCAAGAAGCTCGATAATTTCGTAAAGTATATTCTTGATAATGTAAGAAAAATGGACCTGTCATATCTACATTTCTTGGAAAATCATTATCTGAACATAATCGTAAATAATCTATTTCTATTCGATTGGTTGGTTTCTCTATTATCGTATCTTTTTCTTTTATTCTTTCTGTTATATCTATATATTCTAAAACATTTGCTCTCTCCAAAAAGTCGACAATTTTCAACGTATCTTCGCTGAACATTTCTTTGATTGTTCTTACTAAATTTTCTATTGCTTCGTTTTCTATTTCTCCCATGACTGTTTCCTCTCTTTTTAGTCGTACTTCATCATTTTTCTAAATATTATCACAAATTGTCTCTGTAATGGCTCTCACATAGCCTTCTTTTTCATTTTTAATAATTTCCAAATCATTTTTGATATATCCTAATTCTATTTGATAACATTCTAAACCTTGATGAGACTGATAATATTCATTTTTAGAATATTCCTTATTTCTTCCATCAACATACGCATTTGTAGCAATACCACCTACTTCTCTTATGGTATATAAATATGGTGTATCTGTTGTGATATTGTATGGCTCATATCCTTTTTTGTTAGCTGTATTTATATAACTTTGTATTACAGTTGGTGTAAAATTTTGCTCATATACGCCATCTAATTTTTTAAAGGAATTATTATTAGAAAATGATATACTCGTATAAGCTTTTATTTTTTTTGCCATTGTTTGTGCAAAATCCAAATTACATTTACATGGCACATAAATTTCTAAACCTCGTAATTGACTGTTTCCATTATTAACATGAAAAGAAATCATCCATTTTGCTTGTGATTTACATGCTACTGTAATTCTACCAGCAGAATCATACATATTCGTATAATTATATAATTTTGTATTATTATCATCTCTTGTTAACTTTACTTTTAATCCTTTTTCTTCCAATTGTGTCTTTAAAAGCTTTGCATATTCTAAAGTAATATCTGCTTCTGTATCATTTCCTAATTTTTCTCCAACATCTGTGCCCCCATGACCAGCATCTATTACAATATCGTAAACATCATCTGGTAATTCTGCATCATTTAATTGAATGCTTAAATATGTATTTATCTGCTCACCATTCGTTTTTTCTAAAAAACAAATCGTTGCTTTTCTATTTTTTTCATTTTGCGTCACTGTATAATATTCCAATGCTTCATTGTTTGAAACATTTTTAAATGTATAAAATTTAGCTTCAGAACTATTATTTACTTTTACTCTTAACAACAAAAAATATTCTTTATTTTCTAATTTATCAATAATTAAACCAGAATTAATTTCATTATCCGAATGAAATATTAAATTATTTTCCTCAAATGTATAATTTAGTTTATACATTTCTTCATAATCTAAGCCATCTGTAACAACAAGCTTTACACTTTCAAAATTATCTTTTTGGATATTATTAACTTTTCCCATAATATTAAAAGCTCTACCATAAGTATAGAATTCTGTTATTTCTGCTGTTCTTCCTTTTACCATATCAAAGATTTTAGTATCAATTTCCTTTTGTGTCATTTCTGGTTTTACTTTTTTTATGGTAATAGAAATCCCATAAAAAATACCTATTAGCACAAGTATGATAATGATTACCTTTAATATGTTTTTTACCATAAAATATAATCTCCTTCATCTTATCTATTCTATCCTATCTGCTTCTAAGTCATACTGTTGCCTAATCTTCGTAATTCTACAATTGATAAAATCTCCTATTTTTACATTGCCATTGTTCTTTATAAAAATTATACCATCTTCATCTGGAATATCCATATAACTTCGCGTCAACATATATTGATTATCTTCAGAAAAACCATCTACTATTACTTCATATGTATTACCAATTTTTTCTTGTAATTTTGTATATGTAATTTTTTGTTGTAACTGCATTATTTTGTTCCACCTACTTTGTTTTGTTTTATAATGAATTTGCTCTTTTATTTTTGCTGCTGGTGTTCCATCTTCCTTTGAATACTGAAATACTCCTAATTTTTCAAACTTAGCATTATGAATAAAGGTATATAATGCCAAAAAGTCCTCTTCTGACTCTTCTGGAAATCCTACCATAATTGTTGTTCTTAAAATAACATCAGGTATTTCTTTCCTAATTGATGTTAAAATGCTATTAATTGATTGACTATCACTTTGTCTATTCATTTTTTTTAAAATTCTGTTTGAAATATGTTGTATTGGTATATCAAAATAATGGCAAATTTTCTTACTGTTTTTTACAACTGCAATAAGCTCGTCTGTAATACTTTCTGGATAAGCATATAAAAAGCGAATCCATCTAATACTTTCTATATGACTTAGCTTGTCCAATAAGGTTGCTAGCATTGGCTTTCCATAAATATCCATTCCATACTTTGTAGTATCCTGTGCTATAACAATAAGCTCTTTTATACCTCTGTTTGCCAATTGATTTGCTTCTTCTAAAATACTTTCCATAGTTCTACTAATATATGGACCTCTAATATGAGGAATAGCACAATAAGTACATCTATTGCTACATCCTTCTGCAATTTTTAAATAAGCAGTTGTATTACCTGTAGATACTACTCTATTTAAATAATCTAAAGTATTTTTAGATACTTCTTTTTTATTAATCAAAGTTGAAATTTTTTCCCATAGTTGATCATATTCCTCTATACTTAAGAACAAATCTACTTCTGGTAAACTCTTTTCTAAATCTTTTTTATATCTTTGTACTAAACATCCCATTGCTATAAGATATTGACACTTTCCTGTTTTTTTATATTGTGCCATTTCTAAAATCGTTTGAATTGCCTCTTCTTTGGCAGAAGTAATAAACCCACAAGTATTAATAATAATTATCTCTGCATCTTTTGGGTTGTTGACAATTTCAAATTTTTCCTTTTGAAATATTCCTATACACATTTCTGTATCTACTAAATTTTTACTACATCCGCAGTGATATAAATCCTACTCTCATCTTTTATTTCTATACTATATTCTGATTTTTCAGTATATGCTCCTACTCCTTTTGATTTAGTTTTTCAACCATTTATCATATTATATATTATTTATACTGTTTTTACAATATACTATTTTAAAAATAAGAAGTGTGTCAACAAACGCACTCACACTTCTTTCTTTAAAAATTTTTCTGACTATTAATATGTTTTCTAGTCAATTCCATTAAATTTAATTTTGTAAATTCTTCTATTTGTACTTTAGATCTATCTTTTTGGGTATGCAAAATCAACTCTTGCATAACAGCATTTTTTGCCTCCTGTGTCTGCATATCAATAAAATCTACAATAATGATACCACTAATATCTCGTAACCTTAATTGTTTTGCTATTTCAGAAGCAGCTTCTAGATTCACTTGTGTTACAGTTTTTTCTAAATCTTGAGAACCAATATATTTTCCTGAATTTACATCAATTGCCGTTAAAGCTTCTGTTTTATCTATGGTAATAAAGCCACCGCATTTCAGCCACACTTTTCTATTTTCTAATGCTTTTAACTGCTTTTCTATTGTATACATTTGTAATATATGTTCTTTTACTTCCACCTGGATAGTTGCTTCAATTTCTTTTAAAATACTTTCCACTTCTTTTTTTAAAGAAATATCACTAACAACAATTCTATCTAAATGGCTATCGACCAAATCTATAATGGTTTTCTTTAAAATTCCACCTTTACTATATATCTTTTGAGGAATATTCTCTACACTTTTAGACGTGATTTCTTGCCATTTTTGTATAGTATTTAAAACATCTTTTTTAATTTCTTCTTCTTTTAAACCTTGTGCTACTGTTCTAATAATTGCTCCAGTTCCTTCTGGTAAATACTGTTTAACAATAGCTTTCAATCTTTCTTTTTCTATTTTATTTTCTATTTTTTGTGATACAGTTATAAAATTAGCATTTGGCATGAATACTATAAATCTTCCTACAATACTAATATGCGTTGAGACCCTTGGTCCTTTATGATCAACAGGTTCTTTTTTTACTTCTACAATAATGGGATCTCCTGGTTTGATAATTTCATTAATATTTTTTTCTTTAACTACCTCATTTTTTGTAACATCTACTTTGGGCAAAATATCTTTTACATGAATAAAAGCATTTTTCTTTTCTCCTATATCAATAAAAGCCGATTGCAAACCAGTTAGTATATTTTGTACCTTTCCTATATATATATTACCTTCTATAGATTTTTCATTTTCATCTTCCTCATATGCTTCAACAACTTCTTCGTCCTCGACCAATAAAATTCTTCTTTTATGTTCTATATTATTAATGATTAATTCTTTCATTTAACATATCTTTCTTTATTTTCATTTTTTATATTCATATTTTTATTATGTATCACTATAGCAAGTTAATTGTCCATTTATTGAATAAAATATAATTTTCTCAATTTTAACCATTTGTTAATTAAATTTATTCATAGCAGAATCTATGGTATGTTTTATTATCTCGATAATGGCATCTTTTGCCTTATCTACACCTTGATTTAATAACAAGCGTTCCTCCTCTGGAACATATCCAATTACATGAGATATCATATCTACATTTTCCATAGGTCTTCCAATTCCTACACGGATCCTACAAAAATCCTCTGTATGTATATGATGAATGATAGACTTCATACCATTGTGTCCTCCAGCAGAGCCCTTTTTTCGAATTCTAATACTACCCGGAGCAATAGTAATATCATCATAAACAACAATTAACTCTGTTTCAGATGCTTTATAGAAATGCAGTATTTCTTTTACAGATTCTCCACTTAAATTCATAAAGGTTTGTGGTTTTAATAATACTACTTTTTCTCCTTCAATCATTCCATCACCATACAACCCTTTAAATTTGGATTTTTGTACCTCAATATGATATGCTTTAGCTAATGCATTAATTACGTTAAATCCCATATTATGTCTTGTTTTAGCATATTCACTTTCTGGATTTCCAAGCCCTACGATGATATACATACTTTTTCCTTCTTTCAGTTATTCTAGAATATTATATTTTTATTGTATTCTCTTTGATACAATCATACGAACACGTTCTTAATAATCGATTCATTATAGCAATGCCTAACCCTTCTTGTTTGACACCTTCTATTAAAATAATTTGTGGTTTTAAAGCATCTGCCTTTCTCAAAGAGGTATATAGTTTTTGTGCCACTTCTTCTAAATGATCTTTACTACCAATATCAATATATCGATTTTCAGAAACATAAATTTTCTCTTTATGTTCTGTAAATCCTAAAACTACCACATCTCCTCTATACTCTTTAATGGCTCTTTTCATATAAAATAGTTGATCTAACTCATCTTCAAAACAAATTACTCTACATTTCGTTTCTGGTGCATAATGTTTATATTTCATGCCTGGGCTTTCAATTTTTTGATTCTGTTGTATTTCTTCAAAAATATTGCTATCTAATCTAACAATTCCTGCTACTTTTTCAATTTGTTCAGGTGTTATCTTTCCTGGCCTTAAAATAAGTGGCACTTCATGAATCACCTTTACAACAGTGGATTCTAAGCCTATATCTGTTTCCCCACCATCAACAATTGCTGAAACTTTTCCTTCCAGCTCTTTTCGAATATCCTCTACGCTGGTACCACTTGGTTTTCCTGATAAATTGGCACTTGGCGCAGCAATCGGTACTCCTGAATAAGTAAGAATGCCTCTTGCAATAACATTATCGGGTATTCTAATAGCAACTGTATCTAATCCAGCAGTTACAATGTCTGGAATAATACTTTTCCTTTCTAGAATTAATGTAAATGGTCCCGGCATAAAAGCATCTATTAACTTTTGTTCTACTTCTGTAATGTTTTGTGCCACTTCTTTAATTTGATTTTTGTCTGCTAAATGAACAATTAATGGATTATCAGAAGGTCTGCCTTTAGCAATAAAAATTTTCCCTACTGCCTTTTCGTCAAGAGCATTAGCTCCTATGCCATACACTGTTTCTGTAGGGAAAATAACAAGCTCTCCATTTCTTATTAAATTACATACTATTTTTAATTCTTCTGTATTTGTTGTTTCTTTCCAGTTATAATACATAAAATAAACCCTCGCATGATGTATTATACTATATTTCTTAGTATATTGTCAAACTGGGAGCTACAAGCTTTTTGTTTTTGATTCATGTATTGATAGAATTATATAGAATGTATTAAATATAACTATATTGTATTTATAAAAAAACTTTGAAATTATTTCTAAATTCAAAGTTTTTTATTTCAATTTTATAATATTTTTTCAATATTTTTTCTAATTTTCAATCTCTTTTTCTTCTTTATTCATATCACTCATTGTATTTTCTAATAATTTTTGTTTAAAAAATTCCTTATACCCCATTGCTATAATAACAATAATAATTAATGCAAAAGATAATGCTTTCCAAATACCACTTTCCATAAGAATAATCGCGAACATTCCCAAGGTAGCAGTAATACCATACAAAATTAATACTGCTTGTTTTTGTGTTAATCCTTTTTGAATCATTTTATGATGCAAATGCCCTGCATCTGGTTCCATTACGGCTTTTAGCGATTTTCCCTTGATAATTCTCCTAACAATAGCAAAAACTGTATCAAATAATGGTAATGCAAACACAATTAAGGGAGCAATAATAACAATAGCTGTATAGGTTTTAGCAATACCTATAATAGATATAATAGAAAGGCAATAACCCAAAAAATTAGAACCTGTATCACCCATAAATGTTTTTGCTGGATTGAAGTTATATGGTAAAAATCCAACCAAAGACCCACATAATGCCGTAATGAGTATAATAGATATCAGTGGTGATGCATTTAGTGAAAATATAATTAATAGTGACACGCAAGAAATGATTGATACTCCTGTTGATAATCCATCTAATCCATCAATTAAATTAATTGCATTTGTAATACCAACAATCCAAGCAATGGTTAAAATATCATAAAATATATGATTCATATTTTGTAAATTAAAGTATGGTACACTTAAATGATCTATTCTTATGCCAAATTTTACAACAATGATAGCTACTATTGTCTGTACAAATAATTTTATAATAGCTTTAACCCCTTTAACATCATCGATAAAACAGGTAATGCCTAATATGATGGCACCTATAAAAAATCCTATTAGCTTTTGAATATAATTATCCTGCTCTAAATGAATATTACCTTCTATTGTCATAACAATTAATAGATATATAATAGATACAAAAAATCCTAAAATAACAGCAAGTCCACCAAGTCGTGGCATACTAATTTTGTTAATGCGTCTTTCATCTTCTGGTGTATCGACTGCTCCTATTTTTTTAGCTAATTTTATCGTATGCGGCGTAGCCATAAAAGATGCCATAAAGGCAATAGTAAAAGCGATTGCTATATCTCCCCACATTTGTTCTTCCTCACTGCTTCATATTTTCTTTCTCAATATCCTCTATCATTTGTAATCTATCAGCATATCTTCCATTTAAAAATTCAGAGGCAAGCCAAATTCTAATAATGGGAACAGCTTTACTAATCGTTAAATAATCTGCTGGTAATGCTAGTACATTAACATTTGAATGCTCTTTTGCTTGTTTGGCTGTTGCTTCATCAAAACAAGAGGCACATCGAATTCCTTTAAATTTATTTGCAACAATTGACATACCTAATCCTGTTTTACAAATTAAAATTCCTAAATCACATTCTTTTTTTTGAATTGATTCTGCTACTGCTTTAGCATATATGGGATAATCTGTTCTTTCTGTATTACAAGTTCCAAAGTCTTTATAAGGAATTTCTTTTTCTGTTAAGTATTTTTTTATTTCTTCTTTTAATTGATATCCACCATGATCACAACCTAAAGCTATCATAATTTCCTCCTTATATGATGATTTATTTCAATATATCACAGAAATCTTAATATGACAATAAATTATCGCTTAAATCATGTGAATTTTTTGTGAACAAAATGTAATTTGTACTAAGTATAGAGTTTTTTTCATAAAAACGCTTGCTTTTTAGATACTTTCATGTTAAAATATTTGAAGTAAAATTTACGTTAAGAACTAAGAGGAGGTGCAAAATACATGCCAAATATTAAATCAGCCATTAAAAGAGTGAGTGTTATAGAGAAAAAAACATTGCAAAACAACATGGTAAAATCAGCCTATAAAACAGCAATTAAAACTTTTGAAACTGCAGTAGCAGATGGAAATAAAGAAAAAGCAGAAGAAACTTTTAAAATAGCTGTTAAAAAAGTTGATCAGGCTTGTTCAAAAGGTGTTATTAAAGCAAATACAGCTTCTAGGAAAAAATCTAATTTATCTAAAAAATTAAATACTTTAAAATAATCGTAGGCAATACGGTTATTTTTTTATTTCCATTTTTTTCAATTGTTTTCCCATTTAAAACATGCTATTCTATTAATAAGCATACGTCTTCTACAATAGTAGTTACCAGCTTGTTGTTACGTGATAAAATTTTATTTAAGTCAAACACGTAATATTGGTATAGATATTTCTTTACGATCTTACATTTGAGGAGGATACTATATGATTAATATGAAAAAATATAACTTAGAAATTAATGATAAAAAAGCAAAAAAAATAATGAAAATTTTTCTCAATATTGCTTTTTTTATTTGTCTTTTGGGAACACTTATGTTATGGATTTATCATACGCATTACATATCAATTCATTTATTTAAAGCAAGTATTATTATTTTTCGCACAGGACTCCTAACAGGTATATTTTCTATTATTTGTGGTATCTTCTTTTGTAATTATGTCAATACCTAAAGCTATACCACTGATATCATGGTTAATGCATTTGTATCATAAGATAATTCCTATTAGGCTTTAACAAAAACTTTCCTCTTAATTGATTGATTTTCGTATCCAAATAGCAAATAGGAATTATCTCTTTTTTGTCAAATAAATCAAAAACCAACATATTACGTTCCATACTTTTTAAGTAGTTGAAATATATTGTTTCACTTTTATCTGTTTTCAAAACTTTATATTTTATATCATTCATTACTTTATAACTTTTTAATGCATCATATACTAATATATACTTATTTAAGTATACTTTTGAATTTTTTAATATGATAAATAAAAATTCATTGCCTTCTGGTAATGGTTTCTCAATAAAATAAGTAAACCTATTATTATCACCAATTAATTCTTTTACTTCTATCATCTTTTTAAAAAAACTATTTTTTACTTTACAAATTTCATAAGAAAAAATAGTATTGCTGACATGACTAAACAAACAAATATATTTTCCCATCAACTTTTCTGGTGCCGTTATCATTTTATTTCCCTTTACTTAACATCTATGTAATATATATTTATTACTTAGTATTCGTAAAAAAATGTACAATATACTTGAAAAGTCTGGAATACAACAATATTCTATTATGCGTATATTGATGAAAGTTTTTTCATGTATTTTATTTTTTCAATTCTTCTAAAAATAGCTTATTTAACATTTGTGGGTTTGCTTTTCCTTTTGTTTCTTTCATTGCTTGACCAACTAAGAAACCTAATGCCTTACTTTTTCCTGCCTTAAAATCTATTATCGATTGCGGATTTGCTTCTAATATTTTTACTACGATTTCTTTAATAGCTCCTTCATCTGATATTTGAATCCATCCTTTTTCTTGAATAATGTCACTAGGCATTTTTACTTCGTTAAACAATTCTTCTAATACTTTTTTAGCAATTGCAGAACTAATCGTTCCTTGATCTATTAATATTACTAATTCTCCTAATTCTTTGCCTGTAAACTTTAAATCTTCTGGTTCTTCCTCTCTCTCATTTAAAATTCTAGCAATGTCAGACATTAACAAATTTCCTACAGTTTTGGGATTATGGCAAATTTCTATTGCTTCTTCAAATAAATTGGAGTAATATTTAGAACTAGTTACAAAATTTGCCGCTTTTTCAGTTAATCCAAACTCTTCTAAATATCGCTTTTTTCTACTCTCTGGTAATTCTGGTAAGTTACCTTTTATGTTTTCTATATAAGTATCAGATAACTTAATAGATACTAAATCTGGCTCTGGAAAATATCGATAATCTTCTGCATCTTCTTTATCTCTCATAGAGAACGTTTTTCCAGAAATATCATCCCATCTAAGCGTTTCTTGTGTAATATCTCCACCATTTTCTATTATTTCAATTTGTCTTTCAGCTTCATAATTAATAGCTCTTACAATACTTCTAAAAGAATTCATATTTTTCATTTCTGTTCTTGTTCCCAATTGTTCTGTTCCTTTTTTTCTAACAGAAACATTAACATCTGCTCTTAAAGAACCTTCTTGCATTTTGCAATCTGATATGCCAATATACTCAAAAATAGATTTTAACTTTCTCATATAGCTTTCCGCTTCTATAGCACTTCTCATATCTGGTTTTGAAACAACTTCTATTAAAGGTACACCTGCTCGATTTAAATCTACAAAACTTCCTCTTCCATAATCATCATGATTTAATTTTCCAGCATCTTCTTCTATATGAATTCTTTCTATTCTAATCTGTTTTTCTCCTTTATCTGTTTCTATCGTCACAAATCCATCATAACAAAGTGGTTTATCAAATTGAGAAATTTGATAAGATTTCGGATTATCTGGATAAAAATAATTTTTTCTATCGTTTTTACTGTTTTTTTCAATATTGCAATTTGTTGCTAATCCTGCTTTTACAGCATATTCCACTACCTTTTCATTTAAAACAGGAAGTGCTCCAGGCATTGCCATACATACAGGACAACAATGCGTATTCGGTTCTCCTCCAAAATCCGTTGGACAAGAACAAAATATCTTTGTCTTAGTAGAAAGCTCACAGTGGACTTCTAATCCAATAACAATTTCATAATCTTCTTTTGCCATTTTATTTCTCTCCTCCTTTAAATGTTGGTTTATTTTCTCTAAAGTTGGTATTTTGTTCATAGGTATATGCTGCTTTAAAAATAGTTGTTTCATCAAACGCTTTTCCAATTAATTGGAATCCTATTGGCATGCCTTTACTATCTAAAGCACACGGAATACTCATTCCTGGAAGGCCTCCTATATTAACAGGTACCGTATAAATATCTGCTAAATACATTTCTAATGGATTATTGGATTTCTCTCCCATTTTAAAAGCAGTTGTTGGTGAGGTTGGTGTTAGTAAAATATCATATTTTTCAAATAATGTATCATAAGCATTTTTGATAACCGTTCTTACTTTTTGTGCTTTTTTATAATAAGCATCATAATATCCTGATGAAAGCACATACGTTCCTAAAATAATTCTTCTTTTCACCTCAGGACCAAATCCCTCGCTTCTTGAATTTTTATAAATATCCCTCAAATCATTAAATTTTTCTGTTCTGTATCCATAACGAATACCATCAAATCTTCCTAAATTTGAACTAGCTTCTGCACAAGCAATAATATAATAAACAGCCGTTGCATATTTTCCAACATCAAGTGAACATTCTTCTACTGTAGCACCCAATTCTTCATATTTCTTAGCTACATCTAATATAGCTTGTTTGACTTCTTCATTAATTCCTTCACCTAAATATTCTTTTGGTAAACCAATTTTCATTCCCTTCACATTATTTATTAAACTTTGTGTATAATCTTTTTTCTCTATGTTAATAGAAGTAGCATCTTTATTATCATGTCCTGCAATTAAGTTTAATAGCATAGCTGCATCTGTAACATCTTTTGTAATGGGTCCTATTTGATCAAGTGAAGAAGCAAAGGCCACTAAACCATATCTTGAAACTAGTCCATAAGTAGGCTTTAATCCTACAACACCACAAAGTGATGCAGGCTGACGAATACTGCCACCCGTATCACTTCCTAATGCCCAAGGTGCCATTTCTGCAGCTACTGCTGCTGCACTACCACCAGAAGATCCTCCTGGTACTCTACTTAAATCCCACGGATTAGCAGTTTTAAAAAAAGCAGAATATTCTGTTGAGCTACCCATAGCAAACTCGTCCATATTTAATTTTCCTAGATATACCATATCTTCTTTATTGAATTTTTCTATAACCGTTGCATCATAAGGTGCTATAAAATTCTCCAGCATTTTAGAGCTACAAGTTGTTCTTATTCCTGTCATACACATATTGTCTTTTATCCCAATGGGAATGCCAGCAAATTGAGAAACTGGTGTACCAGCTTTTCTATTGTCATCTACTTGTTTTGCCTTTGCCAATGCTTTTTCTTCTAAAACAGAAACGTATGCTTTCACTTGTGGGTCTTTTTCTTTTATTCTATCCAAATAACTTTTTGTTATATCTGTGGATGTTACTTCACCATTTTCTAATTTTTTCACAAGCTCATGTACTGTATATTCATAAAGTTCCATTTTTTTCCTCCTTTTTCTTTTTTAAAGTCATTTTTCTATTTTATTATCACATCATAACAAACAGATGCTATATATTTCTTGACTCACCTACAAAATTAGTGAATCACTTTTGGAATACTAAACATACCTTCATCTTGGCTTGGCGCATTCTGTAATAAAATTTCTCTATTGGCAAATGGAATCACTTCATCTTTCCTAAATACATTATCCTTTCTATTTGCACCAATCGTTTCATCCATTCCTTCTGTATTAACTTGATTGATTCTATTGGCAAATTCCAATATTTCTTGCATATCTTTTGTATACTGTTCTATTTCTTCTTCTGATAAATTTAAACATGCAAGTTTTGCAATATGAATTATCTCTTCTTTACTAATTGCCATTCCTTTTTCCCCCTTTTATAAATCAAATTGATAAATTACTATACTACTTTTATATAATGTGTTATTATATAATGAAATTCTAAAAAATACAAGAAAAAAATCGCTATCTCTAGCGATTTTTCTCTGATTCTATATTTAATTTACTTTATCATCTGCTATTTCTCTACCATAGCAATCTTGAAATCTTTTAATGGCTATAATAATGAAATCATTTACTACAAATCCTCCAACTACTACAAATGCTCCTAAACCTAACCAAACATTAATAGATAAAATACAAGCAGCAGCAATTGTACCATATGCCATTAAAAATCCTGAGCCTAACTTACCTACATATAAACGATGTACTCCTAAAAATCCCAAAAACCAACATAAAATTAATGTAGTTAACCAATTTTTCTTACTTATATTATTATTTTTTTCTTCCATCTTTTGTCTCTCCTTATTTAAAAACTATCTCTTTCTATTATAAATTTACATTAAATGGAAAAATTTGTCAATAAAAATCGTAAATGTTACATAAATGTTATATTTATACAGTTATTTTATGTTTTAAAATAAAATTTCATTTCCATAGTAAGCATCTATTAAAATTTGTTTAATTTCAGACACTAACGGAACTCTCGGATTAACACCAGTACATTGATCTGAAAATGCTTTATCTGCAAGTTCATCTACTTTTGCTAAAAATTCCTTTTCATCTATTCCACATTCTTTTAATGATTTTGGTTCTTCTAATTTTTTATTTAGCTCTTGAACTGCTTTTACTAAAGAATTAACACCTTCCTCTGTTTTATTTGCTTTTAGTCCCAACCTTTTAGCAATATTAGCATATCTTTCGTCTGCTATATAGTGTTCATATTTTGGCCAAGATACTATTTTGGTTGGTCGTGTTCCATTATATTTAATAACATAAGGTAAAATAATAGCATTCGCTTTACCATGTGGAATATGAAATTCTCCACCTAACTTATGCGCAATAGAATGATTAACGCCCAAAAAAGCATTGGTAAATGCCATACCAGCAATACAGCTAGCATTATGCATCTTTTCTCTTGCTACTCTGTTGTTTCCATCTTCATAAACCTGTGGTAGATATTCAAATACTAATTCAATTGCTTTTTCTGCTAAGCCATCTGTATAATCAGATGCCATAACTGAAACATACGCTTCTAAAGCATGTGTTAAAACATCCATACCAGTATCTGCCGTTAATTTTTTAGGTAATGTCATAACTAAATCTGGGTCTACAATGGCAACATCCGGTGTTAATTCGTAATCTGCTAATGGATATTTCATGTTCTTTTCTTTATCTGAAATCACAGAAAATGATGTTACTTCTGAACCGGTTCCAGAAGTTGTAGGTATCGCAACCATTTTACATTTTATACCTAATTTAGGAAATTTATATGTTCTTTTTCGAATATCCATAAATTTTAATTTTAGTCCTTCTACATCTGCATCTGGATGCTCATAAAACAACCACATTCCCTTAGCGGCATCAATAGCACTTCCTCCTCCCAAAGCAATAATCACATCTGGTTGGAAATTTTCCATAACCGCTATTCCTTTTTTTATCGTTGTAAAAGATGGATCCGGCTCCACCTCTGAAAATATTTCTGCATGTACATAATCTGTTCTTTTTCTTAAGTGATATAGTATTTTATCTACATATCCTAATTGTACCATTGATGGATCTGTAACAATAAATGCTCGTGTAATATCTGGCATTTTTTCTAAATAGGCGATAGATCCGCCTTCAAAATAAATTTTTTCTGGAACTTTAAACCATTGCATATTATTTCTCCTTTTTGCGACTCTTTTTACATTAATTAAATTAACAGAGGATACATTCGACGTTGTTGAATTTCCTCCAAATGTTCCACACCCCAAAGTTAATGATGGTATATTCGTATTATAAATATCACCAATTGCGCCATGTGTAGATGGAGAATTTACAATAATTCTTCCTGTTTTTACAGTTTCAGCAAATTTCTCTATTGTTTCTTGACTTTCAGAATGAATTACTGCTGAATGTCCCATGCCACCATGTTTAATTAATCTATCTGCTAAAGCAATACCTTCATCTGCATTCTTTACTTTATAATATGCTAAAACCGGACTCAATTTTTCACTTGAAAATGGATGTTCTTCGCCTACGCCATCTTCTCTAACAACTAATATTTTTGTATCTTCTGGTACATGAAATCCAGCCCATTTCGCTATAGTATAAGGATATTGCCCTGCAATCTTTCCATTTAATTTATTATGATTTTCATGGTCAAACATAATGTTTTGTAATTTCTCTTTTTCTTCTTTTGTTACAAAATAACAATTTGCTTCTTTCATTAGTGCTTCAAATTCTTTAGACACTTCATTATCTACAATAACTGCTTGTTCAGAAGCACATATCATACCATTATCAAATGATTTCGACATAACTAAATCTGTAACTGAAGTCTTCATTTTCGCAGTTTTATCGATATAACAAGGTACATTTCCTGGCCCTACCCCTAACGCTGGTTTGCCACTTGAATAGGCTGCCTTCACCATTCCTGAACCACCCGTTGCCAATATTAAATCAACATCAGGATGATTCATTAATAAAGTAGTTGCTAAAACAGATGGTTTTTCAATCCATAGAATACAATCCTGGGGAGCACCTTCTGAGATTGCTGCCTGTTTAACAATTTCTGCTGCTTCTTTACTACACTGTTGTGCAGATGGATGAAATCCAAAAATAATAACATTTCTTGTTTTAGCTGCTATCATAGATTTAAACATAACTGTCGAAGTTGGATTGGTAACAGGTGTAACACCTGCTATTACACCAATTGGTTCTGCAATTAATTCATATCCCTCTTCATTATTTTCGTCTATAACTCCAACCGTTTTATCATATTTAATATTATGATATACATATTCTGTTGCAAACATATTCTTTGTAATTTTATCTTCATAAATACCTCTGCCTGTTTCTTCCACTGCCATTTTGGCTAATCTCATATGATTATCTAACCCTGCCATAGACATTTTTTTTATAATACTATCTACTTGCTCTTGTGTTAATTTTTTGTATTCTTCAGAAGCTTTTTTCGCACGTTTGACTAAATCATCAATCATGTTTTCAATTTCCAGTTTTTCTTTTTCACTTATCTCTGCCATAATTCTTTTTACCCTCCTCTATTATTTTTTTATTTACCAGTAAGTATATATAAATTTTATACGAATTTCAATATATTTAAACATTTTTTTACGATTTAATTGCCCTTGGTACGATATACATAGTACTCATTTACATTATCTTCTCGAATTAAATTTTCAATAATATACAATCGCACTTCTTCAATTTCTTGCCAATATGGTGTTCTATTGAGTAGTATCTCTACATTTTCCATTTTTATAATGCGATCCAGTAATGTTTTCTCTCCCTCTTTTCCTAAATTTCCTGCAAAAGCTAAATCTAACGCTTTGTGATTCTTTTCTAGTGGTATCATATAAAGTGCTGCATCTTGTGAAAGAAGAATGACATCAATTCCTTCTTCTTCCTTTTCTTGTATATACGCTATCACTTCATTCATTTTATTATACATTTCTTTCGTCATATTCGTATAGAAATAAGGACTGTTTCTATCAACTATTTTTATATTCTCTATACTTTTTATACCACAAAAAATTCCATAAAGATTAATAAAAACATATGCGCCTACTAATACTCCAATTGGTACAGTTTTTAAGTTAATAACATGCAAATTATCTATCAACACCATCAACATCATCATATTTAATAATATTGCAAAACATGTATGATATAAATTTACAATAGGAAATACCGTTAAGTTTAAAAATATGGCAAAAGTAAATATAATACCAAAAGAATCATCTTCTTTTAATAATTTCTTTTTTCTCAGTAATATATACAGTACATAGGATGTTATAGCTAATGTCCATTCAAATAGTAGCACAATTCTTACCATATGAGAAATAGAAATATTGTAATTGATAAAACTTTTCATACCTAGAAAAGCATAATTAATAAATCCTTCTAAGCTACCATCGATATACAATACAATTATATTGATAATACTTAATGCCATAGCAATAAACATTTGGCAAGCTAAATGTTGTATTACTTTTTCTTTACGAAATACACTTTCACAAATGATGATGGCAATTCCATAATACAATCCAACATTCTGTTTGGTGAATAATATAAGATATAGTATAATTCCTTGAAAGATACTATATCCTCGCATGTCTCTTTTCCTTAAAAATAAGTACATGCCTATTAGAAATAAACAAGTAACAAGTACATTATAGTTTGCACCACATTCAATAAAAGGCGTTATTACTACATACAAGAAACAAGTACTAAGGAAACTCTTATTCGTATCCATCTTTAAACTTCTAAAAATAATAAAAATCATTATGAATAACAAGGTGAATATGCCAACATTATAAAGACGAAAAGCTAATAAATGATTACCAAATATTTTTAAAAAGATTTCTCCTATATAGAAAAATAATGGTGTTACAATGATATTGCAATCTTCATATATGGTTAATCCTCTTGACAACTTCATCACATTTTGAAAATTCCAAATTTCATCATCAATTGTTAAGGGTGCATTAAGCACTATTGTTATTGTTGGAATGAGAAACAATAATGCTATGAACAAAATTTCTTTTATTTTTTTCTTCATATACAACTCCATGATAAAACCATTCTATCTATCTTTTTCTATTGCATATTTGATAAAACTGATTTTATTTTAGAAATAACATAATGACTTCCTCCACTACTATTATTTTGACTATTTTCCACCATGCCTAGTATTAATAAATTTCCTTGTGGTCGATTCATAGTTATACAATTAAACCAGCCTAATGTTCCACTTTCTGTGTCATCTTTTGACTTTTTTAGTTCTGCCGTTCCCGTTTTACCTATCATTGTCAACCCCTGTATCTTTGCATCATGTGCTGTTCCTTCTGGAGACTCTACTACTTGTAATAACGCATTTTGTATAATGTCTATTGCTTCCGTTGAAAATACTTGCTCTTTCCAAATATCTACTTTCCCTTCTTGGTATTCCAGATATGGTTTTATCATATTACCATGATTTACAAAAGCTGAATAAATAGATGCCATATGAATAGGATTTACTAAAACATCTCCTTGTCCATAACCTGTATTGGCTAAAGCTACATGACTAAAATCTTTTCCTTCATTTAAATATTGTGACTTTTTTAAACCTATCGTAAAATCTAGTGTTTCATTAAAGCCTATTTGATTTAAATTTTCTTTCATTTTATCTTTTCCAATTTTTAGAGCTAACTGAGAGAAAAAGATATTATCAGAATGAATTAAAGCATTTTCTACATTTTTCTTGCCATTATAAGCCGTTAAGGTTGTAATATAATAATCCCCCCAGCTTTCATCTTGTTGCCAGCTTGTACCTGTATAATCTAATGTTGTTGTTTCATCAATGACATTTTCCGTTAGTCCAATGGCAGCTGTAATAGGTTTAAATGTTGAACCAGGACAATAACTTTGCTTAAATCGATTATATAAAGGTTGATTCGTATCATTATTTAAATTATCCCATTGCTCTGTAGACATTCCTAATATAAAATCATTCGAATTATAGGATGGTGTACTAACTAGTGCTAATATCTCTCCTGTTTCTGGTTGCATAATAACAAAAAAGCCTTTATCCTCTTTTATTTGCTGATAAAATTGTTTTTGTAATTCTGCATCAATGGTTAGTGTAATATCTTCTCCATCTTGTTTTTCTTGTTTTAAAATTTCTGTCACTTCGTCACCATTAGCATCTTCAATATGAATTTCTGTGCCATCTATTCCCTTTAGTCTATCTTCATATACAAGTTCTAATCCTGATTTTCCTATCAAACTAGTTGATGTATAACCTTTTCCTGTATTTTTCTCTAATTCTTCTGCATTAATTGTCTGAATATAACCAATCAAATGAGCAGCCTCTTCTCCTAAAGGATATACTCTACCATCTGCATTAGAGATCATAATGCCCGGTATATCTAGTAATTGATTCTTTGTTTCTGAAGTTTTAGCAATTTTCTTAATTGGCACAAATGTATCCTCTTTTACATAAGAAGCAGATAATGCATGATTAATTTGTTCTACAGATATATTTAAAATTTCTGCTATCTTTTGAATATTGTCATCTCTATTCTCACCTAATTTTCCTGGAACAATTCCCACAGAAGAAATTTCTCCATCATAGGCTAAAACATTGCCATTTCTATCTTTAATACTACCTCTTTTTGCTTTAAGTGTAAAAATTTTCACTTTGTATTCTTCTTTCAACTCTGGAAATATTAATTTTGAATTCCAATCAATTTTATATGTTCTGTCTTCACGAATTAGTGTTGCTACATTAGAGAAAGAGACTTCACCTGCTGCCGTAAAAAATTTCTCATGATAAGATACTTCTTTTCCCTTTTCTGTATCTATGACTTCATCTATATCAATGTTTAAATCTGTAGCATCAATACCTTCATAAATATTCTTATTACGTGTTATAAAATCTTCCTTTGAAAAACTTTCTTTTGCAGTCTTTGATAACATTTCGTACATATCTTCATATTTTTTCTCATTTATATAGGAAAAAAAGGTAAGGATAGTGTCTTTTTGATTTTTTTCATCTATTTTTTTACTATACTTACTATATACAACGATACCAACAATAAATAACACTACTATGATTAAAATCACTATCATATTTCTCTTTTTTTTCATTATCCTTTTTATGCTATAAAATGTTGTTTTTTTATAACATATGCTCCTTCTATTTTTTCTCTGATAAATTCATATTTAGTGTATATCATTTTGCAAATTTTTTCAATATCTAAATAAAAACAAAAAAAGAATGATATTAATAATTTGATTTCATCATTCTTTTTTCTTTTATTCAGTTTTTTTATAAACCCTATCTTAATATAAATAATCTTGTGGGTTCACTGGTGTACCATTTACTCGTATTTCTAAATGTAAATGTGGACCTGTTGAATTTCCTGTAGAACCAACAGCCGAAATCGTTGTATTAGAATCGATATTCTGTCCCACAGATACATATATTGCACTACAGTGTGCATAATATGATTCGATACCATTACCATGACTAACAATTACTAAATTGCCATAAGAACCCTTATATCCCGCATATGTTATCGTTCCAGGCGCGATTGCTCTTACTCCTGTTCCGGCTGAAGCAGCAATATCTAAGCCCGTATGTGCTGAAGATCTTGAAGAACTTCTTACACCAAACCTAGAAGAAATAGTACCATTTACTGGTATAGCAAGTGATATGCCAGAAATACTACCAGAAGCTGCTACGGTTGTTGTTGTAGCAAAACTTTTTGCTTTTGCTGCAGCGGCTTTTCGTTTTTCTTCTTTTTCTTTTTGTGCCTTTTCTTCTTGATACGCAGCTACTTTCACTGTTTTTAATTCATTTAGCGTATTCATGGCCTCTGCTTCTGAAACAGTTTCATCATTGGTTGTATAAATTTCTGTTATACCCAATTTTAAATCCACTGTTCCATCTAAACCTTCTTTTATTTGGTTAATAATATCCTCTGCTTCTGTTTCTGAATGAACTACCGCTTTTTGTTCTCCATCTGCGGTAACTGCGAAATTTCTGTAAGTAGTTGTCGTAGCATTTTCAATCGCCAACATAACAGATTTTTCTTCTGTTTTTTTATCTTTATTAATAAATTTTAATGCATATACTGGATTTTCTGATATTTCTCTAAAAGCAATATTATTATTGGTGTCATTGATAAATTTATTCAATTTGGTTTCAATATAATTTTTATCTTTCACATATCCTAATATTTCACCTGCTAAAGTGACTTCGTAAGCAGGTTTATATTTTATGCATACAATAAGTAGTATCATAGCTGTTCCTATTAGAATAACTTTTAGGGTTTTAAACGCTTCTTTTGTATAGTATATAACCCATTTTTTTAAAATATATATTCACTCTCCTTTTAAGCTTTTTTGAATGTGTCACTAAACATTATTATACCATAAATTAATATCAAATTCAATAAAGGTATTTGGTTATATAAGTATTTTAATCTTAATTATTCCAAAATATACGTTTTAAAATTTGTTATATTTTACCAAATCTTTTATATTCTCTCTTTTTCTCCTTTTTCCTCTTTATTTCTATGCATTAAATTCAGGATCTACACAATAAATAGCAATTGTTTCAAAACATATTTTTATTTTAATTTCATAGATAACAACTTGCTAATGCCTTTTTCTTCCATAGTAATACCATAAACTGTATCTGCTACTTCCATCGTACCTTTTCTGTGCGTAATAACCAAGAATTGTGTTCCTACCGTAAACTTCTTCAAATATTCGGCAAATCGATAAACATTAACGTCATCTAGTGCAGCCTCAATTTCATCTAGCACGCAAAATGGTGCTGGATTCATTTGCAAAATAGCAAATAGTAAAGCAATTGCCGTAAAAGCTTTCTCTCCTCCAGATAATAACATCATATTCTGCAATTTTTTTCCAGGTGGCTGGACTTCTATTTCAATACCACTTTCTAAAATATTATTCTCATCAACTAATTTTAGCTCTGCCTTTCCACCACCAAACAATTCTACAAATACATTTCCAAAATTCTTGTTAATCTGTTGAAACTGATCAGCAAATTTCTTTTTCATGGTTTCTGTCATTGCTACAATCACTTTTTTTAACTTATTGCTTGCCTCTTCTAAATCTAACCTTTGCTCACTCATAAAGTCATATCGTTCTTTCATAGTCTGATATTCTTTGATAGCATCTACATTAACATTTCCTAATTCACGTATTTGACCTCTTATCGTAACAACCTGCTTTTGTACTTCTATAGGATGTGAAACTTTTTCAATTCCCTGTACCGTATTGGGTGTTAATGCGTACTCATCCCACATTTTATTAATCACTTGATCTAATTCTAATTCTACTTTAGATTTTTTGAATTCCAATTTTGTCATCTGATTACGTATATCATCTATTCTTTTTGTTTCTTCTTCTAATTCTTTTTCCAAATTATTTAATTTTTCATTCTTTACAACTCTTTCTTGCTTTAGACTATCTACTTTTCCAGAGCTATTTGCAATTTCTTCTTCTAATGTATGCATATTTTGTTTCATTACCTCTATTTTTTGTGTCAATACTTCGTTATCAGCAAGAATTTTTTCCCTCATTTCTTTTTTTTCATGGATATTTTTAATATTGTTTTGTATATCAGCCTCAATTCTTTCCATCATCTCATCTATAGAATTCTCACTTTCATCAAAAGAAGAAACAGAAATTTTTAAATTAGTAATATCCAAATTTAAATCATCTATATCTTTTTGCTTATTTTGATTAGCATTAATAAATTCATCAATTATACGATTGAAACTTATATTTTCCTCGTCTATTGCTGTAATTTTAGCATTTAATTCTTCTTGTTTAGTTATATTTTGTTGCTTTTCTTGTTTTAATATTACTATATTTTCTCTTAATTTTGCTAGTTTGGTTTCTAACTTTTCGATTTCTATTTCTATTGTATCCTTTTTTTGCTTCTCCGTAGCATATACAATTTCTAATGCTTGTAATTCCTTTTGTTTTGTTTCAAACTCTTCTAACATGGTAGCAATACTTTTTTCATAATCTATCTTTTCTTTTTGTAAATGATCTATTTTTAACTGGATTTGAGATAATTCTTTGGCTAATGCTTTAATTTCTTTAGTTCTACCTAAAATACTCACAGATTTATTCGTTACAGAACCGCCACTAATAACACCAGATGGATTAATCACATCTCCCTTCAATGTAACAATTTTAAATTGATACGCATTTTGTTTTGCTAGTTTCACTGCTACATCAATATCTGCTACAATAACCGTTCTGCCTAATAAATTTAAAATAATGCCCTCATATTTTTTGTCATAACTTACTAAATCTGAAGCAATACCTATCACACCAGTAGTGCCTCTGCTATTGATAGATGTTACTTTTTTTCCTTTTACCGAAGTTATTGGTAAGAAAGATGCTCTTCCCAAATGATTCTCTCTTAAATAGTTTACTAATTTTTTTGCTTCTTGTTCTGAATCTGTAACAATATTTTGAATAGCTCCGCCTAAGGCCATTTCAATTGCCATTTCATATTCTTTAGCAGTAGATATTAAATTAGCTAATACGCCATGGACCCCTTTACCCAAGCTATCATTTTTTTCAAGCACATTTAATAAAGATTTTACACTTTTCGTATACCCTTCTTTTTCTTGTTCGGTTTCTACTAAAAATCTATGTTTTGCTTCTTTAATTCTATATTCTGATTGATATCCATGTAACCTTGTTTCAAAATCTTTTATTGTTTCTGTGCTTTTATCTTTTTTTAAACGTATATCTTCTATATATTTAAGCAATGTATTTCTATTTTTTTCCATTTCATAAAATTGTTTGGCTATCGATTCTTTTTGTATTCTGGTTTGATCTATTTCTGCAATCATTTCTTGTATTTCTTTTTCTAATGTTATTTCTCTTTTATTAAAATTCTCTAAATTTGCTTTTTGTGTGTTCATTTCTGCAATTATTTCATATTTTGCATCAATATTATTTTGTACCTTTATTTTTTCATTTTCTATTTCTTTCTCTTTATCTGACAACGTCTTTGTGTATTCTGCCAATGCTTTTTCTTTTTCAGCTAATTCTTTCTCAAATTTTTCTTTGTTACTTGACAAGTTTGTTTTCTTTTGTAATTTTTGATGTTTCTCTTCTTCCAATACTAAATTTCTATCTTCTAATTCTTTTATTTCTAAAGCATATCTTTCATAATTATCTTTATTATTGGCTATCCTTTCTGTATGAATATGAATGTCACTATTAAATTGTTCCTTTTTTTGATTTCCTTCCAAACTAAAATTTTGTGTTTTTTCAATTTCCACTAATAAAGCATCGATATCAGACTTTAAGGCTTCTTTTTCTTCCTGTTTATTGGCAAATCGTTCTTCTTCTTTTACTTTTTGCGTTTCAAAAATATTGATATTTTCTTTAATTTCTTCTATTTTTGCTTTATTATCTTCTATATTATATAAAAATAAACCTATCTCTACATTTTTTAATGCTTCTCTCAACGATAAAAACTTTTTTGCTTTTTCTGATTGCGTTTTTAAAGAACCAATATTGGCCTCAATTTCTGCAATAATATCATTAATTCTTAACAAATTTACTTTTGTTTGTTCTAGTTTCTTTTCAGATTCCTCTTTTCTGGTTCTATACTTTACAATTCCAGCCGCTTCGTCAAATATATGTCTTCTATCTTCTGATTTATTACTTAAAATTTCATCAATTTTACCCTGTCCTATAATTGAGTATCCATCTCTTCCAATACCAGTATCCATAAACAATTCTAATATATCTTTTAATCTACACGGTGTTTTATTAATAAAATATCCGGATTCTCCACTACGATAAATTCTTCTTGTTACAATTACTTCATTATATTCAATAGGTAACTTTCCATCTGAATTATCTATTATTAAAGAAGCCTCTGCAAATCCTAGAGACTTTCTATTTTGTGTTCCTGCAAAAATAATATCTTCAGATTTTGCTCCTCTTAATGACTTTATACTTTGTTCTCCTAATACCCAACGGATACAATCTGATATATTACTTTTCCCAGATCCATTTGGTCCAATAACAGTTGTAATTCCTGGCATAAAATCTAATACTGTTTTATCAGCAAAAGACTTAAATCCATACATTTCTAATCTTTTTAAATACATTTCTTATTCCCTTTTATCTATGAATGCAGAACCTATCTGCTTTTTCTTATTTTATAATGAGATATTAGAAAAGTCAACGCATTAAAAAGAATAATTAAACAATTCTTTTCCTTTTTGTAAAATCAATATCATAAATTTTTAATGATTTCTATACTGTTTGACTTGACCATTTGTATAACAAGATATAAAATAAATAAAAGCTATATTTTAGAAAATGAGGATATATTTATGCAAGAAAAATTTGATTTTTATAATAGTACTACAATAAAATCTTATAATTTGAATGATACCATTCGCTATCAATTAAAAATGCTAGATGGCTTAGATGCTTTTACTAGACGTCATTCTGAAAATGTTGCTAATATTACATGTAGATTATGTGAGAATTTACATATGAGTAAGGGATTTACCGTATATTGTACTACTTGTGCTTATATTCATGATATTGGAAAAATATTTATTCCTCCCACTGTATTGCAAAAACCTTCTAAGTTGACAGACGAAGAATATGAAATTATGAAAACACATACAACTATTGGTTATAAAATGTGTATGGAAGACCCAAAATTACGTCCTTATGCAGCAGGAACTCTATATCATCATGAATCTCTTGATGGAAGTGGTTATCCTAATGGTGTAAAAGGTAACAAAATTCCTTATGAAGCTCAAATTATTAGAGTAGCTGATGAATTTGAAGCTATCACAGCAAAGCGTCAATACAAAACACATATTGGTATAGTAGAAGCGCTAAAAATCATTATTGAGCATACAAAACCTTCTGCTCCTGAAAGTCTTTCTGATGGTATAAAAAAATTACCTCATATTGGTGTAGGAAAAATTGATAAGAAAATCGTAAAAGCTTTATTCCAAGTTGTAATTGATGATACAGAATATGAAATTGCTGCGAGAATCGATTACTTAAAATTTTTAAAATCAGAAATTAAAAGAATTGAAGAAGCTATGAAGTACTATCATAAAATGGTTTCTGCTCATAGTGATGATAATAGAGAATATTATAAGGCATATGTACAAGGTTTCTTATATGCTAGTGAAGATCCTGAAAAATGCCCACAAATATTAGAAGAATTAAAACAAGCTTACAATACACGAAAAAAGCATATTGATCAATTAAATAAGGAAGTAAAACAAATTAAACAATTACGTGTATAAATTTTGAAAGGAATGACATTATTTCATTTTTTTCTTTCCTGTTTTTGTATCACTTCTATATGTAAAATTTCTATCTTCATATTTTTCCCTATTTTTCCATAAGCCCAAATCATATCTCCTATGTCACATCTGCTATAAGTATCATCTGCTACATTATCATACATATTCAAATCAATAGTCATTCCTTTTCTTTTACTTCATAAGCCATATTTATCCTCTATTCTTATTTTTTACAGGTATCAGTGCTACTTTACATAAAGCACAAGACGGAAACCGACGCTGACAGCGCAGACCGTTACGTAATCGAAACCATGAGAATGAACTACTGGACTAGCAGAGCCATAGTCAGCGAAGCTACCACCACGAGGAACAGCGTATGTGTGATTTGTGGTTTCTCCATTTGTTCCGGCAGTTACTGTTGTAGTTTCTGTTGTCCATTCCCACATATTTCCTGCCATATCATATATGTTATACGCTTTGAAATCTTCACTTGATCCAGTTGCTAATTCTAATCGATAGTCTCCTTTATTTTGAGGGACCTTTGTTATGTCAACTGGTCCTCTTGTATAATTACTTACTATTTTCCACCCTTCTTCAGGATATGAATGACTTGCCCATAAACCACTTATCTTTGCATAGTTTGTAGTTGTATTATTATAGTAATTTCCCCATTCTGTTGAATTTGTTATGTTCTTTTTTGCTTTATCTTGTAGTATATCTTTACATATATAATTC
>CANQTX010000017.1 GCA_947626885.1 uncultured Clostridia bacterium | reverse complement strand
CTTGTTTGAGGCATTGGTCCATCAGCTGCTGAAACAACTAATATTGCACCATCCATTTGTGCTGCACCTGTAATCATATTTTTTACATAATCAGCATGTCCTGGGCAGTCAACATGAGCATAATGTCTATTTTCTGTTTCATATTCTACGTGAGCTGTATTGATAGTAATACCTCTTGCTTTTTCTTCTGGAGCACCGTCAATTTGATCATAAGCTGTAAATTGAGCTTTACCTAATAAACCTAAGTATTTTGTAATAGCAGCTGTTGTTGTTGTTTTTCCATGGTCAACGTGTCCGATTGTACCAATGTTAACATGTGGTTTTGTTCTTTCAAATTTAGCTTTAGCCATTTTTAAATTCCTCCTTTAAATTTAGCAAATGTGTAAAGCCATTTATCATAAAATTAAAATTTTCAATATATTTCTGCATTCTGATTAAAAGCTTTTCTCTTTGCTATTTTTTATTTTATTTTTAAAAGTTAATGACTTATTAATCACTTGCATTTTACACTATATTTATGAAAAAAGCAAGTATTTTTCATATTTATTTTTTTACGGAATAAATTTATACAAATCGATTATTGATTTCCTTTTATTCTTCTTTTTTTGCTCTTGAAGCAACAATTGTCTCAAGAACTGATTTTGGCACTTCTTCATAATGAGATGGTTCCATAGAATATGTTCCTCTACCTTGTGTTTTAGAACGTAAATCTGTTGCATATCCAAACATTTCTGAAAGTGGAATAAATGCACGAATTTCTTGCATTCCATCTGTTCCATCCATTCCTTCCATTCTACCACGTCTAGAATTTACATCTCCTATAACATCTCCCATATATTCTTCTGGAACTGTTATTTCTACTTTCATAATTGGTTCCAAAATAACGGATTTTGCTCTTTTACATCCTTCTTTAAATGCCATAGAACCAGCAATTTTGAATGCCATTTCAGAAGAGTCAACATCATGGTATGAACCATCTACTAAAGTTGCTTTAAAGTCGATAACAGGATATCCTGCTAATGTTCCACTTTCGGCAGCTTCTCTAATACCTTCTTCAACTGGTTTAATATATTCTTTTGGAACAACACCACCAACGATTTTGCTCTCAAATTGAATTCCTGTACCTGGCTCTAATGGTTCCATTTCTAGCCAAACATGACCATATTGTCCTCTACCACCAGATTGACGAATAAATTTACCTTCTACTCTTACAGAATCTCTAATGGTTTCTTTATAAGCAACTTGTGGTTTACCTACATTACACTCTACTTTAAATTCTCTTTTTAATCTATCAACAATAATGTCTAAGTGTAATTCACCCATACCAGCAATAATTGTTTGACCTGTTTCATGATTTGTATATGTTTTAAATGTTGGATCCTCCTCAGCAAGTTTAGAAAGTGCAATACCCATTTTTTCTTGAGCTGCTTTATCTTTTGGCTCTATTGCAATATCAATAACTGGCTCAGGAAATTCCATTGACTCTAAAATAACTGGATGATCTAAATCACAAATAGTATCACCTGTTGTTACTTCTTTTAATCCAACGGCAGCTGCAATATCACCAGAGTATACTTTATCAATATCTTCTCTGTGATTTGAATGCATTTGCACAATTCTACCAATTCTTTCTTTTTTATCTTTATTGGCATTTAATACTGTTGATCCAGATTCTAATGTTCCAGAATAAACTCTAAAGAAACATAATTTTCCAACAAATGGATCTGTTGCAATTTTAAATGCTAACGCAGCAAATGGTTCTGCGTCAGATGTTTTTCTTTCTGTTTCGTTCCCATCTAAGTCCACACCTTTTATATGAGGAATATCTATTGGAGATGGCATATAATCAATTACAGCATCTAATAATTCTTGCACACCTTTATTTTTGTAAGAAGAGCCACATGTTACAGGAACGATTGTATTATTAATTGTTCCAACACGTAATCCTTTTTTGATTTCTTCTTGAGATAATTCCTCTCCTTCTAAATATTTCATCATTAATTCTTCATCTTGCTCTGCAACTGACTCTATCATTTTTTCGTGATATTCATTTGCTAAATCTTTCATATCTTCTGGTATATCTGTTTCTTCAACTTCTTTTCCTAAATCATCTTTATGAATAAAAGCTCTCATTTTAATTAAATCAACAATTCCTTTAAATTGATCTTCTGCTCCAATCGGTAATTGAATAGGAACAGCATTTGCTTTTAATCTACTTTTTAGTTGATCGACACAAAGCATAAAGTTTGCACCAGTAATATCCATTTTATTTACATATACCATTCTTGGAACATTATATTTATCTGCTTGTCTCCAAACAGTTTCTGTTTGTGGTTGCACACCACCTTTTGCAGCTAAAATTGTAACAGCTCCGTCTAATACCTTTAAAGATCTTTGTACTTCAACTGTAAAATCAACGTGCCCTGGCGTATCAATAATATTAATTCTATGATTATTCCAAAAACATGTTGTTGCTGCAGAAGTGATTGTAATACCTCTTTCTTGCTCTTGTTCCATCCAGTCCATTGTTGCTGCACCTTCATGAACTTCTCCTATTTTATGTGTTTTTCCTGTATAAAATAGAATTCTCTCTGTTGTTGTTGTTTTTCCAGCATCAATGTGAGCTACTATTCCTATATTTCTTGTTCTTTCTAATGAATATGCTCTTCCTGCCACTGTTTTTTCCTCCTTCACTTTGCTTCACTCGCAATCCACACTTCAAGATTTTCCAATATCTCGAATTTACGACAACGAGAAAAACACTAATTTCAATTTTACCATTTATAATGTGCAAAAGCTTTATTTGCTTCAGCCATTTTATGTGTATCTTCTTTCTTCTTAAATGCTCCACCATTTCCATTAATTGCATCCATGATTTCACCTGCTAGTTTTTCAGCCATTGTTTTTTCATGTCTTTTTCTAGCATATATTACTAACCATCTTAATCCTAACGTTTGTCTTCTTTCTGGTCTAATTTCTAACGGTACTTGGTAAGTTGCTCCACCAACTCTTCTAGCTTTTACTTCAAGAACTGGCATAATATTTTCCAAAGCAGCTTCAAAAACTTCTAATGGATCTTTTTGTTCTTTTTCTTTAATGATATCAAAAGCACCATATACTATATTTTGAGCTACTGTTTTCTTACCATCTAACATAATGTTGTTGATTAGTTTTGTAACAACTTTGCTATTATATAATGGATCTGGTAATACTTCTCTTTTTGCTATATATCCTTTTCTTGGCACTATTCTTCCCTCCTATTCATTACACAAATATTTCTCGTATCATATGCATATCTGTGTTCTATTTTAAAACCTCTACTTTATGAAATTTAATTTCTATTCTTATTTTTTATTAAATGCCATAAAGTTTGTTTCATTCTGCACATCATGCAGAAAGGTACTCTGAAGAGCATTCTTGCTCTTCCGTAATAGTGCAAGAATTTCTTTTCTATATCATTTATCTACATAAAAGAATTATGCACTATTATCAATTAATCTCTTTACTTAGTCTTATTTTTTAGGTTTTTTGGCTCCATATTTAGATCTAGCTTGCATTCTATCTTTAACACCTGCCGTATCTAAGGTACCTCTAATAATATGGTATCTAACACCTGGTAAATCTTTTACCCTTCCACCTCTTATTAATACAACACTATGTTCTTGTAAGTTATGTCCTACACCTGGAATATAAGATGTTACTTCATATCCATTTGAAAGTTTAACCCTAGCTACTTTTCTTAAAGCTGAATTTGGCTTTTTAGGTGTAACTGTTTTTACAACTGTACATACACCTCTTTTTTGTGGTGATCTGCTATCTGTTTGTATTTTTTTTCTAGAGTTATAACCTTTTTGTAAAGCAGGTGCTGTTGATTTGGTTGTAGATGTTTTTCTTCCTTTTCTTACTAATTGATTAATTGTTGGCATTCTTCTTTTCACCTCATTTCTTTTTATATTTTATGTTTTTAGATAACTCCTACTAAAAACAAAATAATACGCTACAACATAGGTTTCCCTAAACAATAGCGTATTTATTTTATCATTTTTGTTATATAATGTCAATACTTTCCAATCTTATTTTTTACTTGTTTCCGTAAGCTTTTTTAAAGTAAGTGGGCTCATAGCAATGCTACAAGCCCAATAAAACTTTGTGGAGAAATATCTCTCAGTTACCCTTAGTTACCTTTTACGTGGTGTTACCGCAGATGAGATCTTCTTGCCATTGTCATCATCATAGTAGTAGTTATCGTTCTCTTTCGAATCAGGATCATCGTCCGTTTCTTCAGAGGAATTCGGATCCGAATCATTGTTTTTTCCTATGAAGACTCTTTCAATAACTCCTAATATAAGAGCTGTCGCAAAAGAGGATACAGAGCAGCTTATAGCATATCCCACAGGAATAGCTTTTATGTAGCTCCATATTGCACCTCCAAAGAAAGAGATAACTCCTACTACACATAACATGAAAGCGACTACGGAAAATATTACCACATTCCGTAATATGGGGTTTCTTTTCAACATGTTTGTCATTCCTTTCTTATATAAAATTTTTCTACAATATTATTATATCACATTTTTCCTTATTTTTCAATAGTTTTAGCAAATTTTCTCCTCTATTTTGAAAGCTAATAAAACACATATCACACTTTTTTATCTGTTAATGTATCATTCATATTCTTTCATTGCCTAATGAATATTGTTTAACGGCACATTTACTTATTCCTAAGGAATTTGTTAATCAAGTAATAGCTACTCTTATTTTCAAAATATTGATTCCAATCAAAAACGCCTATTACTAGACGTTTTTGTTAATTTTCTATCTTTCTTCTTCTTTTAATCCCTCTTTAAATGCCTCCATCGCTCCACGTCCTGATGGATCTGGAACATATCCGACTTTCGCACCATCTTTAATTTTAATCACATTCTTCCAATAGTCTCCTAATTTAGTTTTTAATGCTCGGAAACTAGTTAACGCTTTCTTTTGTTCTGTTTGTCTATCTTTTAAATTAGATAATTCTGCTTTTGCTTTAACTAATTCTTCTGGTAGATTTTCCAATTTAGCAATTTTTTGTTTAATCTCATCTATTTTAGTCTGATCTTTTTTTCCTTTTTTCAAACCTTCTATTTCTTGCATAATTTTTGTTTTTTCTTCTTCATATTGTTTCTTTTTCTTTGGGTTAATGCTATTTGGCAATGCATCTCTTTGTTTTTCCCATTGTTTTCTCTTTTTCTCTAAATAATCAGACACTGGTATAAATTCTGGTACTGTTTCACGAATAGTATTGCATTTTTCTGCTGCCACTTCTATTGCATCAATAAATTTATCTCTTGTTTTTTTATCAAGTTTTGGTTCTACTGCCTTTTCTATCTCTTCTTCTAATGCGGCTTTTTCTGATTCCAACTCTGTTAATCGACTCTCATTAGATGATCTGTCATTATATTCTTGTGTTGCCTCTTCATAATTGCTTCTTTTATTTTCAATCTCTTGTGCTAAGCCTAAAATTTCTGGATTATGATCTATCTTTTCTAGTTCAGCTAAATACTCTCTTTTTGGATTATTCTGTGAATAGTGCGGATGAAAATTCATAGACACGATTGCTTCAGGAAATTCTACTCTCTTTTTAAATAACCTTGTAAAGAAATTTCCTTTTGATACAACTGGCATTTCCTTACCATAAAGGACCTTAGCAATATCTCCTTTATTCAGTTTTAGACTTTTATTACTTTCTAGTGCATGAATACCTTTTTGATACTGTTTTAAACTTCGTTCTATCTTCTGAAAATCTACAGATTCATTACCATCGAAATATTTATTAATATCACGATTCATCAAATCGATTTTTGACTTAACATCATCATATCCATACTTTTTAGTTAATTTAGGATATAACGCTTCTAATACAGCAAATCGATTTTTAACAGCATATGTATTATAAGCTGGATCAAGAGACATACCCGCTTCCTCTTCTCTATCTAACACAGATAATAGATAATTATGACAATCTTCCATAGTTATAGGAGCAGGAGATTCTAATGCATCTTGGTTTAATGCCTCGGCAAATTCTTTTGATTTTTCCTGATAAACGTTCATTGCTATTTTAATTTTTTCGATATTTTGGCCAGTCGGATGCATTTGTGCTTCCATTACTGCTTTTCTCACTTCTAATTCTGCATCTCTATATTCTTTAAATATTTGACTGGCATGTGACTCTGCAACAGTTAATTCTGGATACAATTTTTCTGAAATATATCCTTTTTCTTTAAGTTTTTCTAATATGTCTGCTTCCTTTTCATCTCTTTTATCCTCATAATCTTTTTCTGCTTGTTCTAATTCCTTTTCAGCTTTCATCATAGCATCATATTTGATAGATATCTCTTCATCCACTTGACCCTGAAGTTCTTTTATTTCTGCATCTAATTGGCTATACTCTTCCCACCATTCATCATAATTATATCCTAAATCTCTGGCTGCATTTTCCAAAGCTGTAAAATAATTCTTATATGCTTGGTCCCATGCATTATATGCTTCATCATACATGTTAACATACTCTGGGTTTTCTACCTGACCATCCACTGCTGTGTTGATCATTTCATCAATTTTATCAATTTCTTTTTGTATTTTTACTCTTTTTGGATCCTCAACACTTAATAGTTTTAATGCCGCTTCAATTTCCTCTAATCTTTTTTGTCTTACTTTTATGATTTGTGTATTATCTGTTCCTTTTTCTGCTTCAGCTAATTCCTTTTCTAACAATGTTCTTTCTTTTTCTGCATTAGCACTTTGTTTTTCTATATCTTGTATTGCAGTTTCCTTATTCATGATTGCTTTTGCAGTCTCTGCTAAATCAGCTTCTGCTTCAGCTATTTTCTTATCATATTCCGTTGGATCTTTCGCTGTCAGAGCTTTTATTGATTCTAATTTTTCTAAAATTGCTCTTTTTTCTTGTTCGATAAGCCTTGATTCCTCTTGCTCTGTCACTTTATCATTCTCTAATGGTTGTATTATATAATTTCCTTGCGTCTTATTAAGATCCGTATAAATCATTGCTTCAATATCCTGATCAGACATAATAATACCATATGTATCTTTTAAAAATTTTTGTAAATCTACAATCTTTGTTCCATATTGTTCTCTTAACTCTTGTTCCTTAGAAGATATGGTTGATGAAAAAGTTCCCTTTGCAAATGTTTGATAGGCTTGATAAGCATCTTTTAAACTTTTGATTTTTTGTATAACTGCATCATCATTACTAATATCTATTATTTTTTCATTGATTCCATTGATATTATCTTTTTTTTCCGCAATTTTCTTATCATACTCAAAAGTTAATTCGTCTTTTGCTACTCTATTAAAATCTTCATTCATACCACAACTTACTAATATTTTATCGATTTCTTTCTTTTCTTTTTGAGATAAGACCAAAATGTCATTAAATTTATCACTTGCATCATGCAACGATTTATTTGCTGCGTCTAAAGCCTTTTTCACATTATTTAATTCATCTTCTGCTTCTTTCACTGCCTTTGCTTGTTCATCTATTGCTTTTTGTAAAACACCTTCTGTGCTTTGCATAAGTGTCAAGGCAGCAGCTAAACCGTCATATTTTCTCTCTGCTACACGAACGGCTTGTTCCGCATTATATAAAATAGTTTCCTTTTCTTTTTTATTCTCTTCTGCCATTTTTCTTTCATGTGTTGTTCTTTGCGCTTGCTGCTGAAGCTCTGAAAGCCTTTTGTCTATTTCGCTTAAAGATATCTCCTCATATACTTCTACAACTTCTAACATAAAAAAAGTCCTCCTTTTTTATTTTTATTTTTCATTTTTTACTTTTTTATTCACTTCAGCACTCACCATATTTTCTGTAATTTCTATTTTAGTTTTTACTAATTTTTCAAGTAGCTTTTTTCCTTTGTCATTTAATTTTTTTTCCATAAAAAATTTCTCCTTCCATTGTTCATAAACCATCATAATTTTATTATACACTTACAAGAAAAAAATGTCAACAATTTTATGTAAATTAATGGATGTTTTAACTATTTTTATCACGTTTTCCTAAGTTTTCAATAATATTTTTTATGTTTTCTAAAGAAACATTAGATAATATTTTATATTTTTCTTTTTTATCTCTTATTTTTTCAGGAAGTGCTGGTAATATGCCAAAATTAGCATTCATTGGCTGAAATGTATCATTTTCTGTAGAAATATATTCTGCTAGAGCTCCTATTACTGTTTCCTTGGGCATAATACATTTTTTCTTATTTAATACTTGATTTGCTACATTGATTCCAGCTAATAATCCTGAAGATATTGATTCTACATAACCTTCCACTCCTGTTATTTGTCCTGCAAAATAGATATTATGATTTTCTTTCATACGATAGGTGTTATCCAATAACTTTGTAGAATTAATATAAGTATTTCTATGCATAACACCATATTTTATAAAATTTGCCTCTTCCAGTCCAGGAATTAAGGAAAATACTCTTTTTTGTTCTCCAAATTTTAGATTTGTTTGAAAACCTACTATATTATATAAATTTCCTTCACAATTATCTTGTCGCAATTGTACAATTGCATATGGTCTTTTTCCTGTTCTTGGATCCGTAAAACCTACTGGTTTTAACGGGCCAAATCTTAAAGTATCTATGCCTCTTTTCGCCATAATTTCTATTGGCATACATCCTTCAAATATTTCTCTTTTTTCAAAGTTGTGCAATGTTACTATTTCTGCAGAAATTAATTCCTTATAAAATATTTCATATTCTTCTTGATTCATAGGAAGATTGATATAACTTGCTTCTTGCTTTCTAATTCTCTCTTTCCAAATACTTTCTTGTTCTTCTTTTCTTCTTTCTTGTTCATATCGATTACCATAAAAAGCAATATCCCAATTTATGCTTTCTTTTTCAACAATAGGTGCTGCCGCATCATAAAAAAATAAAGCATCCATTCCTACGAACTTAGCAATTTCTTTTGATAAGGAATCAGATGTTAACGGCCCAGTTGCCACAATAACTATTGTATTCTCAGGAATCTGCGTAACTTCTTTTCTAATAACCTGTATATATGGATTTTCTTCTATTTTTTGAGTTACTATTTGACTAAATTTTTCTCTATCTACCGCCAAAGCTTGTCCTGCGGGTACCTTGACACTATCTGCTATGGGAATAAGTTCACTCCCCAATAGTCTTAATTCTTCTTTCAATAAACCACATGCGTTAGTAAGTAAATCTGATTTAAATGAATTACTACATACAATCTCTGCTAGATTTTCATTACTATGTGCCTTTGAAAATTTTTCTGGCTTCATTTCATATAGTTTTACTTTTATTTTTCGTTTTGCTATTTGAAGTGCAGCTTCACTTCCAGCAAGTCCTCCACCTATTACAATTATCTCTTGCATTGCTATACATCCTTTATTTTAGAATTCCGCCTGTTATCTTTTAAATTATTTTCTCTGTTTTTATCTATATTTTTAATTACTAAGTATTTTTTACATTTTATTACTTTTTTTTAAACATTTTACCAAATATTTCTATTACCTATAATAATATAAGCTTATTATACGGTTACTTAAGTCGTATTTCAATTACATTTTGGTTACATTTTCATCACTATCATTATACTTCCTCTATTATCTAAATATAAACAAAAGCATGCTAACAAACTTTCCTTTTTGATAGCACGCTCTTTAAAATATTTTATTTCTTCTTTTTGACAGATGCTTTTTTGGTTCTAGAATTCTTTTTTCTTTCTTTTTTTATTTCAGTTATGTCCTCTCTTGCAATAAATTTTTCTCCTGGCTTCGGTTTATTCCAAGAGATATAGGAACATCCTTCATTTTCCCCTTTATTATTTTCACAGATATAATAATTACGTTTCCTTTTTGTTTTTCTAACTTGAACAACACCTCCACAAACAGGACACGGTACATCAATCGTCTCTACTATTGGTTTTGCATTTTTACATTCTGGATAACCTGGACATGCTAAAAATTTACCATATCTTCCATACTTGATAACCATCATTCTGCCACATTTCTCACATGGTACATCTGAAACTTCATATTCTAATTTTACATGTTCTAATTCTTTATCTACTTTTTCCACAATTTGTTCAAATGGTGTGTAAAATTCTCTTATAACTTTTTTCCAATTTTCATTACCTTCTGCAATTTTATCAAACTCTTCTTCCATTTGGGCTGTAAATGCTACATTAATAACATCTCCAAAATTTTCAATTAAGAGACCATTTACCACTCTTCCTAAATCTGTTGGTATTAATTGTTTTTGAGATTTCTCAATATATCTTCTTGTTAATATTGTAGTAATCGTAGGCGCATAAGTGCTTGGACGCCCGATTCCTTTTTCCTCTAATGCTTTTACTAAACTAGCTTCTGTATATCTAGCTGGTGGTTCTGTAAAACTTTGTTTTGCATCTATTTTTTCCTTTTTTACTTCTTCTCCTACTACTAATTCTGGTATCTGCATAAATTCTTCTTTTTCTTCTGTTTCAATATATAATGTCATATATCCCTTAAATTTCATAGTTTGTCCATTTGCTTTAAAGTTATAGTTATTTCCTTCAATAGAAACAGATACAGTATCATATATAGCAGCTGCCATTTGACTGGCTATAAATCGATTATAAATTAATCGGTATAATTTATATTGATCTGATGTTAAGGCATCTTTAATAGATTCTGGCGTTAACTCTATATGGGATGGTCTAATTGCTTCGTGAGCATCCTGTGCATCTGATTTTGTTTTGTAAAAACGATTTTCATAGTATTTAGCACCATAAATACTTTCAATATATTCTTTAGCAGCTGCTCTGGCTTCATTAGAAATTCTAGTTGAATCTGTTCTCATATACGTAATTAAACCTGTTTCACCAATTTGAGGTAATTTTACTCCTTCATATAATCCTTGTGCCACTGACATTGTTTTTTTAATAGCAAAATTTAACTTTCTAGATGCATCTTGTTGCAAAGTACTTGTAGTAAAAGGAGGTGCAGGATTTCTCTTTTTCTCTCCCTTTTTTATATCTGTAACATGATATTTAGCCCCTTTTAGATCTTTTAAAATTTCATCAACTTGTTCTTTTGTATGAAGTGCTATTTTTTTACCATTTTTTCCTATAAATTTACAATCAAATTTCGTTTTTGTTGTTTGATCAGATACTGTTAAATGAATATTCCAATATTCCTCTGGAATAAAGCTTTCAATTTCTTCTTCTCTATCCACAATTAGCTTAACAGCTACTGATTGGACTCTGCCGGCTGATAAACCTCTTTTTACTTTTTTCCATAATACAGGGCTAATTTTGTATCCCACAATTCTATCTAATACACGCCTAGCTTGTTGTGCATTTGTTAGATTTAAATCAATTGTTCTAGGCTCATTCATACCCTTCTTTACTGCTTCCTTAGTAATTTCATTAAAAGTAACTCTACATAAGCTTTTTTCATCTATATTTAATAAATATGCTAAATGCCATGCAATAGCTTCTCCTTCACGATCAGGGTCAGTTGCCAAATAAACTTTTTTCGCATTCTTAGCTTCTTTTTTTAAAGTATTAATTAAACTTGCTTTTCCGCGTATATTAATATACTCTGGTTCAAAATCGTCTTCTATATTAATTCCCATTTTAGATTTAGGTAAATCTCTAATATGTCCCATAGAAGCAATCACTTTGCTTCTACTACCTAAAAACTTTTTAATTGTGTTGGCTTTAGCTGGCGATTCCACAATAACTAATTTATCTATCATTCATCTTCTCCCACACTTTTTATTTTTCTATGTATTGTAATGCATCTTCACTATTTTTGCAAGATTTTTCTTTGTTTTTTACAAACCTTTTATTTTCTTTATGGCTTCATATATTTTTTCTTCTACTTCACATGGTGCCATGCTACTAGCTAATCTCCCCATTTCTTCTAATTCTAAATGATTATCAATAATATCATCGATTTCTTCAGATAGGGTATTATGATTCATATCATGATTTAAAATTATTTTGGCAGCACCAATTTTCTTTAAAACCATTGCATTATCTTCTTGTCGATTCGCTGACCTAGAAGGTAATGGTACCAAAATAGCAGGTTTTCCTACAATGGATATCTCTGTAATTGTCATAGCACCACTCCTACATACTAATAAGTCTGCTATATTCATCATTTCTTCCATATTATAAATATATGGAACTGCTTTTACATTTTTCATATGACTGATAGATATTTGATGCTTTTCCAATTCTTCCTTTAAAATATCATATTGCTTTGGTCCAGTTGCCCAAATAATTTGATATTTTTCATTTTTCTTATGTAAAATTAATTCTTTTACTGCTTGATTAATTGTCTGTGCACCCTGACTACCTCCAAAAACTAATACAACAGGAAGTGTCTGTTTTATGCCGAAAGATGCTAAAATTTGTTTTCGTTTTTCTGGAGATATAGTCAATTTACGAATTTTGGTAGGTGTTCCTGTAACAACCACTTTTCTTGCCTCTTTCAGCTTGGTCTTTGTCTCTGGAAAGCCCACTAATACCAAATCCACTTTGGAAGCAAACATTTTCACTGCCTTTCCTGGATAAGCATTACTTTCATGCAATACGGTAGGTATTTTTTTCTCAGTAGCCACTGAAAAAACAGGAACACAAATATATCCTCCTGTTCCTATTACCATATCTGGTTTAAATGCTTCTATAATTCTTTTTACGTCTTTTCTACTTCTTATTGTTTGCCAAATATGTTTCATGTTTGTTAGAGAAACTTCTTTCTTAAAACCATATGCTTCTATTGTTTTAAGAGGATAACCTGCACGTGGTACTAAATCATTCTCTAATCCTCTATTGGTTCCTATGAATAAAATTTTTGACTCTGGCTCTTTTTCTTTTATTTTATTAGCAATTGCAATACCAGGATTAATATGTCCTCCTGTACCTGCTGCTGAAATAATAACTCTCATACATTTTCCTTTTCTATTTACATTATTTACTGCAACTTTTAGAAATATTCAATAAAATTCCTACTGCAGCTAAATTCGCCATAATGGCCGTTCCTCCATAACTAAAGAAAGGAAGTGGCATTCCTGTAACCGGCATTGCACCAGATACAACGGCAATATTGATTAAGGCCTGTAGACCTATCATTGTCACAATTCCTATCGCAATTAATGTGCCAAAACTATCCGGTGCCCTCATAGCGATAACAATGCCTCTCCAAATAAATATAACAAACAATAATATAACAACCAAACAACCAAAAAACCCTAGTTCTTCTGCTAAAACAGCAAAAATAAAATCATTATGTGGCTCTGGCAAATACAAATATTTTTGCCTACTATTACCTAATCCTAA
This sequence comes from uncultured Clostridia bacterium, assembly GCA_947626885.1. Lineage (GTDB taxonomy): Bacteria > Bacillota > Clostridia > TANB77 > CAG-508 > Scatovivens. The sequence continues at coordinate 28,434 of CANQTX010000017.1, read as the reverse complement.
TCCAAATAATCCACCTGATCCAATAGCATAAAGGCTTTGAATAATTTGCCACCCATCTCCTGTTGGATCTGAAAAGGGATCCAACCATGTTTGAATTCTTGTGCTTCTGAAATTTTGGGTTGTTTCTTTGGCTGCTTCACCACTGGCTAAATCTTTTACTTGTTTGCCACCTAAAAGTGCTAATCCCCCTACAATACCAACTAAAATTAAATGAGATATTCTCGTACCAGCTACAAACATTTGCACTACTGTAACTGCACAAATGATAAAAGTGGCACTAAAATGATTTTGCAATATCAAAATAGATACAACAATAGGTCCTAATAATACCAGTGGTTTTGCACATCCAAACCAAATATTCTTCATTTTATTGTTTTCTTTCATGTCACTTAAATATGAGGCAAATACTAAAATAAATCCAATTTTAGCAAATTCAGAAGGTTGGAAGTTGAAACCTGCTATATTGATCCACCTTCTAGCACCACCTGCATCCATACCAGATATGCCCACTAACACCAACAATCCTAGCATAACAATATAAATGATCCATTTTAACTTTCGATACACTCGATAATCTACACTTGAAAGTACAAACATTGCCACTAGTCCACCTACTGCTGCAATCGATTGTCTTGTCACATATTGATAACTATTTCCATTTTCCGATAAAGATGATGGTGCACTAGCAGATAATACCATAATAATGCCTAAACATAGTAACAATATTGTTACTATTAATATCGTATAATCTATGGAGCCCTTTGTAAAAAAATTAAATTTTTTTCTTTTCTTACTTTTATGTGCCATTCTATAAATCCTTTCCATTTATATTGCAACAATTCCTATGATGGATGCAATAAATGTAATTGTGGCAAATACACCAACAACTTTATTCTCTCTCCAACCTGTTAGTTCAAAATGATGATGTAAAGGTGACATTTTAAATAACCTTTTTCCCGTCTTTCTAAAATATAATACTTGTAATATCACAGAGGCTGTTTCTAAAATAGGAATAATTGCTACAAATAACAAAATAAGAGGATTTTTTAGGAAAATTACCATACTAGAAATAGCGCCTCCTAACAAAAGTGAACCTGTGTCTCCCATCATTACTTTTGCTTTATGAAAATTATAAATCAAAAAACCAGCACAACTTCCTGCCACAATACTACCAAAAACAGAAATGCTTGTGTTTCCTAACTTGATAGCAATAATAGAAATAGCTGTTGCCATAATAGTACAAATACTACCTGCTAATCCATCTACTCCATCTGTAAGATTTACAGCATTTGTTGTTGCTAACATTACAAAAATAGTAAATAAACTATAAATCCACATTGGCAGTGTTAGTGCATCGTGAATAAAAGGAATATAAATACTCGTCTCTATAGAAACATATTTGACTAGAAACATAGTATATAAAATAGAAATCACCAATAATCCTAACATTTTTAATTTAGGACTTAGTCCTTTTGTATTTTTTAAAATCACTTTTTTAAAATCATCAATAAAACCAATAATGCCAAATCCAATGCTTGCTAATGCTACTGCTAGAATAGGAATTATTTGTTCTTGATATGGATTTAGCATGCAAAAAACAGCTGTCATTATGATAATTGTTAAAATCATCATAATGCCTCCCATTGTAGGTGTTCCTTGTTTTCTAAGATGTGATCTAGGTCCATCTTCTCTTTCACTCTGCCCTACTTTTAATTTTCTTAATAATGGAATGATTATTTTTCCTAAAATAGCCGTCAATATAAATGATACTAATAAGTATACAATTTGCTTTACCATTACTTCTTCTCTCCTAAAATTTCTTTCACAATTTCTCTTTCGTCAAAGGGATATTTCTTTCCTTCTATCTCCTGATACATTTCATGCCCTTTTCCAGCAATAATCACAATATCTCTTTTTCCCATCTTCTTTATTGCTTTTCTAATAGCTTCTTTTCTATCTACAATAATTTCATATTTTCCTTTTGTTTTTGAAATACCTACTTCAATATCGTTAATAATATCTTCTGGCTTTTCTGTTCTTGGATTATCTGTTGTGACAATAGAATAATCTGCTAATCTACCTGATACTTCACCCATTTTAGGACGTTTTTCTTTATCTCTATCTCCTCCACAACCAAATACACAAATTACTTTACCCACTGTATATGTTTTTGCTGCTTGTAGAACATTTTCTAGACTTTCCGCAGTATGAGCATAATCAATCATGATAGCTAATTCTTCTTTATTGAGAACAAGTTCATTTCTTCCTGGTACTGTAATTTCTAATAATGCTTCTTTTATTTTCTCTGAATCAATTCCTATACTAGTAGCAAATGAAATCGATGCTAATGCATTATAAACACTATATCTTCCTGGTATATTAACTTTTATTCTTTCATTCTTTCCATTTAATTTTACTTTAAAATCTACACTAACATTCGTAATTGTAATATCCTTTGCAATTAAGTCAGATGTATTATCTATTGAATATGTTTTTATTTCACAACCTTTAGCACTTGCAATAATTTTATTACATTTAAAATCATCTGCATTGGCAAAACCTTTTTGACACATAGAAAATAATTTTAATTTTGATGCAAAATAATCATTCATATCTGTATGTTCTTTTAAACTAATATGATCTTTATATAAATTCGTAAAAATACCATAATCAAAATTACATCCAGCCACTCTATTTAACTTTAAGCTTTGAGAAGAAACTTCCATCACCACATAATCTACTTTTGCTTGTGCCATTTGATAAAATAATCTTTGCAATTCTAAACTCTCTGGCGTTGTTCGGTTGCTGTCTCCAAGACATTCTTCTCCTATATAATTAGCTATTGTTCCAATTAAACCTACTTTATATCCGGCTTTTTCTAAAATAGATTTTATCATATAGGTTGTTGTTGTTTTTCCTTTCGTTCCTGTCACACCAATCAATTTAAAATGTTGAGAAGGGTTACCATAAAAATTACAAGATAGTATCGCTAATGCATATCTTGTATCTTCTGCAATCATAACCGTTATATTCTCTGGAATCTTAAGTCCTTTTAGATCTGCAGACATGTCTAACATAACAGCAATAGCACCGTTTTCAATTGCTTCTTGAACAAACTGATGTCCATCAAAATCAAAACCTTTTATAGCAACAAATAAAGAATTTTGTGTTACTTTCTTAGAATTACACTCAATTTTTTGAATATCTAATGTCATATTACCTTTTAACTTAACATTTTGAATACCATTTAAAAGTTTTTTTAATTCCATTTTCTATAATCATCCTTCCTTTTTTTCTCTGCTTTAGTCACAATTCATATTGTACTCTTTATAACTAAAACCAACATTTATCTTATCAAATATCATAACATCTTTTATTCATTTTTATTATATAGTAAAAATATTATTTTGTACAGAAAATTTTACTAAATTGTCAAGGTGAAACTTTTCTACGCGTTCCTTCTTTCTTAATCATATTAATAAAGCACTCGTTTTATACCCTCTTTCAAATAAAAACAAACGAATTTTCAAAAGAAAAAGATGTTATTTTCTTTTTTAATACATAACATCTTTCTTATTCTCTATCTTCCTTATGGTTATCCTGTACTATCTATTTTTCTCTATTCTGCTCTTTCAACATTTCAGCAAATTTTACAAAATAGGTTTCTACCTCTTCTGCTGTTGTTTTTTCTTATGGTTTCATCCTCCTTTTTCACTAACAATTTTCTTCACCTTCTTTTATTACGCATTGCTTTACTTCTTCTATATTTTTTCGCATCTGCCATTTTAAATTTTTTTTGCATTGATATTTTTCAAATAAAATTTTATAAATTTCTGTTTGCTTTTCTATCGGTATACGATACCATAATGGTTGTATCCACTCAACAAAGGCTATCCACTCCATACAGATTTTTTTATTTTTACGATATATATGATGATTTCCATTTAACCATCTATTAACAGAAATTGGCTTTGCATCTTTTATCACACACTGATTCGAATTATAAAAATAATCTCTTTTTAAATTTTCCGGCACTAACGGAAACATCACACACTGCATAGGTTTTACAGGATGAATACTACACCCTTTTTTATCTCTACTATATAATATACATTCTTTTAATTCTCCTCTTGTTCTTAAAACGAGCTCTGGTTCCTCTCCTTTTAATTTATTTGTATATTGCTCTAGAAATTCTTTTATAGATATATTTAAAAATTGGCTAATTTCACAAACATTTATTGGTGTTAATCGAATATCTCCTCTATAAATACAGCATTTTTCGCATCTATTACATCCTAGTTTCTCCTTAGATTTTAGCAATAAGATATCCACTTCTACACTACTCCTAAACTTATTTTATAATGCTAAACTATTATAATAAGCATTATATAATTTACTATAATATCCATCTGTATTCTTTAATAATTCATCATGACTACCTTGTTCAATAATTTCTCCATGATTTAAAACAATTATTTTATCTACACCAACAATCGTTGATAATCTATGTGCAATAAATATAGCTGTTTTATCTTTAGATATATGATTAATTGACTCTTGGATAGATTGTTCTGTTTTTGTATCTATGTTAGCTGTTGCTTCATCTAATATAAAAATAGCTGGATTACGTGCAATAATTCTAGCAAATGCTAATAGTTGTTTTTGTCCTGCTGAATATGAACTTCCTCTTTCATTTGCTATCTCTTCAATACCATTCGGTAATGTGTCAACAAATTCCTTTGCCGAGCAAAGTTCTAAAACTTCATTTATTTCTTCATCTAATAATACTTCATTTAATTGAATATTGTCTTTGATACTTCGCGCAAAAATAAATGGATCTTGTAAAATAATACCTATATTTTTTCTAAGGGAACGTAAATTAATGTCTTTTATATTAATACCATCTAATAAAATTTCTCCTTTTTGTATTTCATAGAATCGGTTAATTAAATTAATGATTGTTGTTTTTCCGTGAACCTGTTCTTCCTACTAAAGCAACACTTTGTCCTGGTTCAATCGTAAAACTAATATCCTTTAATATCCATTGCTCACCTTCATAAGCAAACCATACATTTTTAAATTCTATTTTTCCTTTTATCTCATTTAACTCGATTCCTTCTTCAAAGTTTTCCAAATATTCTTTATGCTCTAATATATCATATATTTTATTCATAGAAACCAAAGCTTCCTGGATGGTTTCAAAATTTTCTACAATACGATTAATTGGTTCAAATATTTGCTTAATATAGGTTATTAAAATATAAATGACACCAATTTCTAAACGAATACCAAAAAAATGATATATAGAAAGCCATACAATTAAAACAACACCTAAGTTTTCAAAAATTAGCATCATGGCAATTAATACTGCTTCCGTTAAAGAAGTAGGTAATCTTGATTTCCAAAATTTAATGCATAAATCTTCACATTCTTTTTCTTTTTCATATTGTCTATTAAAAATTTTAATTAATTTTACACCATAAATGGATTCTGCTAAAAAGATATTTAATTTTGTTTTTACTTTTTTAGAATATTCTTCTATACGTTTTGTAATTTTTACAATAATAATAGAGGTTAATGTTACTAATGGTACTAGCAATAAGCATAATAATGTTGTTTTATAATCTAAGCTTAACATCATCATTACTAATGCTATAATCATAATTATATCTTTAAAGAATGTTGTAATAACATCTTTAAAAAAAGTAGTAATATCTTCTACATCACTTGTAATTCTTACAAATAATGTTCCTGATGACGTTTTATCATGAAAGGGAATATTCGCATATTGTACAAACTTATATAACTGGTTTCTCAATGTATATACAACATTTTCTCCCATCATACTTGTTGCTGTTGTAATAATAAAATCCAAAATATTTCCCAAAATTACTATTGTAATATAAATGCCACTAATTACTCCAATCGATACAATCCCTTTTTCCCATATCCCAGCATTTAAATAGTCATCTATTACTATTTTTATTAAATATGGTTTTATAACTTCTCCTATATTTATTAAAATAGCTAATACGGATATAATAATGATAGGTTTTAATTGTGGTCGCAACATTTTAATCATTCTTTTTAGTGTTTGATTCTTCATTCGTTTTTCCTCTTTCTCTAAATCTATGCTAATATACTTACTTCTGATTTTGTAGATTGTTGTTTAAAAAATGTATAATAAATTCCTTGTTGATTGATTAATTCTTCATGTGTGCCTCGTTCTTTAATTTGACCATTATCTAAAACAATAATCATATCACTAAATTTTACATCCGACACTTTATTAGAAATAATAATACTTGTTTTATCATTTGATAGGCTCTTAATATTTTCTATTAACTTCTCAGAAGTTTTATTATCCAAAGCAGAAAAAGTATCATCAAATATTAATATTGTACTGTTTTTCAAAAACGCTCTTGATATTGCTATTCTTTGCTTTTGGCCACCTGATAAATCTCCTCCTCTTTCTCCTATAACAGTATGTATTCCTTCAGGCATGCTTTTAATATCCTCATATACAGCCGCTTTCTTCGTACTCTCTTTTATTTCTTCTTCATGATAATCTTCTCTAAATAAACTTATATTATCTTGCAATGTTGTTGAGAATAAGAAATTATCTTGTGTAATATAGCATATATTATTTCTTAAAACATCAATTGGTATTTCATTAATATCTTTTCCACCTATTTTTATTTTTCCATTTGGCACTGTATATAATTTTGTTAATAAATTCATTAGTGTTGTTTTTCCACTTCCAATGGTTCCAATAATGCCTAATGTTTGTCCTTTTTTTATTTCTACATTAATATTTTCTAAAGCTTTATCTATAATACCTGGATAGTTGAAATTCAAATCTTGAATAACAATATCTCCATTTAGTTTTTCTGTTTTAAAAATACGTTTTGTATTAATTTTTTCTGTTTCTAACATGAATATCTTTTCTAATCTTTGATAAGAAATTTCTGCTCGTTTGAATCTTGCTATTAATATTGGAATCCAATCTACAGGAGTTACAAATAAACCAATATAACCATTAAATGTTACTAACTCTCCTACTGTAATTTCTCCGCTCAGTACTAATTGGGAACCATACCATAATGAAATAGCATAGCAAATACCAAAGCATATTTTAGTACAGTTAGATAATAGATTTGAGAAAACATCAACTGTATTATTACTTTGACGCACAATTCTATTTTTTCTTATAAAATTTTCTAATTGATTTTTTTCACATACGTAAGCTTTTGTGGTACGAATACTATCTGTACTTTCTTGGATATATTCTGACAAATCTGTAAATCTATCCTGCGCCTTTTTAAAACTTTTCTCTACATAACTTTTAATTTTTGTTACTAAATAAACTGCAATAATGATAGGGGCCATAACTGCCATAGTTAAATAAACATTAACACCTTTTGCCATTTGATACGTAGTAATAATAAAAATAAATATAATTCTTTCTCCATGACTTAAAATTCTCCATACAATAGATCGAATTTCATTAACATCTTTTACAAAATAAGACATAATTTCGCCATTTTTTATATCTTGTATGTCTTGAAGTCTCAATTTTAAAAATCTTTGAAATAACTTTATTTTTATGTCCTTTTCAAACGCTCTTGCCACATAAGTCTCTAAATATTTCCAAATGATTCTAACAATCAAGCAAATAACACATACTACAAAAAGATAATATGTGTTATTTAAAATATTTTCCTTATTTTCTTCAATATTCCCTAATAAATCTACCATATTTCCTACAATTTTAGCAGGAATTGTTAATACATATATATTGATTCCTATAAAAATCATATGGATTAATATTTGCCACTTATACTTTTTTATTAAATTTATTATGAGATCTTTCATTACTACATCCTCTTCCTAAGTATTCTACAATTTATTTTTCTTCTTTCGGTTCAATCCAATTATAAATTGTATCATCATTAAATCCTATACTCTGCTTATTTTGTATGTTATTAGCATTAAAACTATTTAATATATTCATCAACTCCATTTGTTCTTGATAATTAACATCTCCTAAATCAAATTTCATATCATTTCTCCTTTATTTCATTTTTTTTATTATATATAATAAAAGAATTTTTTTCAACATTTTTTAGCTTAAAATGTAAAATTTGTTAAAAAATAAATTACAATATTTTTTTAACATTTTAGGAAATAATAAAATCATAAAATTATAGAAAGGATTTTAAAGATATGAAACATTTAAAAATAACAATAATAACTTTCATTGTTTTATCACTTATGTTTGCTTTTATTCCAAACTTATCTCATGCTACAAATGTTAGTGTAACAGATCAAGATTCTTTAGTTTCAGCTATAGAAAATGCAAATAATGGTGATATCATTGAATTATCAGAAAATATTATTCTCATCCGACCTGTCGGTGTAACCGGAAAAGCCATAACAATTAATGGTAATGGTCATTCTATATCAAGAGTTGCAACAAATTGGTCACCTAATGGTGAGGATGGTTCTTTAATTACAGCTGGCGGTGTAGGAACAACACTTACTTTAATGAATATAACTTTAAAAGATGCACAAAAATATGGTGTACAATCTTATAATGGTGCTCATGTCATTCTAGATAACGTTACTGTTACAAATAATGGTTATGGTGGTGTATTGGTGAATGCTGGTACTGTTGAGATAAAAAGCTTAAATTTAGGAAGAAATGGACAGTATAATAATAATGGTATAGAAATAGGAAAAGGTAGCACTACTGGAGATAATACTCCTACCTTAATTATGAATGGTACCATTACTTCATCAGAAAAAGAAAACGTTGTTTTTATTGCAGAAAACGATAATTTAAGTGAATTTGCAGTAAAAAATGCAGATACAACGACTGACAAAATATTTGTTAAAGGAGATAAAGTCGTTATCACAGATAACAACCAGACTCTTTTATATGAAAGTAATTCTTATGCTGGTTTAGATATTGTAGGAGATGTTTATGTAGAACCAACTCCTGAGCCATCAGACAATCCAGCTCCAGCACCTGATACAACAGTAGATCCTAATGTAGATACCACTCCTAATGAAAATACTACCCCAGAACCTGACGTAACTCCAACACAAGAAGTCAAGGACCAAACACCTAAAACAGGAGCAGAAAACTTTTTGCCAATTGCCATATTCACTTTCACTATATCTTTCATCATATTAGTCGTATTAACAAAAAAGGAATTTCTATATTAAAAATGTCTTATTACCATTGAATTGAAAGAATAAATTTTTAATTTTATCAAAGAGGCACATATTATATATTTTGTGCCTCATCCTTTTTCAAGTCATTACCAAAATTTATGAATCAATTCTTTTATGGTTTAACATGATTTTAGACATTTTTATTAAATAATTAAGTATGAAAACATATTGGAAAAGTTTCACGTATTTTCTCGTACTAGCACTACTCATCACATCTAATTTTTATATTATAAAATATATCTATCAAGTGCATATGAGCCAAAAAGAAAGTCAATTACTCAATCAATATTCTGCTAATAAACTCCGCACGCTTCAAGAAAAACAGAAAAATATACACGAAAACACTATAACCCCTGAAGAAAAAGAAGATAAAAGAAAAACAGAAAGAATGCTACAACTAGAAGCATTACAACAAGAGAATAATGATATTATAGGATGGATTGAAATTGAAAATACCCCAATTAATTACCCAGTTTTACAAGGCACTGATAATACATTTTATATGAATCATAATTACAAAAAACAAAAATCAACTAATGGTGCTATTTTTTTAGATAAAGATTATTGTTGGAATCCTCCTAGCGATAATCTACTCATCTACGGTCATAATATGAAAAATCATACCATGTTTCAATATTTATTAGACTATTCATCACCAAAATTTTATCAACAACACCCAAATATTCGTTTTACCACAACAAATGAAGATATGTATTATGAAATTATTGCTGTATTTCAATCCAGAGTTTATTATCAATCTGAAAAAAATGTATTTCGCTATTATTATTTTATTCATGCTGAAAATGAGACACAATACAATAATTATGTGCAAAATGCTAAGAAAGCTTCCTTATATGAAACAGGAAAAACAGCCATATACGGAGAACAATTACTGACATTATCCACTTGCTCTTATCATATAAAAGATGGTAGATTTGTTGTAGTAGCCAAGAAAGCAATACCAGTAACAGAAAATGAAATGTAACCGTAAAAAAATCTAGGAATTCAATAGATTTTATTGAATTCCTAGCTAAATGAATACTAATATACATTCGTTCCAATAATTTCATAGATTTGGCTGGATTTCTAAGTAAGAAATTACCTCATTTAATATTTTTCCAGCTACTGGTGCTGCCACACCACCTCCTTGGATTATTTTAACAACACAAAAAGAAATGCGGTTATTGGTTTCTATTTGCGACTTCTTCTACCAATACTTTTATATTTTATATAAAATATAAAAGAAATAATGACTGTAATGACTATAGCTGTTATTAAAAATGTTTTACTACCTGTATGTGGTAAAAGTTTTTTACTCATAGTGGTATCTACTGTATTTTCTAATTTTGTATTATTATTTTGCGTTATAATTTTTTCATTTTGTTTTGATGTTTTATTTTCTGTGATATTTTCGTTTGCTTTTTGATTTTCCTCTTTTGATTTAATCGTTTGCTCATTGTCACTTGGTTTTTGTTCTTGCTCTCCTGGATTAGTTTGTTCACTATCACTTGGTTTTTGTTCTTGCTCTCCTGGATTGGTTTGTTCACTATCACCTGGTTTTTGCTCTTGCTCTCCTGGATTAGTTTGCTCACTATCACCTGGTTTTTGCTCTTGCTCTCCTGGATTAGTTTGCTCACTATCACTTGGTTTTTGCTCTTGTTCTCCTGGATTGGTTTGTTCACTATCACTTGGTTTTTGCTCTTGTTCTCCTGGATTGGTTTGTTCACTATCACTTGGTTTTTGCTCTTGCTCTCCTGGATTAGTTTGCTCACTATCATCTGGTTTTGGATCAACAAGCTCAGGTCCATCAGTCACTGTACCTCCTGCTGATGAATTTATCCAATTCACTTTAGCTAAAGCTGTTCCTTTATTTCCAGCAGCATCTTCAAACTGAAATTCAAATTCTCCATTCTGCGTAAAGGTATATAATTTACCATTTTCATTGTATGCATTATGAGCGTTATTAGTTATCGTTATGTTTTCACTAGGAATCAGTTCTGCAACAACTTCTCCTTCCGTTATATCTGTTGTACTATATTTTATTGTAGCTGTTGGAGCGACTCTATCAATCCATGTAACATTGGCTTCTACACTTCCTGAATTTCCTGTTTGTTTATTTAAGAATTTAAAAACATATTTTCCATTATCTGTAAAGATACATGACATCTTGTCTTCACTAACAATTATGTGTTCTTCTGCTTTATCGTCTTCAGCAATCATTTCAATATTTTCTATGTCTGTACTAAAATTGGTAAGTCTCGCTTCAACATTTCCCTGAGTAGGCGTTTCTATACTAAAATCAACGCCTGCCGTTGGATGAGGATTTTTACTAACATCTTGGAAAATATTAAACATTCTAGCAACAAACCAATTTCCATTCGTTTTATCTGCTACTATTTTTATATATTGTACTTCTTGTGGTTCTTCTATTTCAAATGTTTTTATATTTCTTAATCCAAAATCTGCCGCATTAACATCCGAAGTATAAGACCAATCTTTACATGTTGATAATACTTTCCATTCATCCTCTTCATTTAATTTTCCATACACTGTTCCATCAACAATTTTTCCATTTCCACCGCCACCTGGAACAAATTCAATGGCTGATAAATAGATTGGATTATCTACTTTTATAACCATAAATCTTTTATCATCCTGTCCATTCCAATTAGAATGATATCTCGTATTATAATTACCATCTATAGCATTAGAAGCTGAACCGGCATGATTTGGCTCCTCAGAAGAAACATCTACTATAGATAAGTGTGATACAGGAACATATCGTTTCGTATAATCACTCTCGCCTGCACTTGTAAAATCATATCTTATAGGACTACTTGCCAGTTTTGTACCTGTAGCTGCTTGCCTTACTTCTATGCTAACATCACCATTTAATTTTGGTGAAGCACTTGCAAATGATGTCCAACTTTCATTATTTGATATTTCATTTACACTTGTAACTGTAGTTATTTTCTCATTATTCACATTTTCTACATAACGCCACTGTGTAATAGATGAATCAATACCTACAATACGATTTTCTAAATCGTTCGCATAAAGGTTTTCAGAAAGTTCCTGTGTTGTAATATCTATTTTATATAAATTTTCCTCTGTATAAGGTAGTCCTTCGATATGAATATAAATATCATTTTCAGCTGAAATACTAGCAATTTGCTCATCCGTTAATGGTATTTTATGCGCTTCATTTGGTACAAAAGTAACATCAATCCAATTTTCTTCAGGTGTATCTTTTCCACTCAAAGTGTAATTGACAACCAATCCTGAATCATCATAACGACTTGATAATACAATATTGTTAGCATTATCTCCATCAAATGAGAATGTCGCAAGTTCTGAATCCATTTGTCCTAATAAAAATTTAGAAACTGTTTGTGTTATGCTTGGTTGATACACATATTGCGTATAATAATCTTTTTTGACAGTACTTCTTTCACTCGGATTAGTCCATCCAGTACCTTCCGTCAAAACACAAGATTGCAATATAGTAAATTTAAAGTTGTATTCTGTACTCTTTAAATGTTTTCCAATAACATTTGTTAAATTATACATTGGTAATGGATAACATTTCAAAGCCCCTGCAATTTCTTCTGCTAAAGCAAAATATTTTTCTTCACTTGTATTGGCATCCTCTTCATATAGTTTTATTATGCCATACCAAGCATCAATGTTAATTGCTTGAATCTCTAAAGCTTTTCTATATAAGGCTAACTGCTTTTCTGTATCTCCAGTATAAGTATTTGCTAAATATACATATTTCATTGATTCTGTATAATCATTATAATTATTTAATGCTTCTTGCGCTAAAACAATATAGGTTGCAGCCCAACCATCTACATATGCATCACTACCCCATCCCAAAGGCATTCTGACTGATAATTTTTCCGTTTTTCCAGATTGAGACCATCCACTTACATCATTATCAATTGTCCAATATCCATTTCCTTTATCATCTTGTCTATAATAAATAAGAGCAGCATGCCCCGGTTGGCTAATAACTGATGATGGAATTCCATTGACACCTCTAATATTAGAGCCTATTTTTGAAATACCACCACAAACAGCACCACCTTCCATGTTCATCCATAACTTATAAACACCACTTCTATAAGTTACATCATATTTTGAAAACACACCTTCATATTTGTTATCCCATAAACTATAGTTATCTGGATTATGATATTCCGGTTTTGCATAATCTGGCCAAATATATTTCATATAAGGATGTGGCGTTAAGTATGTTTCTTCTTGATCCGGATGCTCATCCATTCTTCTTTGCGTATACTCGTTTAACCAAACAATTGACTCATCATCAATAATGTTGTTTAAAACATAACGCATTTCCTCAACTTCTAAACTTTCAAATAATGCTGTATTATCTTTTTTAATGGATCCATCTTCATTCTTACAAACTATGAAGGCTCCACTTTTATGTAACTCTTTGAAAATTTCATAACGACTAACTGCTGTTGATTGGTTTTCTGGACTTGTAGTGTCCATCCACAAAGCTACTTGTGCAGAATGTGTTAATGAAAGCGTTATCATCATTTTTCTGTATAACGCACCGTATTCCATTCCACTGGCTGTTTTTTCTTTATTTTCCAAATCCATTTTATATTTCTGATATATACTATTTAAAGCTTGCATAGAAGAAATATAGTTTCCATCTGGCTCACCACCAAATATATATAATCTCATATTCGTTAAACTCGTCATTAACCATTTTACAGTATCTTTATATTCTTCATTGCAATTTACAAAATCCAATAAAATAGGATAATTAAAATTGTTGACAAATTCTCTTTGTAATAAAGTCAATTCATATTCATCTGTATTGGTTGCCCCTGCTTCATCAAAAGCTTTTAACATGGCATCATATTCTTCTACTGTTTTAATAAATTCTACTGGTTCAGAAGTATTGGTATCTATGTATCCATTTTTTAACAATTTTGCATCCGCAAAAATGGCTTCATCATACCATTCTGCCCACCAATTAGGAGAGTTATTATCCGTTACTAACTTTAAATATCTTGCGCCTTCTAAATCTACTCTTATTAATTCAGCATTAGACCAACCATAAAATGCTGTTGTTGAAACATATTTATCCGTCCACGTTTGACCATCTTGAGAGGTACAAACTTTAAACTTGACACCTGTATTAAAATAATCGCTTTGTTCACTAATATCGACACCAATATAAGAAGTAAAATAATCATAATTATATCCACTTAAATCATATACCACTTCTGATGAAGCCCAAGCAGTTATACCTTTAATAAAAACTTTTGACTCATCATTTACCTTTAAAGTTATCAATTTATCACTATCATTTTTGTCCTTTTTTAATAAATGTCCACTTGCTATTTTGGTCATATTGTCTACATTAGCTATGTCAGATAGATAAAGTTTTCCATCTGTTACAGCCATAACACAGTCTGTTCTTAGTATAACTAAGATGAAAGCAAAAATAAAACAACAGAATAACTTTAATAATACTTTGCTATGATTTGTTGTAATCTTATTCATAAAACCCCCATAAATCTTTATTTTAACATTTTGTTTTTCTAAATAAATTCTGGTTAGTATTATAGCATAAAATTACATTTATGTAAATATTTCTACATTTTAAATTCATTTTTAAACATAAATTTTATCAAGATATCTCCATTTTCTTTTACATAGATGCAATCTATTAATTCCATCATGATATCCCTTGTTAGTGTTACAACCTTCTTTTGCTCTTTTAAATTCTCTATCCACTCATCATATACCTTATTTTGCATTTTCAATTCTTGTTGTTCTTTTTGTAATGTTTCTATATTTTCCTTTAATTGCTTTATATCAGCTACATATTTTTGTTTATATTCTAAATACTCTTCTCTAGTGATATCTTCATTTTTCCAATCTTCATATAATGTTCTTGTAAAATTTGATATTTTAGAAATTTCATTTTGTTTCATTGCAATAATATTCTCAATGTTTTCATGTTTTCTATCTTGAAAATTATCGCAATTGCTTTGCTTTACTATTGCTTCTATATCAATCAATAACCTTATGTGCAAATTAATGGCCTCCAAAACGGCTTTTTCTAAATTTTCTAACTTAATACAATGCTTTGTACATAAATCATTTGATTTTTTTCTGTAAGTACTACAAATATAATACTCGTATTTTTTTCCATTTTTATTTGTGCTGCTTTTTTTATTCATTGCTCTTTTGCAATCACTACATATTAAAAAACCTGCCCATATGGATAATTTTTTCGTCTTTTGAGATACTTTTGTATCTCGTTTGCTTAATTCTTGTGCCTTTTCAAAAATTTCTTTATCAATAATGGGTAAATGTGTATTTTCCACCCTTACCCACTCTTCTTCTGGAACATTTTCTATTTTATGTATTTTATAGCTTTTCGCTCTTCTCTTTCCTTGAACAATGTTTCCGATATACACTTCATTTTTTAAAATATTTCTTACGGTAGAGGGTGTCCAAGTATAAGAATTCCCATGTATTCCATAATTATTATATTTCTGCTTTAATTCTATTTTTTTATGTCCTGTAGGATTTAAAATTCCTAAATCATTTAGTTTATGGCAGATGGCTATTTTTCCTAATCCTTCATTAACATTCCAATCAAAAATCTTTCTTACTATATCTGCTGCAACCTTGTCTACAATTAATTGATGCTTATCTTTTGGATCTTTGATATAGCCATAAGAAGGAAATGCTCCCGTAAATTCTCCCTTTTTCTTTTTACTATTTAATGATGTTCTTATTTTTATAGATGTATCTCTTGCATATTCATCATTTATCAGATTTTTAAATGGCACTAAAATAGTATTTGCACTGGCTGGATTTTTAAAACTATCTACAAAATCATTAATGGCAATAAATCTTATATCAAACAATGGAAAAACTTGTTCTATGTAATTGCCAACTTCAATATAATTTCTTCCCAGTCTTGATAAATCTTTTACAACAATACAGTTAATATTTCCTTTTTTCATATCTTCTAATAATTTTTGAAAAGAAGGTCGATTAAAATCTGTTCCTGTAAATCCATCATCTATATAAGTATCATAAACTATTAAATCATCATGTTCTTCTATAAATGCATTGAGTAATATTTTTTGGCTAGTTACACTATTGCTTTCTTGTTTTTCTTTTCCGCTTCTCCTCATCTTCTTGTGAAAGCCTAATATAGAGTGCAGCTGACCATATTTTTTGTTTTACAACGCTATTCTGAATAGAAGAATACTTTGATTTTCTTCCCGCCACAAATTTTATACCTCTCTTCTTTTTATATTGTTTATAATATCAGTCTCTTTTTGCCTTTTGCTTTAAAATATTCAACATGCACTCTCCAAAACTTTTACCGTTTTCAGTATATATCATGTCCACATACATATTATCCACCTTTATGCGATATCTCCCGTTTACTTTTGATAAATTTTCTATTTTTTTATTTTGATTTGTCAATACAATTCTCCTTTTAAAACATTCGATATTCCATTTTATTCTTTTAAAAAAGTTTTATGACAAATTATCTCTAAAAGTAAACAGCCCTTATTTTATCTGCGTGTTGTTAAAATTATCCACGCACCTCCTTGGTGCCCCCCTTCTCCTGTTGGATTGTAAAGTGTTACTAATATTGTCATTTGTGGATCGTCTGTTGGGGCCACACCAATAAAAGAGGTTACATATTTTCCCGTATTAACACCATCTTCTGAGGTTCCAGTTTTTCCTCCCACATAATAACCTTCTACTCTCGCATTTTTTCCCGTTCCTTCACTAACAACAGATGTCATCATACTTAAAATTCCTTCTGCTGTTTTTTCTGAAATCACTTGATTCTTAAATATTGGTTCTATTTCTTGCACCTCTCCTGTGGAAGAATCTACAATTTTTTTAACAACTCTTGGTGTAACATATCTCCCTTTATTGGCAATAGTAGATACCATTGTTATCATTTGAATAGGAGTTACTTCGAATCGCTGTCCAAAACTTATGGTAGCCAATTCTACTGGTCCCACTTTGTCTTCTTTTAAAAAGATACTATTGGCCTCTCCAATTAAATCAATTCCAGTTTTATCTAGAAATCCGAATTTTCGTAAATATTCATAGTATTTTGTAACACCGATTTTTTGTCCTAATCCAATAAATACTGGATTACAAGAATTCATTAAAGCTTCACGTAAACTTTGCGAACCATGTGGTCTATAGTATCTCCAACATTTAATTCTTCTCCCCGCTATTTCAATTCCCCCTGTACAACAATAGGCACCTTCCTTATCTGTTTCCGCAATGCCTTCTTCTAAGGATGCTGAAGCAGTTACTAATTTAAAAGTTGAACCTGGTTCATATGTATCTGCAATCGCTTTATTTCTCCACATTCCCTGAAGATATGTTGATTTTTCACTACTTTCTAGCTCGCTCCAGATACTAGACAAATTTGCATCATTAATTGTATAAGGATCATTTAAATCATAATAGGGATATGTCGCCATTGCTAGTATATCTCCATTTTTCGGATTCATCATAATTACATTTCCGCCATCTGTACAAACATTATCTATACAAGCTTCTTCTAAATATTTTTCAACAATTGCTTGTATATTTCTATCAATGGTAAGAATTAAATCTTTGCCTTTTGTTGGTTCTTCATATTTTTCCCCTTCATCACCAAAATTATTTCCCTTAGCATCCATCATTTTATTAATACTTCCATTATTTCCTGTTAAAATACTATCATATTTTGCCTCTATACCATCTAAGCCTTGATTATCACTTCCTACAAAACCTAAAATATGAGATGCTAAATCCGCATAAGGATAATATCGTTTGGTATCTTCATCAATATTAATGCCATTATAAATATTATTCTCTTGCATCCATTTTCTAAGTGCATCTGTTTTTTCTTTATCAACTCTTTTTACAATATTTTCTATAGAACTATTTTTATTAACTTTTTTTAGTACTGTTTCATAATCTAATTCAAAGATTTCTGCCATAATTTTAGCTACTTTTTCTTTATTTTCTGCTGAAATATTAACTGGATTCACAGTAACCGTTTCAACAGTACTACTTTGTGCTAATATGTTTTTTTCTGTTGCATCATAAATGGTTCCTCTACTAGCAGTTATTTTTCTACTAATATTTTGTTGATTTTCCGATTTTAACTGCAAATCTTCTCCTTGAATAAATTGAATATAGGCTATTTTTCCCATTAATATTATCCATATCACATTAACACTAATTAAAATTACTTTCGTTCTTTTTTTTGCACTAAGAATATTACCTTTCATTTTTACCTCCCTATATACAGGTTCTTTTTATGGCAACATTTTTAAATTTTCTTTATGTACAATACATCATATTAATTTTCTTAGTGTTTTATTCAATGATTTAAAATTTGATAATAAAAAATTAGCCCATAAAAAAAAGACTAAAACCATAATAACTATTGTTTTGTCTTTTTAAAAAATATTTTTTATTCTCTCTATCAAATTATCCCAAAAGTTTTTATCTTTTTCTATCGTCACTTTTTCTGTACTTGGTTCTACATAATCTTTCTTAGGTACATTAATATATACTGTCTGCTTGCTAGTTAATTTTTGCATTCCTAATAAATCTTTCGCCGCTTGCTCTATATTATTTGCATTTAAACTATTTTGAATACTAATTTCTAATTGATCTTTTTCTTTTTGTATCGTTGTTATTTGAGATTTTAAACTTTGTATATGAGAAAAAGCTTCATTAATTTGTGAATTTCTAAAAATGATTAAAAATAGAATACCAAATAATACAACACATTTTACAAATAATTGCACTTTTAATTTGGCTTCTTGTTTCTTTTTTGCTTTTTTGCTTATTTTCTTTTTGGTAGCTGTTTTTGTTTTATTAGTAGATGACTTTTTTGTTGTTTGATGATGTTGTATGGTTTTCTTATTCGGTTGGGTATAATCTGGTTTTATTTTTCTAGGACTTGTTCCATATTGATAATTATATCCTCTATTTGCCATAGCTTTTTCCCTCCTTTCATACGATTTTTTTAATATGTCTCTCACTTTTTATCTTTTCATAAACTAAATTCTCTCAAATATTCTAAGCTTCGCACTTTTACTTCTTGGATTTTCTTTTTTTTCTGTTTCTGATGGCAGCATTGGTTTTTTCGTAATAATTTTTCCTTTTACTATTGCTCCACACATGCAATATGGTAATCCAGGCGGACAAGTACATTTCCCTGAAGCAGCTAACAATGCATTTTTTACAATTCTATCTTCTAAAGAATGAAATGTTATAACACATAATCTACCACCACTTGCTAATACGTCTATGGCATCCATAATAGTTTGATATAGTGGTTTCAGTTCATTATTTACTTCTATTCTTATTGCTTGAAATGTTCTTTTGGCTGGATGACCTTCCTTTTTCTCATGAGGAACAACTTTTTCTATAATAGCGACAAGATCTTTTGTTGTTTCTATTGGTGCATTTTTTCTAACCTCAACGATTTTTTTAGCAATTCTTCTTGAAAATCTTTCTTCCCCATATTGATAGATAATATTAGCAAGTTTTTCTTCACTATATGTATTAATCACTTGATATGCTGTTAAACTTTGTGTTCTATCCATTCGCATATCTAACTTAGCATCTCCTAGATAACTAAACCCTCTATTTCTTTCATCTAATTGATAAGAAGATACACCTAAATCTAATAAAATACCATTTACCTTCAAAATTCCTAAGTTTTCTAAAATAGATTTTATATTATCATGATTATCATGTATATACATAATATTAGAATATTCTTTTAGTTTTTCCTTTGCAACACAAATAGCTTCTTCATCTCTATCAATTCCTATAAGAAGCCCACTATTTGATATTTTTTTTGCAATTTCCGCACTATGACCTGCACCTCCCATTGTGCCATCAACATAAATGCCATTCGGGTTTATGTGTAACCCATCAATACATTCCTTTAACATAACAGGATTATGTTTAAATTCCAAATTGTTACCCTCGCGATAAAATTTAATAACACAAACAGTTGGTAAGATTTTACCAACTGTCGGTGCTTTAATGATTTATCTTTTGTAATCTTTTTTCCTTATACATTTTCTTTTGTAGCATACAATATCATTTGTTAACTTCATAACTTTTGTTTCTTTGCTATTTATCTTTTGAATTCTCCTCTTTAGTACCTTCGCATTTTTTCCTTTCGTATTTCTGTATTTCTTATCCCCTATGTATTTTTTATATCACTTAAGGTTTTTTCTTTTGTACTTTATCAATCTTTTGTATGTTGCAATATTGTCTTTTGTAATTATATAAACTTTAGCAAGTTATATACCAAGCATTTCCATCTTTTCTGCTATTTCATCTGCAGAAATCTCTTCATCACATCTTTGCCATTTTTCCTTGCTCCAAATTTCAATTCTTGAATCCATACCAACAATAATAATATCTTTTATTAAATTGGCAAATTCTCTTAAATGATTTGAAATTAAAAATCTACCTTGTTTATCTATTTCACATTCTATAGCTCCCGCAAAGAAAAATCTTGAAAAGGCTCTTGCATCTTTGTTTGAAATAGGAAGTGTTCGTAATTTCTGCTCAAAATTTTTCCATTCTTCTAAAGAAAAAGCAAATAAACAACCATCTAACCCTTTTGTTATTATAAACTTTTCACCAATATCTTCTCTTAACCTAGCTGGCATTATCAATCTACCTTTAGCATCTAGAGAATGCTCATATTCGCCAATTAGCACTTGATTAAAACTCCTTCCCCTTTTTTACCACTTTCTACCACTTCTCTCCACTTCAATTAAATTTTAATATATCTTTTTCTATTTTGCAATAGTTTTTTCAATTTTTTTTCATTTTTTTTATTTTATTTTTCAAGATTCTTAATTTTGCTATTTTACATTTTATGATATAATAAAAAAGAGGTGCTGGAAAATGGATTTATATAAAATGGATACTTTAAATATTATAGGTATTATTTATTTCATTTTATTGCTACCACAATGGATTATTGCTTTACAAAAAAGGAACTATCAAAATAAAAAAACATTTATGCAAGCACTTTTGTGTTCTGTTTTATTAGGATCTATCTTATCTTATATGTTATATCATTTTTCTCAGCAAATACTATCTCTATTTACCCAAACCAATGGTGTAAAACAATATGCAATTTATTGTTTAAAGATTCTACTCATTTCTAGTAGCTTTTTAGGATTACAATTATTACTACCATTTTATTTTGTCTTTCATCAATCTTACAAGCATACGATTGTTCTTTATATTACCAAATGTTTTATCACTATTTTGGTAAGCATAATTGGCTATATCGTTTTCCAAACAAAAGGTCTTTTGTACGCTATTTCTATATCAGATTTTATCTTTATTTTTATATGTATGGGGAGTATTTTCTATTATCATCACCCATTTCTTTCTTAAAGAATAAAACTCGCATGTTTTATCAGAAAAGAATATCTACTAACTTTACAAGACACTTTCTTTGCATATAAAAAAGACATATTTCTAAATAGTATCTTTAAAAATATATCTTCTCAAAATATTTTTTATTTAATAATTTTCAATCAAAACATCTAAATTTGCCTCTAGAGCATCATTCGTTGTAAGGCCTGTTTTAGCATTAAATACTTCATTTTCTTTATTAATATACAACATAGCCGGCAATTCTTCTATTTTTAAAGTATTAGCATATTCTTGATTGAGATCAAAATATATAGGCATCGTTACTTCCCAAGAATATTGTTGTATAAATGCATCTATATTGATATCCTGTGTACTCACTGCTAGAAATTGTATTTTATTGTTATACATTTCATATAATTGATTCACTCTTTTTAGCATTTCCACAGATTCCGCATTATCACTATTCCAAAATAATACCATAACAGGTGTATTTTGAAAATCTGATAATTTTATTTCTTGGTTTTCTTTATCAAACACTGTAAAATCTGTATAAGTGATAGATAAATCTTTTGTTTTTGAAACTTCCTCCCCAGTATCTTCTACTAAAGCATTTATATCATTCTTTGTCTCAGTTATATTCGCATTGCTGTCCAGTACAGTATTATTAACCATATGCGTAGTATTTTTATTATTTACCTGATTCGCATTTTCGCTTGTTGCTTGATTATCATTAGTAATATTTTCTGCATTTGGTTGTTCTATTTTTTTATTCTTAATTGGTTGAAATGCCCAAATTGCAAAAATCAATGCGATACAAAATACTACAATCGCTACGATTAAAAGTATTATATTCCCTTTATTTTTCATCCTTTCCTCCTATTTTATTGTTGTAACAATAAAATACTCTTATGTAAATAATTTTACCTACTTTATTTACTACACTCTTCATCAGGTATCGTCTTTAAACCATCTTCTTTTTTATATATATTGTCACTATCCTGCAATCTAATAGCATCATTCCATTCATATAGTGTTCTATTCTTTTTATATTTGAAAAATGTAGCAGTAAATTTTGCTATTTTATGCGCATCTAATTGATCAAAAGCATAATCTTCATATAATTTTCTCTTCTTGGATGTTTTAGCTAAGGTATGAACATAAGCTTTATCTCTAGCAATTGCTTTTGTTATTTGATCTACTGGATTCGTATCCATTCTATAACGATATCCTAACCAATATGGATATACTTTTGCCATTACTTTTGCATTTTCTCTAGGTGTTACTACTTCTAGTGGGCTAAAACTATCTTGTTTAAGCATATAATAAATTTCTTTGTTGGTTAAAAATTTAATAAAAGCATGAAAAGTTTCTTTTTTCTCTTTTGTCATAGTTAATTTATACGGTAATATT
This sequence comes from uncultured Clostridia bacterium, assembly GCA_947626885.1. Taxonomy (GTDB): domain Bacteria; phylum Bacillota; class Clostridia; order TANB77; family CAG-508; genus Scatovivens. Next base: position 5,325 of record CANQTX010000017.1, on the reverse strand, counting down.
TGTTGATGTACAACAAAATGTGCAATACTTGCTATTATTTTTTCAGGAGATGATGTTGCTTCTCTTTCACTAAAAAGAAAATACGTTTTTTGAGAATTTGTTTTCGTATGAGAAGGTCCATAAACGACTTTATTGGTATTCACATTAGGACACATAACATTTATTTCTGTTTCTCCCTGTATTTCTGGCTTATATCCTAAAATCTCCTCTATATAATTCAATACTTCTGATTCATTTCTTTTCCATAATCTTTGTATTTCTCTCTTATAAGCTTCTGTTTCTTGAATGATTGCTTGTATTTCTGGATTTTCTGATAATTGATGAAAATCTTGGAAAAAAGCTTGCATATTTTCTATTTCTTCTTCAGATACATCTCCTATAATATTCATAGTACTTTTTATTTTGTCATCTGCTACATTTGTATAAAAATAAGGTGCTAAAGATGTAATATCCTCGAAAACATTATGTCTACTAGTAATTAAATGTGTATTTTTAAACACATTGGGATATTTTTTCATAAAAGATGTAACTGTTGGAATTCCTATAATATTTGCATCCTCATATCGTTTTAGAGCTTTCAGAAATTCCTCTGGATCGTGAGAATATTTACATTTACAATACATTCGTGCCTGAATATCTGTATTGAATATATTAGAAATGACCGCTTCCGGATTAACACTAAATTGCATATTAGACATATGCTACCTCCTATATATGTATTTACATTTATAGATTTATAAAATTATTTCTCTTTTGTTATGTTTCTTTTCTATATACATAAATTATCTTCATTACTTTTAAAAACGAAGAATGTAAATATTATATCACATTTCCTATATAAAATAAAGACTTTTTTGCATTTTTTATTTATTTTATTTTCATTTGATGTGTCCTACACGTTTTTCTCTATGATTTTACCACAATCATATTCTCCCTTTCTGGTCCTGTTCCAATAAATTTGATAGGCACTCCTACCACTTGTTCTATACGTGTTAAATATTTTTTAGCATTTTCTGGTAAATCTTCTCTTTTTTTAATATGACTAATATCGCCAAAATTTCCATCAAATTCTTCATATACTGGTTCGCATTCTGCTAAATATTCTAAGTTGTTTGTATACCTCATATTGATTTCTCCTTTATAACGATATGCTACACAAAGTTTTATTTTCTTTAATTTTCCTACTGTATCCACATGATTAATAGCAAGGCCTGTAATACCATTAATCATAACAGCATACTTCAATGCTACTAAATCTAGCCAGCCACATCTTCTTGGTCTCTTCGTTGTCGTGCCATATTCATGCCCTAATTCTCTAATTAAATCTCCTATTTGATTAGCTTCTTCTGTCATATAAGGTCCTTCCCCTACTTTGGAAGAATATGCTTTTAAAACCCCATAAACTTCTCCTATATACTTAGCACCTATTCCGGTACCTGTGCAAACACCACCAATAGTAGGATTAGATGACGTTACAAAAGGATAATTTCCAAAATCAATATCTAACAAAGTTGCTTGTGCCCCTTCACACACGATATTTTGATTATTCTGTATTCCTTCATGTAATAAGTATACAGTATCAGTAATATATGGTTTTAAGTATGCCGCATAAGTTTCATATTCTTTAATAATTTCTTCACAATGAAATTCCTCATAACCATACGCTTTTAAAATCGTATTCTTACTATTGACATTTTTAGTTATCATTTCTCTAAATCGAGGTGATATAAGATCTTGGGCACGAATACCACATCTTTCATATTTATCACAATAAGCAGGTCCTATTCCTCTTTTAGTTGTTCCTATTTTGTCGATTCTTCTTTCTTCTAATAAGTTATCCATCGCAATATGATACGGAAAAATAATATGAGCTTTATCACTAATAAATAAATTATTCACTTCTATATTATGTGCTTTTAAATTTTCAATTTCTTCTATTAGAATTTTAGGATCTATGACAACACCATTCCCAATAACTGCTTTTGTACCTTTATTTAAAATACCAGATGGTATTAAATGAAAAGCAAATTTTTCTCCATTTACATAAATTGTATGTCCTGCATTATTCCCCCCTGTACATCTTACAGAAATATCTGCATTCTCTGAAAGAAAGTCAATAATTTTTCCTTTTCCTTCATCACCAAAAAAAGTACCTAATACTACATTTACCATATTTCATTCTCCTTTTATTACACATATTACTTATTTTTTCATACAGTACTTATATTCTGCTTTAATCATAAGATTGTTTTTTATTTTTTAAACAATCTAAAAAAGATAGCAGATTGCTATCTCTTTAGTTACACTTTTCCTATACCAAATAAGCTAGTTTGTTTCAAACTATTTTGTAAATGATATATTTTATTGAAAAAACTGTTATTTATATTTTTCATAAAATGTATCTCCCTTGTTTCATACATGGTTATTATATCCCATTTTTATATTTTGTCAAGATACATCTTTGAATAATTTTATCATTTTATTTAAAATCGCTAACAGCTGGTCCCTCTATAACATTTCCTCTTTCCGTATAACGTGAACCATGACATGGACAATCCCATGTTTTTTCAATGGCATTCCATGTAAGTTTACATCCCAAATGTGTACAAGTGGGCGTATCTTTTCCTTTTAGTCTATCTCCTATTAACGATTTTGTAGATGCTTCTATCATATTCTTCATTTCGTCTTTATTTTTAAGAGGTTCTAATCTCAAACTTCTAAAAACATCAGCATATACATTTTTCCTTCCTACAATCTCATCTGTTATAATACTAGCTGCTACATAAGAGGTAGTCATACCCCATTTATTAAAGCCTGTTGCAACATAAACATTTGGCATCGTTTTCGAGAATACACCAATATAGGGGATTTTATCTAAACTTATACAATCTTCTGCACACCATTGTGCAATAACTTCTGCATTCGGATATAGATTTCTTACTCTACTAAATAAATACTCATAGCGATTTCCTATTACATCTTCACCTGTCTTATGATCATAGCCCACAATTAATAAAAGCTTTTTGTTACCATCTTTGACAACTCTAAATGATAATTGTGGTTGCTCTACATTAATATAAATGCCACCTTCAGGTACCTCTGCATGTGTATCTACTAATACAGCATAAGAAGTAGATTGGTACATTTTTATAAAGTAATATCCCGGTGTTGTAATAAAAGGATAACGCGTTGTAATAACAACATAATCTGCTGTTACTGTATGATTAGCAACTCTAATAGCATATTCTTCCTCTGTTTTATTAACCTCTATCACTTTGGCATATTCATAAATTTTTCCACCACTATTCTGTATACTATTGGCCAATCCATAACCATATTTTACAGGATGAAATTGTGCTTGTTCTTTAAATTCTATTGCACCAATAATATCCAATGGTAATGCAATATCATTAACAAAGTTAGAATTAATACCTAATTGTTTTGTTGCTTTCACTTCTTCTTTAATCTTCTGAAGTTCTTGCTTTTGTTCTGTAAAAACATAAGCATTTACTTTTTCAAAATCACATGCTATTTTTTCTTTCTCTATTAACTTTTCTATCTCTAACACAGCCATTTGATTTGCTTCAAAATACTTTTTAGCAAATTCTTTTCCTTGAGAATCTATTAAATACTTATATAAAATACCATGTTGACTAGTTACTTTTCCCGTTGTTCCAGCACTTGTATGAGAACAAATGGTGTCCCTTTCTAACAAAGCAACACGCTTTCCTTCTTGCAATAATTTATATGCTGCAGTTAACCCCGCTATGCCACCACCAATAATACATACATCTACTTGTATATCTTCTTGTAAAGAAGTAAATTCTCTTTGTTTTTCACTCTCTAGACTCCAAAAACTTTTCATTGTTTCTTCCCTTCCTTAAAATATAAGTAGATTGAAAAAATTCTTAATTTTCCTATTGCAATTATATCATTTTTCAAAATTTACTTATGTTTCTTTTTCTTTAGTTTTTACATAATTTAGTAAATTATACATAGAATTCAGTGGTATCATCATACTAGAGAGTGTATTTATTATTTGCTATCCTAATAGCTCTTTGACAACTTCATGAATACTTTTTCCATCTGCTGCAGTACCTATTTGTGCTTTTGCCTCTTTCATAACCACTCCCATATCTTTCATAGAAGTTGCACCAACAGCTTGAATAATAGCAGATACTTTCTCTTTTATTTCTTCATATGTAAGTTGTTTTGGTAAATATTCTGTTAGAATTTCTATTTCCTTATTGGTTTGTTTTATTAAATCATCTCTACCAGCTTTCTCAAAATCTGAAAGAGCATCTTTTTTAGTTTTTACCTCTTTTGCTATCATTTCAAGAATTTTATCATCTTCTACTTGTATTCCTTTATCTTTTTCTATTTGAAGAATAGACGCTCTTACCATTTGAATGGTATTTTTTCTTATTTCATTCTTTTCTTTCATAGAGGTTTTTAAATCCTCCATTAATCTTTCTTTTAACATATAACCCCCTCCTATTCTTTTTCTTCTTCTAACATATCCCAAAGCATTTCTGTTTTTAAAGATTGACTATTGCCACCTAATATATCAACTAACTTGTAAGCAAATAACATTGCTGTCGCAGGTCCTCTACTAGTAATAATATTATCATCTATAACAACCAATTCTTCTACATAATTACTTTCTTCTAAAAGAGATTCAAATGCTGCACCTGGATAAGATGTAATATATTTATCATGAGTAATACCTGCTTTAGATAATACTACAGCAGGTGAAGCACAAATAGCTGCTACATACTTCTTTTTGTTATCACTAAAATTTTTTATAATTTCCATGACTTTGTTATTCTTTGCTAAATTTGTTGCACCTGGCATTCCACCTGGTAAAACAAGCATATCATACTCTTCTATAGTTTCTTGTTGTAATACTTTATCAACCTTTACTGTAATGTTATGTGCACCAGACACCAATTCATTTGTTATACTAATCATGTCACAAATAATTTGTGCTCTTCTCAAAATATCCACAGTTGTTAAAGCTTCAATTTCTTCAAATCCATCTGCTAGTAAAACCGCTACTTTTTTCATAAAAAACCTCCTTTGTAATCGTTTTTATTATAGAAATCTTACAATAAGCTTTTGTAAAAGTCAATATCCAATTTATTTTGTAATAACTGCCATTGGGTATTTTATCTCTCGATTTTCCTCTGATTATTTGTTTTAGAAGTTTCATTGACATTTTTCGACTTCTATTATATAGTGATGTTAAATAAAAGACTAACTATTAATTGTCAATAGTTTTTCAAAAAAATTTTTTTAAATAATTTGTTAGATAAAAATTTGTAC